>CACBQF010000005.1 GCA_902541315.1 uncultured Pelagibacteraceae bacterium
CATAATTGATTTTTTCCCTATTTCTTCATCTCTTCCCTCAACAGCTGCAAGAGCAGAACCTTTAGCTATTGGTGTTTTATCTCCTGGAAATTTATATGAAGTTAATAGTTCTCTAATTTCTTCTTCAACAAGATCAATCATTTCTTTGTCATCTACTTGATCAACTTTATTCAAATAAACAACTATTGCTGGAACTCCAACTTGCCTTGCTAAAAGAATATGTTCCCTGGTTTGTGGCATAGGCCCATCAGCAGCATTAACAACTAAAATTGCTCCATCCATTTGAGCTGCACCTGTAATCATGTTTTTTACATAGTCAGCGTGACCTGGGCAATCTACATGCGCGTAGTGTCTTTTTTCAGTTTCATACTCAACATGTGCTGTTGAAATTGTAATTCCTCTCTCTTTTTCTTCTGGAGCTTTATCAATTTGATCATAAGCAACTGCTTGTGCTCCACCAGTTTCAGATAAAACTTTGGTAATCGCAGCTGTTAAAGTTGTTTTACCATGATCGACATGACCGATTGTTCCAATGTTACAATGCGGTTTATTCCTTACAAATTTTTCTTTTGACATTACTTATATTCCTCACTTTTATTTTTTATAAACTTTGTTTTTCTTGGAGCGGGTAAAGGGAATCGAACCCTTACATCCAGCTTGGAAGGCTAGCGTTCTACCATTGAACTACACCCGCACAACCCCAAGAGTATCACTCCAGTATTGCCTAAAATTATTGAATGGTGGAGGGGGAAAGATTCGAACTTTCGAAGACCGAAGTCAACGGGTTTACAGCCCGCCCCATTTGACCGCTCTGGAACCCCTCCCTTAGGGGAAGTGTCCCCTTGTTCAATAAAGCTTCAAACAACAAGCGTTTTATATATTTTATTTGTCCAAATGCAACACGTGATTTAATGGGAAAATATTTAAAAAAACGTGTAAAACAAAGGTAATTTTATGAATAATTCATCTTTTTTTATCATTGGCCAACATGCAGTAATTGAGGCGCTAAGAAATCCAAAAAGAAATGTGTTGAGGATATTCTTAACAGAGGAAAGTAAGAAAAATATTCATAAAAAAAGTCCTAATATAAACTTGTTAGATGATGTCAAAGTATATTTTAAAACAAAAAAAGAACTTGATAAGTATAGCACTAGGGAAAATTTACAACATCAGGGATATGTTGCAGAAGTCGAGCATATTCAAAAACCAAATCTTAAAGAATACATTAAAGAAAAGAATAATATCACGTTAATTTGTCTTGATGGTGTAACTGATCCAAGAAACATAGGATCTTTGATAAGAAGTGCTGCTTCTTTCGATATTGATGGAATAATCATTAAAGAAAGAAATTTTCCTAGCGAAAGCAAACTTATGTATAAAGCGGCAAGCGGCGCAATTGAATATATCAACATTTTTGAAGTTTCTAATATCAATTCAACACTAAAAAATCTTAAAGAAAAAAATTTTTGGGTATATGGTTTTGATGGTAATGGAAAAGAAGATTTTACTAATATTGAATGGAAAGGAAATAATATATTATTGTTTGGATCAGAGGGATCAGGAATGCATAAACATACATCCAAATATGCAGATTTTTTAGTTAAGATTAAGATAAATAAAAATATTGATAGCTTAAATATATCAAATAGTGCTGCAATTGTGTTTCACCATTTAAGCTATTTAAAAAAAAAGAGTTAATTAATTAATAAATAGTTAATAACTATTTCCTATGCCCTTGTAGCTTAGCTGGTAGAGCAATTGAATTGTAATCAAACGACTTCATCTTCAATGCATTTATCATCAAGTAAACACTAGCATAATTTAAGTAAAAAAGACTCAATATTTTTCATGCTTATTAGAAACCGATAGATTGCTATTTCTGACCACAAACCTATTGTAAACATTATAAAATTTTTAAAAATTATTGGTCAGAGATAAATTGGCATTATGATTTTCTTGATTAGAAAAATCATTTTCTAAATTAAACTCTAAATCAAAACTATTTAACGTTTTAGAAATTTTAAAATTTGAAGTCATATCTTCTCTAAGATCAAGTGCTAACTCTGTTTCTTTTCTATATAAAAAGCCGGTTGATAATGTAAATTTATTAATATAGCCGTGTCCTTTGATTTGCTGTCTTTCGTAATCTGCACTAATTGTTAACCCTTGGTGGTGCTTAAAATCTAAACCAAGTCCTGCTGTGTAAATATCTCTATTTTCGTTATCAGCTTGATACTCAAAACTTTCGCTATCTGATACATAACTTGTTACTACTTTAGAGTTTGAGGTAAACTCTTTACCATATTCAAGATTAACTCTAGATTTTACATTTGAGTTTTCTAAATTAAAATCTCTATCAATTAGTACACCTAAAGAAGCCATTAAAGATTTAATATCTTGATCATTATAACTAATAGCATTAGTGCCACTTTCAGTATAGCTATCAAGCACTGTATAACTTCCATCAATACTACCTATTGAACTAATAATTAAGTCACCATCTTCATATTCTCTACCAATATCAAGTGAACCAAAAACTTGTTTGCCTTCACGGTCACCAGTATGAGTGTTAGTGTTTCCCTCATCTTTCCTTACGATATAACTATCTAAATAACTAACTCCAAAAACATGTTTTAAAAAATTCTTGTCTTCTAACCTATTAACCCCATAAACTGATAAACTTAAGGCCTTAGTGTCAACTGCAGAACCAAAGGTTCCAACATCAACATCAGTGTTACCTACTCTTACAGCTACTCCTAATATTTGGTCTTTATCCATTTTTCTATCAGCACCTACAGTTATACCAAATCCATCTATATCTTGTGCAGAGCTTAAGGAAGTCTCACCAATTTTTCCAAAACTAATACTACCTTCAGTCCATGCTTCCCAGTCATTAGGTAAAATCTGATCTAACTTTTTAATTGGATTGAATTTAGCTTGAGAAGAACTTGCAACATTATTCGATATTTTCTTAAATAATTCATTTTGAAAGAGCAACTCTATTTTTTGAGCGCTCGTTTGGTATTTATTTGCTCTTAATATATCTAATCTTTTAAAAGTAGCCACTCTTGTATCTTCAGCAAACTTTTTAGCAGTATTAATTTGTGCATCATTTATACCTCTTACATCTTTAATTTTTGGTGGGTCTTCACATCCTGAATTAGTAACTGTAAAAGCACATCTTAAAGTATATTCATTTATATCATCACCAGCATTACCTACTATAAACATTTTAGTTCCAGTTGTATTAAAAGCTATACCTTGAGGATTGGTCTCTTGATCAGTAACAACAAACTTTCCTACATGAGTTACAGTTGATGTTAAATCAAAGCCTACTGATAATGTATATTCATTTACATCATTTCCTGCATCACCTACTATAAACATTTTAGTTCCATCATTATTAAAAGTAATACCCCTAGGAACAGTTACTTGACCACTAATGTCAAAACCTGATCCATCTCCATTTATGTCATTGAAAGTTGCAGTTGATAAATCAAAGCCTGTAGATAGTGTATATACATTTAAATCATCATCAAGATTACCTAAGTAATACATTATCGTTCCGTCATTGTTGAAAGCAATACCTCTAGTTTGCACATCTTGATCACTAATATCAAAACCTGTTCCATTTCCATTTATGTTATCAAAAGTTGCTGTTGATAAATCAAAGCCTGTAGATAAGGTATATGAATTTATATCTTTACCAGTATTACCTGATACAAACATCTTGGTTCCATCATTATTAAATTTAATATATTGAGGAGTAAGATCTTGACCACTAACGTCAAAACCTGATCCATCTCCATTTATGTCATCAAAAGTTCGTGTTGATAAATCAAAACCTGTAGATAAGGTATATGAATTTATATCATTTCCTTCATCACCTACTATAAACATCTTGGTTCCATCATTGTTAAAAGCAATACCTCTAGGTTGAGTATCTTGAGTACTAACATCAAAACTATCTACAAAGGTTGCAGCAGCTTGTGCTGAGCTAACAAAAGTTAGATTAAAAATTAGAAATATTGAAAGTATTTTCTTAAAATAATTTAACATTTGCTTTGTATAATAAACAAATTGCATAAATAAAATCGATTAATTTCCTTCATTTTAATGGATTATAAAAGTTTTTTTTTAATATTTACGAATTACTTTTTGATATTAGCTTATCAAACTCTCGAACCGATAGCCGAACCGATAGATTAGTCACAAATGGTCTACAACAAGCTATAAAATAACAAACAATAAGATTACCTTTTAGTAATCAAATCTTTTAAGTGTTGATTTAATTGACTTTTAACATTAAAAACTTCGTTGATACGAATGCCCTTGTAGCTCAGCTGGTAGAGCAATTGATTTGTAATCAATAGGTCCGCGGTTCGAATCCGTGCGGGGGCACCATCAATAAGTTTCCCTTCTTAATTGTTCGATTTTAATCTTTTTTTGGAGACTATTATTTTGATCGTATAAGAGATTAAACTTAATCTTTTTATTAGTTTTTATTATTATGCTCTTAGCATTTCTAACTTCTATATTATCAGCGACTGCACTAATGGGTCTTTTTTTTGAATTAAGATTTTTTATGATGATCTTTGAGTTATCATTTATAATTTTTCCTTTCCATCGTCTGGGTCTAAAAGGACTGATAGGAGAAATAGATAGCTTTTTTGAATTTAGATTTAATATTGGTCCATGAACTGATAGATTATAAGCTGTGCTACCAGCTGGTGTAGATACCAACACTCCATCAGAAACTAATCTTTTGATGATTAATTTAGAACCCTGAGATATTGACAAGGATGCCGCCTGTCTACTTTGTCTTAAAATTGAAACTTCATTAATAGCAATATGTTTTTTTTTTAAATTATTACTGTTAGTGACTGTCATTTCTAAAGGTGAAATAGAAATCATTTTTGCTTTTGATAAATTCTTTGTTACATTTTTTGATGAAAACTTATTCATTAAGAAACCATAATTTCCTGAATTAATGCCATAAAAAATTTTTTTGGAATTTTTATTTTTTTTTAATGTCTGTAGCATAAATCCATCTCCACCTATAACTATTGAGATATCAGATTTTCTTAATTTGCTGTTTTGTGTAATCTTTAAAAGAGACTTTTTAATTCTTATAGAGTTACGATTTTTATCAGAAATAATCTTAATTTTATTCATTGTGGTGCCCTCGGCCAGACTCGAACTGGCACTCCGCAAGCGGCAAGGATTTTAAGTCCTTTGTGTCTACCAATTTCACCACGAGGGCATTAATGAATTTCATGAGTGTTTATTTTAAATTATTATAATATACAAGTTAAAGTTATAAATCTAATGGTTTCCAATTTTCTTTATTTATAATATCTTCACCTTTGCCAATATAATATTTCCAAGCAGCATCTGAATAATTATCATTTTCATTTTTAACAACACCACCAAAATATTTGTATTTTTTAATATACTTAATTAATCCATCGCTTTTTGGACCAGCATCAGTACTTTCTAATGTTATGCCTCCTTTTGTGTCAAATAAACCTAATTTACCAGATTTTAGTTTTACAATAAAATCTACATAAAAAGGTTCTTCTTTATTGTTAAAAGAATAATTTACTGCAAAATTATTTTTTCCAGAGTCACCATTTTTTAACCACCAAGATACTTTGGGACTTCTTTCTAAAAAACTAATGAATTTTTGTTCTGGGTTTGATAAATTTTTAAATCTATAACCTTTAACAGCACATTTTTTTAGTTCTGGGTTAAAAGGCTTTGTATCATTGGTAAAAACATAATTTTTTTGAAGCTGAAAATCTTTTACATTTACTAATTCATTTTTTTTATATTCAATTTGATTTTTATATTCTGATATTATTTCTGAAATTAATCTTTCAAAATGAATTTTATTAGAATTGTCACAAATAATATTTATAATTTTTTTATAATCACTCTGATTTTCATAATTGAAATTTAAGTTTTCTTTGAAAAAATCATAAAATGTTTGTGCAATTGGATAATAAGATTGAACATCTTTAAATTCATTTAATTCTAAATTTCTTAAAAAGGTATTAAATGTGGCTTGCATATCATCAAGACTTGAGTCTAGGATATTTTCTGTAGTTTGATCTAGCTCAACCTCTAAACTACTATAGGACCGTTCAATTAATCTCTGTCTTTTTAATGGAGCTGGGTCTTTATCAATTTTTTCTATTATTTTATTTTTTGATGCTATGTTAAAGAAAATAGGTTTAAATATTTTCTTCTTTATTCTTGTTTGTCTAAATCTCTTTTTAAAAAAAGATGATAGTTTAAGTTTACTCGCCTCATTAATCAATTTTCCATTATGAGGAGCCATCATTTCTAACAAATTATCTTTAATTTCATGAGAGGCATTGTTTGTATAAACGTAACTAGTGTTAAGTTCTTCATCATCATAATGACCCACTTCAGGTTGCGGCATACGCATTATTCTGCCTAAGACTTGAATTGAAAAAGTAACATTATTCCAATGCCTCAACGTAACAATTATTTGTGCCCTAGGACAATCCCATCCTAAAGCTATAGATTGTTTAAAAATTAAAACCTCTACTTCGTTATCAAATTTTTTCAAATTTTTTAGTTCGCGCCTAGGCTCACCAGATAATAACACTTCAAGTTTATTATTATCTAAAGAAATATTGTGATTTTCTTTTAATATTTTTTTTACTTCACCTTTAATTCTATCTTCTTCATTTGGTGGTTTTGCGGGAAGTTGAATTAAAAGCAGTGGGTTAATGTTAACTCCATTTTTTTTATATAAATCAAATAAAAATTTTCTTTTATCTAAGGCAATTTTTATAATTTCTGCATCGCTAGATTTTTCTAAATCTGTTTTGAAATTTCTTTTATTGATTATATTTTTTGAGTCTGGGTTGATGATCCATTGTTTTTTAATCATTCCTTCAGATTTTACATGCTCTAATTGGACTGTTTCCCTGTCATCTCCATCTCTTGAAGGAGTCGCTGAAACTTCTATTGTTAAATTAGGTGAAATAATATCTATAACTGTATTAGAATTATCTGTGCCAACACTATCATGTACTTCATCGATAATTAAAATTATTTTTCTTCCTTCGGCTTTCGTATTTTCAATAAATTTGTCTATGAATATTTCTCCTTCTCTTTCCTCACGTATATTATTTTTAGAACTATTTATACTCGGCCAATTACAAAAAAAAATTTCATTTGATGAAATCTTTTTTTTATAAATTAGATTTTCCCAGAATGAACATTTTATTGCTTTTGAATCTTTAAAATATTTTTCAAGTTTTTCTTTACTTTGAGTGTGAAGTTTTCTGGGTGCAAACCAAACAAAAGAAAACTTATTATTGCTTGCATGGTCTTTGATAAACCTTTGAATAAATTCCGCAAGAATTATTGTTTTACCTGAGCCGGTTGGTGACTTTAATATTAAAGATTTGTTTCCTATTTCTAATAATTTTTTTGATTTTTCAATTAATCCATTTACTGCATTAATTTGATAATTTTTAAGTTGCATTTTTTATTTATTCAATAAGTGTTCATATTCACTTATAATAGGTTCTGGATAAGATATTATTTTACTGACATTATTTAAATCCTCAAACTCATCATCAAAAGTAACATTTCCTAAAGAAAAAATGTAAACAGAAACTTCTTCTTTAAGCTTAGCTAATTCAATTTTTAAGTCATCAATATATTCTTCATCGAAAAGAATAGCTGTAAATTTTTTTAAACCTTTGTAAATGGAATAATTTTTATTACTTTTTAATAAATTAAATGTTTCCTCTCTAATCTTTATAACCTCTATACTATTTTTGAATAACTTAAATTTACTACTATCCGTAGTATCTTTTTTTTGAAATTCAGTTTTAAAATATCTTAAATTACTTTTAATATTTGTTATATCTGGAAGTTCTGTGACACCATTTATTGTATTTTTAATCCTTGGATAACAAACTTTTGTGGCTATATCATTATCATTGTTAGTATTTAAAATAAATCTTCTGTTTCCCCCATCATTTTTATTCATTAACAAAACTGCATGACCCGTTGTTCCTGAGCCTGCGAAAAAATCCAAAATTATTGCATCTTTTTTATTTTCAACAATTGAGTAGATCGTATCATAAACAGCATAAAGAGATTTTGGAAAATCAAATTTTTCGTTTTTCAAAATTTTTTGAATTATTTTTGTTCCATACTCTGAGGCATCATATCTGGCTTTTGTATCTAAAGTTTTATTAAATCTGTTTTTTATTTCTTTTTCAATTGAAGGTAGTTTGCTGACATTAGAAAATATCTTATTTATATCTTTTTTTAAATTTTCTAATGATTGTTTGTAGTACATTGTTGGTCCTAACCAAATAGATTTTCTTGCTCTCTCCTTAGTTAGACTTTGAATCGTTATACCATTTCTAGTTTTTTTTGGTCTCAATTCAGGTTTAGTTCTAATATAAGACTCATAACTAATACCCCATTTTTTTTCATTTCCACGTGAGTCGATAGGCCAAACTTCGTATAAATCTTTTTTAACTTTATTGATTTTTTCCTTAGGGTGATAGTCTTCTGGAGGGACTTTACCAACATCTACAATTTTCTCATCTTTAACATAGATTGGATAAAAAAGATTTTTTGAAGTATTTCTATCTGATGCAGAGCCTGTTTGCATAAAATCACGCCACTCTGGTTCCTCTAATTTTCTTTTTGAAATTAAATCTTGCTCACTGCCTTTTTCATTACTGGGAATACAAAAGTACATATATTCATGAGTTACACCAAAATTTGTTCCCTGTTGCGATCTCGGATTATGTTGTATTGGAATTAAATAAATAAAATACTCTGCAAACACCTCCTCAAGTAATAATCCTAATCTATTAACCTCATGTTGATCTATTGCACAAATCAACACCCCATCCTTTTTTAGTAGTTCTTTTGAAGCTTGAAGTCTTGTGGACATCATTTGTATCCACGCACTGTGTCTATATTTATGTTCTTTATTTACATAATCATTATTATATCTCCAAT
This sequence comes from uncultured Pelagibacteraceae bacterium, assembly GCA_902541315.1. Classification (GTDB taxonomy): domain Bacteria; phylum Pseudomonadota; class Alphaproteobacteria; order Pelagibacterales; family Pelagibacteraceae; genus Pelagibacter. Next base: position 9,031 of record CACBQF010000005.1, read on the forward strand.
CATTACTACCTGTATTGTAAGGTGGGTCGATATAAATTACATCTATACGTTCTTTATGAGTGGTATTCAAGATTGATACTGCATGATAATTATCACCCTCGATAATCAGATTAACTGGTTTATTGTCATCTTTTGAAATATTTAATTTTTCATTTTCTTTTAGATAAAGAAAATTTTCTTTAAATTCCTTAACAACATTTTCTTCCTCAATTTCCCAATTGAGACCATATTTTTTTCTATTTTGTAGATTTTTAATTTCATTAATTAAATCTTCTTTTGTATAATTTGAATAGTCTTTCATTAAAAAAATATATTTAAAGATTTTAAGTCTTTTGTGTTTACCAATTTCACCACGAGGGCATTAATGAATTTCATGAGTGTTTATGCCAATATTTATAATTTAACAAGATGAATAAGTAAATTTTTTTTATTTTATCTCCCTAGTTTCTAGTCTAGTTCTAGTTATCCCATATTATCCTATTAAGTTTTTGTGAATTTGCTAAAATGTATTTACAATTTCTAGGGTTGCACCATATTCAGGTATTTGATTCATCAAACTATAATTCGAACTCATTCTGATATCAAAACCATTTAAATCTCTCTTATAACTTAAAGATGCTTTGTCATTATCTAAAGTCATAGCATATTCAATATCGTCTGTTGGTATGTAACCAAATCCTAAATATAAAGTATCGCTATAAGCATTATCACTTTGATTTCTCTCATAAATAGTCATTATTGAAAAACCATTATCGGTTACTAAATCAAATCCAATATTTGCTCTTAAATTTTTAGAATCTTGATCAATTGATTTTGTATATTCTTTAGTTTCCGATAGGTAACGGTATGTTGCATCTGAAGACGGACTAAAATCTACTCCAAGCTCTAATCCACCATTTGGTTTAAAAGTAAAAGTATTAAAATTTAAAATGTCACTGATGGTAAAACCAGCAGATATCATTCCAGTTTCAATTGTTTGAGCTTTGTAAACTAAGGCTGCAGTACCGTTTTCTCTATATTTGGATAATTCTGTATAACTTAAATCAATTCTTAAATTAGGAGTAATATTAAAATCTTCTTTTTTATATGTTGTTAAGTAATTAAGTGAACCAAATATTTGTGCACCATCTCTCTCTCCAGTTCTTGTACTTCCTCCCCCTTTCCTAATATGATCAGTCTTTAAAGTGCTCACTCCAATGATACCTTCAGTAAATTTTTCATCATCATGAGGAAAAGTTCCATAAACAGATAAACTAAAAGACTCAGTATCTAAATTAGTCCCAGATGTACCGACATCAACATCATCATTACCAAATCTAAGAGCATAACCGTATAATCTATTTTTGCTTATCTTTTTATCCATGCCAAGTGTAATACCTTTGGTATTAATTTTTTTAGATGATGAAGTAGATGTATCTCCAGTTCTACCAATACTTACACTACCCTCACTCCAAAATGACCAATCATCTGATAATTTGTCTAGAACTTCATTTGTTTTATTTGATATAGGAATAATGTTAGAAAGCGATGCCACCATTGAATTAGAAAAGTTTAATCTAATATTTTGGTTACTTAATTGATCATTGGTTCTATGTCTTCTTAACCAATACATACGGTTAAGAACTGGAGTACTTGCTTGAATAGCAATTTGTTTTGCTGTTGCAGTTTGAGACTCGATTGAGCTTAAAATATCTTTACCCTCATCAGAAGTAGTAATTGGATCGTCACAAGCACCATCAATTACACTCCAATTACAACTTAGGTTAAATTCATGAATTTTATTATCGTCATTATCAATGATAAACATTTTACTTCCATCATTACTAAACACAACTTCTCTTGGCTCTTCACTTACAGAACTTACATCAAAAGTACCTTCAAGGGATAAAGTAGAAACATCATAAGGTGTAGTTAATTCAAACTGAAAAATCTTATCTTCATCTTCTTTACTATTAATGGTATACATTTTAGTACCATCGTAATTAAAAGTAACTCCATCTATGTGATTTTGAAAAGAAATTAGGTCTTCAGTATTAAGTTGAGTAACTCCTGAGCTAAGATCAAATGCTGTATCTAGTGAAAATTCATGAACACGCACTTGTAAATTATTTCCTACACCAGCAATAAACATTCTGGTACCATCATTATTAAATGCAATTGAATTAGCTCTTTGTTCTTTACCAATGAGACTATATTCGCCATCAAATGTAGCAGTTGAAACATCAAATGCAGTACTTAGTGACCAGTAATCTACTGTCCTTCTACCATGATGGTTAACAATAAACATTTTTGTTCCATCGTTATTGAACACTACTTGTGTTGGTAAATGAGAGGCATCACCTCCACTTACATGTACTACTTTAGTATTATTTACGGTTGCCGTTGAAATGTCATATGCGGTAGTTAATATATGTTCGATAACTGCATCGACTTCTAATTCACTTCTTAAAGTATACATTTTTGTTCCATCATTATTGAACGTTAATCCAAAATAATCGGATGCCTCGATTGATTTGCTTTGCACAAAGGTTGGCTCCGCTATAGCTTTAGAAAAAAATAAAGCTAAAAAAAATACAATGTAATGAATTTTATAAATATTTTTCACAACAAATAATCATCAATACCTCTTAAAAATTAGAGAAATGAGTGTTAAAATTTAAAACATTACAGTTGAAAAGTCTAGGTAGGACAAAATTCATGATGAATAAGTAAATTTTTTTTATTTTATCTCTCTAGATCCGAGAATTATCTGAGTTATCCTATAAGATCCTATAATAATATGATATAAACTCTAGGTATTGCACATGGCAACAGAACGCTCCATTTAATCGAGTTGAGATTCTACAAATTCCCAATTTATTAATTTTTCGTAAAAATTCTCTAAATACTGAGGCCTTCTATTTTTATAATCTACGTAATAAGAATGTTCCCACACATCACAACCTAAAATAGGTTTCATATTTTGTATTAAAGTATTTTCAGCGTTTGGAGTTTTACTGACTACTAATTTACCGTTGTTAATTGATAACCAACACCATCCAGAACCAAATTGAGTAATTCCAGCTTGAATAAACTGTTTTTTAAATTCATCTGTACTTCCAAAGTCTGTTTCAATTCTTTTTTTTAACTTTTCAGGCATTATACCTCCACCATTTGGCTTCATGCATTTCCAGAACATTATGTGGTTCCAATGTTGACTAGCATTATTAAAAATACCTGCTTTAGATTTATCTTTAGAAGAACTAATTATGATTTCCTCTAATGACATTTTAGACATATCAGTGTCTTTAATAAAATTATTCAAATTAGTTATATAAGTTTGGTGATGCTTGCCATGATGAAGATCAAGAGTTTCCTCGGACATTATTGGAGCTAGTGCCGATTTTGAATAATCTAATTTTGGTAATTCAAATAACATGCGAGAAGTTATAATTCTTTATTACATTTTTAAATGACTATAATGACGCTGATATTTATAATTGAAATGTATAGGTAGGACAAAATTCATGATGAATAAATATCTTTAATAGTTATTATTATTTTATGAAAAGTAATATTGTTAAATCTCACTTAAAAAAAAAGTCACAAGCAAAGCTTGCTTTATCAATTAGCCTATTTTTCGTACTTTTAACCGCAACTGGATACCTCTTTAATTCTAAAGAAGTAATTTTTCTATTTTATATTTTTTGTTTTGTATTTCTCTACAATTTAGTAATCCAATTTTTATTAGAAAGGTTTGATATTAAATCATGATAAAAACACTTATTAAATTAAAGATATTAAAATTAATACTAATTGGTGGGGTATCAACGGCCTATGTTTTTAAAAAATACTGTGATCAAAAAAACGAAGTTAAAAATAAAAAGGAAAAAAAACTTTTAAATTAAAAGAAATACCAAACAAATCATTTGAACAAAATTAATTACTACTGAGATAAAGTGTGAATATTTGAATTTTTTATCCTGTTTTTCATCTCTATATTTATTAATTAACGGCATTAATAAATAGTTTGATATAGCAAATAAAATTGTGATTAATAAGATTAAATAAAAATCAACACCTAATTTACTTAAAAATAAAAATACTAGTAGAACAATAAAGCTAATCGCTAAATTAACATTATAATAAAAAGGAAATATCCTTCTTATAAACTTTCGAGCATTATCTTCATCTAGAGTAGTAAATACTACTGGAGCAATCACAAACGAGAAAAATAACATTATCCCAAGAATCATCGCTGTTAAATAAATACTAACTTGTTCAATCATAATTTAATTTTTAATTGAATTTTCTTCCTTCATTAATATTGGTCTTCCATCATGAGCAGTATTAAGTGGTATAATTTTTCCTTTATACTTTGCACATAAAGTAGGAGCACTTCTAAACTTATCCCCTAACTTTACCTCTAAATCAACAATAACTAACTTTGCATCATCTAGTTCTTTTAATATTTTCATCTTTTTCTCCTATAGTTAAGTTTTTATATTTTTAAATCTTTATCATAAGCTTTTTTCTCTCCAAATAGATCTTTTTTCCTCAAGATGGATATTCTCATTTTTTTTCTTTATGTGCCTGATATTCGTTTCAAATGATAAGGAGGAAGGTGGAAGTTGATAATTCTTATTTATAAAATTTATTATAGACGAATAAGATGGATAAAAATCCTCTTGTTCGTTAAAGTTACTAAATTTCTTGTATTTTCTTGAAAATAAACCATTGCCATCATCATAAAATCTTTCTGTGGTTAAACCATATTTTTCATAAGGATAATAATTTAGATCATCTTTATTTATATGATTTACCCAACTTGCATAAGTCCAATATTCACCAAAAGAACCATATATATTTGCAGCTTTTATTAATAACTCAATCCAATTTTGATCTGATTTGAAATGATCTTTAAATTTTAACTTAAGACTTTTTAAATACTTTTTTTTAAAAACCATATGATGTGAAGTAAATGTACCCCTGATATCTTCGACAGGATTTATTTCCAATACATTGGTAATTAAATTTTTCCACGAATTTAAAACATCTTGGTTTCCATACGATTTATCTTGTAATAAAGCAAATTTTTCCTTTTTGTCATCAAGTATAGGCCATGATTTCACTGGTAACAAATCTGCGTCCCATATTATAAAAACATCCTCTAATTCATCTATAACATCGCTAGCTCCTAATTTAATAATCTGTTGGTACAACCACCCAGGAGAGTAATTGGGTTTGTTTTGAGTAATTTGAGAAACGATATCATTTTTTGTTAAACCATATTTATTTAAAAAAAAATTATCCTCATCCAGCAATGTTAAATTTTCAATATCCCAAGAATTAGATTTATCTTTAAAAATTTTTATTTCATGATCCGATGTTACGACATAAATTTGTTTAGGTTTATATTTTTGAGAAATTCCCTCTAGAACTGATCTTGTACTCCAATTCACATGGTGAATTGGAATTACAAATTGGTACATTTTATTAATTTAAATTTGCTTCTTTTGCAATATTTTCATCTGCTTTAAAAACAGTAACCGGATCTTCAAGCCCTGCATCTAAACAAAGAGGTTCAACACCCAATCCTTTTCTGGGGTATTTTGAAACTATTATTTTATATTCTTGTATAATTTCTTTTAATTCAGATTTTGTTAGATCATTAATATATTTACACTTTCCGATAGCAATCGGAACCGGAATAGCCAAGTTGCCGCCTCTTTTTTGGAGAATTTTATCAAAACCTTCATTCATGCATTTCTCATCTAACAATATGTCATGCCATAAACTCAATTCATATTCGCTAAATAACTTTAAAATTCTATGCAAATCTTTTTCACTTAACCAGCCTCTTTTGTAGGACATAAAAGAACTTAAAGTCATTTCAACACTTATGGCATGACCATGTAATAATCCTGCTTTAAGTTCAAAGTTTGCGCTTAATCCGTGGCCAAATGCATGATCTCTAATACTGTGAACTTCGTGTAAATTATCATATTCACTCTCAACATAACTCTTTAAAGACAATCCGATAATTTTTTTTGATTTAGATACTATCTCATCTTGAGAATTACAATTAATTGTACCAAAATGTGTTTTCATTAAATCAAGTCCTGTATCTTCAAGTAAAAGAAATAATTCTTTATCTCTAATTACAGCCATCTTGTGAATTTCGGCAATCCCGTGTCTAACCCAAGAGGTTCTTAGACTTTTAAAGAACGACCTATCAGATATATTTAGAACTGGGGCGTGAAAAGAACCTAAGAGATTTTTAAATCCACCAGCATCACAACATGATCTTGGACTTGGTCCGCTATCTATTGCACTTACAACTGATGTCGACAACATTATATATGGAGTGCTTCGATGATAAATAGATGCAGCAAAAGCTCCAATATCCCCTATAACTCCCCCTCCAATTATTAGAATGGGTTCATTTCTGTTTACACCAAGTTTTCTAAAATCCTCTACTATTTTTTCAACATTTTTTATATGCTTATCAACCTCCATAGCCCTATAAACCAGTTTTTCTAAAACAATTGAATGATGATTGAAATAATTTTCAATTTCTAGTCCATAATTATCCTCAATATTTTGATCCAATAAACAAACACATCTTCCAAACGATTTGTATTGGTCTCTCAAGAGAGAATTATTTATATCTAATGTATTTTCTTCTACTTTAATTGACGTAAAAGTGTTTAGATTCATAGTTGCTTCTATCTGTTGATAGTCATTTGAACTCACAACATGACCACATGAATTTCTGTAACTTGAGGTTGGATATAAAGCTAGAGGATTTTTTTTCTCGTAATCCAAAATTAGTTTCTTATAAAATAAACTTTTTGAGCTGTTTAGTAAATTTGAGATTAATTTAGCGTTTCCAAACTCAGAATTGTTAATTTTTGAAGATAGAATTTTTAATTCGCTTGATAAATGCTTATTAAAAGGTTGCACAAGATATGAAAGCTCTAAGAGAAACCTTTCAGTCGTCAAATTTAAGCAAGTTTTTAGTATTCTTAAATGAGGTAATAAAGAAATGGCGTTTAATCTAAAAAATTCATCAGATATTTTAAAATCATAAGGATCTATTTCAGTTAGATTTATCAATAAGTTTTTAAAATAATCATTATTTACAAAATCTTCCATTAAATTTGGATCAAGAGGAGAGTTTTTATAACTTAAAACAAAATATTTAGAAAAATTAATAATTGATTTTGAAATCATAAACCTAAATAAAAATATCTAACAAATTAGTCAAACCGCACTATGTCTCATTATATAATTTAAATGTAAAATTCATCCTCAAGTAGAAATTGTAATATGGTTAATAATATTATTTTTTCTGTCAAATTTCTAAAAGACCTACTATTTTTAACTTTTTGAAGTGTTTATACAAATATTTATTGTAATTTGAGTAATGAAAAAAAAATTTACAATTTTGATTTTTACCGACTTAGATGGTTCACTTTTACATAGAGATACTTTTAAATTCGACGCCATCAAACTTTACATAAGAAGCCTTGTGAATAGTGGGATTATCATTATTCCAAATTCTAGCAAAACTGAAAAAGAAATTGAAAAATTTAATGAGGAATTAGGTGTTGAGCTTCCTTACATTTCAGAAAATGGTTCATCAATTCATGGTTTAAATTTAATAAATAAAAATTTTCCAAACAAAATAATTCTTAGTAGAGAAAAAGAGGAATTACTTAAAATTTTTAATTTAAAAGTTCCTGAAAAAATAAAAAATAAATGTCTTTTAATTTCCAAATTGAACAAAAAAAAACAGGAGGAAATATTTGGGCAGAAGGATGACAAGCTTAAAAATGTTTTAAGTAGAAATTATACTTTGCCACTTTTATTTATTGGAAAAAAAACAGAAAAAAATAAACTACTAAAAATTTTAAACGATAATTCTTTAACTTTACAAGATGGTGGACGTGTCTCAAACTTATGTGATAAGGTTAATAAAGTAAAATCCATGAATAAAGTCATAAAAATTTTAAAAAAAACCGAAGATAAGATAAAAACAATTGCAGTTGGCGATAACTATAATGATCTAGATATGCTTAAAAATAGCGATATTCCTTGCTTAGTTTTTAACGATCAGTTTAAACTTGATCAAATTAATATTAATAACCTTGAATTTTCAAATAAACCATCTCCGGAAGGCTGGGCTGATGTGATTAAAATGGCTCTAGCTAAATTAAATCATAATGTCTAAACTTAAATATGAGTGAATTTTCTCAAAATGGAATAATCTCGACTTTGCATGATTTTGGGACGAGATCCACAACAGAAATTGAAAAAGATTTATTAAAATTTTCTAAAGAAAGAAAGATGGAGTTAATTTTACCCTGTCTTTATTCAGAGCTAGAGGGTAACGCTTTACCAAATATTGTAGAGGAAATTAGTAAAACAAAATATTTAGATCATATTATAGTTGGTCTTGATAAAGCCAACGAAAATCAAGCAAAAAAAGCTTGGAAGTTTTTCAAAAAACTAAAGGCACCCTTTTCTCTTTTGTGGAACGATGGACCTGGACTAAAAAAACTTGATAAAGAATTAAAGAAAAAAGATCTTGCACCAAGTGAACTCGGTAAGGGAAGAAATGTTTGGTATTGTATTGGTATGTCTATTGCAAGAGATACTGCACGTTCTGTTGCCTTGCATGATTGTGATATAAAAACCTATGATAGAAGAATGTTAGCTAAACTTTTTTACCCAGTTGTAAACCCTCTTTTTAATTTTGAATTTTGTAAAGGATATTATCCAAGAGTTGCTAACGGAAAAATGAATGGCCGAGTTGCAAGATTACTTGTTTTTCCCTTGCTAACTGCTCTCGAGAAAACTATTGGTGCTAGTAGCTATTTAGAGTTTATGAAGTCTTTTAAGTATCCTTTGGCTGGTGAATTCTCTTTTAGACGGAATGTTTTACCAGAATTAAGGATATCTTCTGATTGGGGTATTGAAGTTGGTATCTTATCTGAAATGCAAAGAAGTTTTTCACCTCAAAATATTTGTCAGGTCGATTTAGCTGATACTTATGATCACAAACATCAAATTTTATCTAGCGACGATGAATCCAAAGGTTTATCTAGAATGTCGATCGATATAATAAAAACATTTATTAAAAAATTAGCTACTCAAGGAAATACATTTAGTAGAGAAAAGTTTAGATCTCTAAAAGCAACTTATTATAGATCTGCATTAGATTTAATCGATATTTATCGAAGTGATGCATACATGAACGGATTAAAATTTGACTCACATACAGAAGAAAAAGCTGTTGAATTATTTGCTGTAAATATAATGAAGGCTGGAGAAGCATTTATTCTTAATCCGATGGATACACCTTTTATACCTACATGGAGTAGAGTTAAAAGTGCAATACCTGATTTTTTAGGAAGATTAGAAAGAGCTGTTAATGAGGATAACAAAAAATATAGTTAATGTTATCCAAAATAAACCAAAGACAGATTTACTCTAAAATTAATAATATATATCAAGCTCATTGTAATAAAAAGGATATTAATTTTTATACTACTGAAGTCATACAGCTTTTAAACCAATTCAACCAAAAAAATAAAAAAAAGACAAAGAATATATCTGAAAAAACTTCAATGCTTATATGCTATGGTGATAGCATTTTTGCGCAAAACCAAAAACATTCAATTAAAGTATTTAGAAACTTCTTTCAAAAAAGATTAAGTAAAAATTTTAACACCGTTCACTTTTTACCATTTTATCCTTCAAGCAGTGATAGTGGCTTTGCAGTAAAAGATCATTACAAAATAGATAATAAGCTTGGCAATTGGTCAGACATAAAAAGTTTTTCAAAAAAAAGTGATGTAATGGCAGATATTGTCATTAATCATTCATCTGCAAGGGGTTTATGGTTTAAAAATTTTTTAAAGGCAAAAAAACCCGGTAAAGATTATTTTTTAACTGTAAACTCTAAATTTAATACTTCAAAAGTTGTGAGACCAAGAGATCATAAACTTTTAAAAAAAATAAATATTTTTAATAAAACTGATTATCTTTGGAGAACATTCAGTCCAGATCAAATAGATTTAAATTTTAAAAACCCGGCAGTTTTATTGCGCTTTATAAAAATCATGATTAATCTAATTGATAATGGAGTGACTATTTTTAGATTAGATGCAATTGCTTATCTCTGGAAAGAAAGTGGAACGAAGTGTATTAACTTAAATAAAACACATGAAATTATAAAGCTCCTAAGAATGATTTCTGGGTTGCTTAATACTCAAACCTTAATAGTTACAGAAACAAACTTACCTGAAAAAGAAAATTTAAGTTACTTTGGAAAAAATGATGAAGCTAACTGGATATATAATTTTTCATTACCACCTTTATTAATCCATGCTTTTTTATTTGAAACCAACTTGTATCTTTACAATTGGAGTAAAAAACTTCCAAAAAGCAAAAAAGGAAATTGTTATTTGAATTTCATTGCATCACATGATGGAATTGGAATGAGACCCACTGAAGGATTATTAAGTAATAAAGTTTTAAAAGATTTTCTTAATAGATTAAAAAAAAATGGGTCAAAGTTTTCTTATAGAAAAATTCAGAATAAATCAAAAAAGGTTTATGAGGCAAATATAACTGTATTCGATGCTCTAAAAAAAACTAATTATGATAACGGCAAGTTTGCATTTGAAAGATATATTTCTGCTCATTCAATAATGATTGCATTCGAAGGAGTCCCGGCGATTTATTTCAACTCCATGTTTGGTACATCTAATGATGAGGCAAAATTTGTGATCACCGGAAATAATCGAGACGTTAATAGATATAAGTGGAATTTGAAAAATATTTCAAACAAACTTAACGATCAAAATTCTAAAGAGAATTATTTTTATAAAAAGATTTCCAATCTATTAAGTATCAAAAAAAAACAAAAAGCATTTCATCCAAACGCGAGTAGAGAGAATATCAATCTTGGACCAAAAATATTTTCTTTTAAAAGAGAAAGTGTTGATAAAAAACAAACAATAATCTGCATAACAAATCTCTCCTCAAAAATGCAATATTTTAAGTTAAATAAAAAGTTTTTAAAATATAAAGACTTATTAGGAAGTAAAATATTTTTTGAACTTGATAAAATAGTTAAAATTGATCCCTGTCAAACAATCTGGCTATCTAATAGATAAATTACTTTTCCCAATCAAATCTTGGAAAAGAGTTGAAAATTTTAAATATTCCATCTGACCATTGATTGCATACTTTAGAATATTCATCATCAGCAATATTCAAACATTTTTGTGATAGAATTTTATACCCATCTTTTTTATAAACCACGAAATCAATTGGTGGTCCTACGGTTAGGTCACTTTTTAAAGTAGAGTCGATAGAAATCAATGCACATCTAGAGGCATCTCCAATTGAGACATCAGGTTTTATAACTCTGTCTAAAATTGGTTTACCGTATTTTACTTCACCAATTACTAGATAAGGCTTACTGTCTGCTGGTTTGATATAATTACCTTGTGGGTAGACTAAATAAAGTTCCATCGGTTGATCTTTAATTTGTCCGCCGACTATAAAAGTTGATCCTAATAAAACTGTATCAGTGTTTATTCCTTTTGGCATTGAGTGTTCAACATTAAGAGATCCAACATATGAGGCTATTTGATCAAAATCTTTACAGGTATTTAAATTCATTATTCCAGTTTTATCTTCTAAATCTTTTTCAATAGATTTATATACAGCTTGTGAAGTACCTAAATTTCCAGAAGTAACGATAATTATTGTTCTGTCACCAACATCATATGTAAACATTTTAGTATAAATATTTACGTTATCTAATCCTGCATTAGTTCTTGAGTCTGATGCAAAAACTAGACCATCATTTGCTTTTATTCCTATACAATAAGTCATTATTTTTAAGCAATATTTTTAAAATTGGTTTATGTATAATCTATTTCTCACATAACAGGTATAACAAATACACAATTGAATTAATTAATTTAAAATTTGAAGATATTATATGACCTCTAAATTATGGAAAGATTATAACGCAAAATATGCATATGATGGTTATTTTACAGCGGATAACAAATTAAGAAAACATGCACTTATAATTTCCAGTATCCTAGAAAAATATGGCAAAAAAAAACTACAAGAAATAGAAAAAAATTGTCAAAGTACGATTAGTGCTAGGGGAATAAATTTTAGAGTTTACGCTGCAAATAATAGAGCTGAAGAAAAAAAATGGCCTTTAGATATTATCCCAAGAATAATTCCTAAACCTGCTTGGAATAAAATTTCAAAAGGTTTGATACAAAGAGCGAGGGCTCTTAATCTTTTTATTGACGATATTTATAACCAAAAAAAAATTTTTAAAGATAAAGTAGTTCCCGAAGACATAATTTTAAAATCTCCTTATTATGTAAAACAGTGTGAAGGTTTTTCACCAAAGTTTAAAGCTTGGTCTAATATATCTGGGATAGATTTGATAAGAAATAAAAACGGAGAATATTTAGTTCTTGAAGATAATTTAAGAGTACCATCTGGTGTTTCTTATATGTTGGAAAACAGAATGGTTATGAGAGATGTTTTTCCAGAGCTATTTACAAGATATAAAGTTTCATCAATTCACCAGTACACAAATAAATTATACAATTGTATGGTTGAATGTATTCCAAAAAAAACAGCTAACCCCCACATGGTTGTTTTAACTCCAGGAATTTATAACTCGGCTTACTTTGAACACTCATTTTTAGCTGAGCAAATGGGGATCGCTCTAGTAGAAGGTAAAGATCTCTTCGTTGAAGATGATAATGTTTACATGAAAACTGTTAAAGGGCCTTTGAAAGTTGACTGTATTTATAGAAGACTTGATGACAGCTTTCTAGATCCTAAAGTATTTAATAAAGATTCTTTGATTGGAGTTCCAGGCTTATTTAAGTGTTGGTTAAAAAAAAATGTTGGTATATTAAATGCAATAGGAACAGGTGTTGCAGATGACAAAGTTGTCTATTCGTTTGTGAATAAAATGATTATCTATTATCTAGGGGAACAACCTATATTAAATCAAGTTGAAACATATTTATGTCACGATAAGCAACAAAAAAAATATGTCTTAGAAAATCTATCTAAGTTAGTTGTAAAACCAGCAAATGCTTCAGGAGGATATGGATTGATGATAGGACCCAAAGCACCCAAAAAAGAAATTGAAGAGGTAAGACAAAAAATTTTAAAAAATCCTAGAGAATATATTGCTCAACCACTAGAGGTGTTATCAACTGGTCCAACCATAACTAATAATAATATCGAACCAAGACATGTTGATTTAAGACCATTTATTTTAACAGGAAAATCAAATTATGTAACCTCAGGTGGGCTAACTAGAGTAGCTTTGAGAAAAGGAAGTACTATTGTAAATAGTTCACAAGGTGGTGGATCTAAAGACACTTTAATTGTTGGTTAAATCTTTTTATTTTATAAGAGCTTTTTCTAAAAATTTTAGATCAAGTTTACAATCTTTGTACCCACGCTTAACTACGTTTAAATATCTTTCTGTTGGAAATCTAAAAGGTGTTTTTTTAGTCATGGTATAAGTCATTATTTTTTTTCCCTCATATAAGAAATAATATTTTTTATATAAAATTGGAAAGTCTTCATAAATATCTAATTTTTTTTCATCACTCTTTGATATTTCAAATAAACCACCTGGAACAATTGAATCTTTATTAGGTTCAATATCAGCTGCTCTGTATTTACTTCGAAAAGTTAATCTGAAATCTTTTAAATCAATCTTTTTTAAAAAAATACTATCCTTACATCTTTTTTTCATTTGAATATGATGAAGATTACTACCGTAAGCAAAGTAAAGCATTTATCTCTCTACAATTTCGATATCTTTTTCTTTTATAAATTTTAGAATTTGAGTGTTGCAGTAGTCAATTTTAGATTGATTTTCAGATCTTAAAACAATTGATACTCCTAATTTACCAGCATGAAAAAAAGGATAACTTCCAATTTCAACATCTTGGTTTTGATCTTGAACTTTCATCAAAGAGTTAGCAATTTCACTTTCAACTGTTCTTAAATTAATTGTATGACTTAAAATTGGTTCTCCACCAGCTAATTTATTCTTCAATCCTCCCAACATAGACTTCATTATTGATGGTACACCTGGTAAACAAAATACATTTTCAACACTAAAACCTGGGGCACCACTTGTTGGATTTAAAATTAATTCTGCATTTTCAGGCATCCATGCCATTCTTTGTCTGCCCTCATTGAATTCCCCTTTTTTATAATAAGTATCTAAAATCTTAAACGCTTCTTTATGTATTTCATATTTTCGATTGAAAGCTTTTGAAACGGATTGTGCAGTAATATCATCATGCGTTGGACCAATTCCGCCAGTTGTAAAAACATAATCATTGGATTTTCTCAAAACATTAAGAGTGTCAACAATTGTTGTTTCTACATCAGGAATAACTCTTACCTCTTTTACTTTTATACCGATTGAATTAAGCCAAAGAGCTAATGTGCCAGTATTTGTGTCTTGAGTTCTCCCTGATAAAATTTCATTACCAATTATCAAAATTGCAGCATTAACTTTTTTGTTTTTACTCATTATTATATGTATAATTTGAAAATGGAATTTACCAAGTCTTTAATAAAAGGCAAATTAATCAAAAGATACAAACGCTTTTTTGTTGATGTTAAATTAGATAATCAAGTAGTTACGGCACATTGTCCTAATACAGGATCTATGAAAGGTTTATTAGATGAGGGAAATCAGGCCTATCTTTTAAAAAATGATGATCCAAAGAGGAAGTTAAAATACACACTTCAAATTTTAAAAGCTAAGGGAAATCTTGTTGGTGTAAATACCCATTTAGCTAACAAAATTGTTCACAATGGTCTTTTAAAAAATCTTATTAATGAGTTAAAGAATAATGAAACAATCAAACCAGAGGTTTTTTTCAATAAAGAGACAAGATTCGACTTTTTAGCTGAAAAAAATAATAAAAAGATCTTTATAGAGGTAAAAAACGTGACGCTTTTTCGTGATAAGAAAACTGCTGAATTTCCCGATGCAATTACCTCAAGAGGATCAAAACATTTACTCACCCTTATTGATGCCATAAAAAAAGGTTATAAAGCATACTTAATTTTTCTAGTGCAAATACAAAATATGGAAAACTTTAAAATAGCAAAAGACATAGACCCAGAGTATTATAATAATTATCGAATTGCTAAAAAAGCAGGAGTAAATTTTTTAGCGTATAGATGTAAAATTAGTTCAAAAAAAATTTTGATCGAAAAAAAATTAAAAATTATAAATGAATAACTACTCTGAAAAATTTGAAAAGATGAGAATTGCAGGAAAACTTGCTGCAAAAACTTTAGATATGCTCACTGAAAATATTAAGGAAGGTGTTACTACAAATTATATAGATAAACTTGGCTATGAATATATAAGAGATAACGGAGGTCACTCTGCTCCACTTTTTTATAGAGGGTTTGAAAAATCACTTTGTACATCTTTAAATCATGTTGTCTGTCATGGTATACCCTCGGAAGATAGAATTTTACAAGATGGCGATGCTTTAAATGTAGATGTTACTGCAATCATTGATAATCATTATGGGGATACTAGTAGAATGTTTTGTGTTGGCAAAACATCAGTAAAATTAAATAATTTAATTGATGCTACTTATGAGGGAATGATGAAAGCAATTAAAATTCTTAAACCAGGTATTAAACTTGGTGATATTGGGCACGAAATTCAATCTTATGTCGAAGAAAAGGGTTTTTCAGTTGTAAAAGATTTTTGTGGTCATGGAATTGGAACAGTTTTTCATGAAGCACCTAATATTTTACACTATGGTAATAAAAACACTGGCATAGAATTAAGACCAGGTATGACTTTTACAATAGAGCCAATGATAAATGCTGGGAAATTTGATACTAAAGTTTTAAACGATGGTTGGACTGCTGTTACAAAAGATAAATCTTTATCAGCACAATTCGAGCATACAATAGGAATAACTGAAAATGGTTATGAAATCTTTACAGAATCTGCTAAAGGATATTCTAAACCACCATACAATTAATGATAAAAAGATACTCTCGTAAAGAATTAACAGACATATGGTCTGAAGAAAATAAATTTAAGATTTGGCTTGATGTAGAAATTGCTGCGGCTCAAGCGATGGAAAAACTAAACCAAATTCCAAAAGGAGTTTCCTCAACGGTTAGAAAAAAAGCAAGAATTAATGTAAAAAGAATTCATCAAATAGAAAGTCAAGTTAAACACGATGTGATTGCTTTTTTAACATCCGTTACTGAAAAAGCGGGACTTAAAGCAAGATATCTCCACCAAGGGATGACTTCGTCAGATGTTGTAGATACAAGTTTTAATATTCAATTAGTTCAATCAGGAAAAATTCTTGTTAAAGATTTAGATCAAATTTTAAGAGTTCTTAAAAAACAAGCGCGTAAATATAGATTTACTCCTTGTATGGGTAGAAGTCATGGTATACATGCTGAACCAATTACATTTGGTCTTAAATTAGCATCGTTTTATGAGGAGTTTAAAAGAAATAAGAAAAGATTGATTGATGCAATTGATGAGGTTTCTACATGTGCGATATCGGGAGCTGTTGGAACTTTTGCAAATATTTCTCCAAAGATCGAACAACATGTTGCTAAAAAACTTGGGTTAAAAGTTGAACCAATTTCAACTCAAATAATTCCTCGTGATCGTCATGCTTTTTATTTTTCAGTCTTAGGTATTATTGCTGGATCAATTGAAAGAGTTGCAACAGAAATAAGACATCTTCAAAGAACAGAGGTGTATGAATTACAAGAATATTTTTCAAAAAATCAAAAAGGATCCTCAGCTATGCCACATAAAAGAAATCCTATCTTAAGTGAAAACCTCACAGGCTTATCAAGAATGGTAAGAAGTGCGGTTGTACCTGCCTTAGAAAATATTGCTTTATGGCACGAAAGAGATATTTCACATTCAAGTGTAGAGAGAAATATAGGGCCAGACGCAAACATCACTCTTGATTTTGCTTTAGTAAGGCTGGCTAATATATTAGATAATATGATTGTTTATCCAAAAAAAATGTTACAAAATTTAAATCTAACAAAAGGATTAATTTTTTCTCAAGAATTGATGTTAGAGTTAACTAAAACTGGATTAAGCAGAGAAAAATCTTATAGAATGATACAAAATTATGCAAAAAAATGTTTTGCAGAAAATTTAGACTTATACAGCGTCATTCAAAAAGACAAATATATAATGAGTAAAATTTCACCAAAGAAATTACAATTTATTTTTAGTTACGCTAAACATTTTAAGAATGTGAACTTAATATTTAAAAGAGTATTCAAATAATGAAAAAGGGTAAAAAATTATACGAGGGTAAAGCAAAAATCATTTATGCTTCTTCTGATAAAAATTTAGTTATCCAATATTTCAAAGACGACGCTACTGCTTTTAATAATCAAAAAAAAAGTACAATAGAGGGAAAAGGTGTATTGAATAATCGTATTTCAGAACACATACTTTCTAATCTGTCTCAAATAGGAATTAGAAATCATTTAGTAAAAAGATTAAATATGAGAGAACAATTAATAAAATTAGTAGAAATTATTCCAATTGAGTTTGTTGTGAGAAATGTTGCTACCGGCTCTTTAACTAAAAGACTTGGAATTGAGGACGGAACGGTTCTTAAAGAACCCCTAATTGAGTACTGTTTGAAAGATGATAAACTTCGAGACCCCTTAATAGCTGAGGACCATATCTATGCTTTTGAGTGGGCCTCAAAAAAAGAAATTGAAAAAGTAAAAAAAATGGTCTTAAGAATTAATGATTTCATGATTGGTATGTTTAGAGGCGTTGGTATCAAGTTGATAGACTTTAAACTTGAATTTGGAAGAATAAAAATAAACGGTAAGAATGAGGTTATTTTAGCTGATGAAATTAGCCCAGACACTTGTCGATTATGGGACTCTGTTACGGAAAAAAAATTAGATAAAGATAGATTCAGAAAAGATTTAGGAGATTTAATACCAGCATATACTGAAGTTGCAAAAAGACTTGGAATTCTACATGAACAATCCAATGTTACTGCAGTCAATGTTACAAAATTATCTTCAGTTAAAAAAAAGAGTAAATGAAGGTTTCAGCAATTATCACTTTAAAAAAAGATGTTCTGGATCCGCAAGGAAAAGTAATCCATCAAACCTTAGATGGAATGGGATTTAAGGATGTTAATGAAGTCAGACAAGGAAAATATTTTGAAATTGACGTAAAAGAAAACGATCCCAAGAAAGCTCAAAAAATTGTTGAAGATATGTGTGACAAGCTCTTAGCGAATCTTGTAATAGAGAATTATAAAATTATTGAGATACAATAATTAATGAAATCAGCAGTAATTACTTTTCCAGGTTCAAATTGTGACAGAGATATGCACGTCGCACTGAACAGGTTTGGTTTTAAAAATAAAATGGTCTGGCATAACGATAATGAATTACCTAAATCTGATTTGGTAGTGCTACCAGGGGGATTTTCATATGGTGATTATTTAAGATGTGGGAGCATGGCTTCTAAATCAAAGATAATGCAATCAGTAATCAAATTTGCAAAATCAGGTGGTTTAGTGATGGGAATTTGTAATGGTTTTCAGATACTAGTTGAAAGTGGATTAGTTCCAGGAGTTCTGTTGAGGAATAAATATTTAGAATTTATTTGTAAAAATGTTTTTGTAAAAATTGATAATAAAGATAATCCATATTTTAAAAATTTAGATAAGGAGGTATTTGAGTTTCATATTGCTCACAATGAGGGAAATTATTTTTGTACCAATGATCAACTTAAAGAAATTCAAGATAATAATCAGGTAGCAATTTATTATTGCAATGATAATGGGAAAACAGAGGAAAAATTTAATCCCAATGGTTCATTAAAGAATATTGCTGGTATTTTTAATAAAGAGAAAAATGTTTTAGGAATGATGCCCCATCCAGAGAGAATGATAGATGAAAGTTTATCTGGTGAAGATGGATCTATCTTTTTTAAAAATCTTATAAATAATATTAAATAATGGAAGTTAACCAACAAATAGCTATAGATCACGGTTTAAAAAAAGAGGAATATAAAAAAATTTGTGATCTGCTAAAAAGAATTCCCAATCTCACTGAACTTGGAATTTTCTCTGCGATGTGGAATGAACACTGTTCCTATAAATCATCAAGACTTCATTTAAAAAAACTACCAACTTCTGGAAAAAAAGTAATTCAAGGACCAGGAGAAAATGCAGGCGTGATTGATATTGAGGATGGAGATGCAATCGTTTTCAAAATTGAAAGTCATAATCATCCATCTTTTATTGAACCTTATCAAGGGGCAGCCACTGGTGTGGGTGGTATCATGAGGGATGTATTTACAATGGGTGCAAGACCAATTGCTAACTTAAATTCTATTCATTTTGGATCTTCACAACACAAAAAAACAAAAAATCTTTTAAGAGGAGTGGTTCATGGAATTGGGGGTTATGGAAATTGCATGGGTGTTCCAACTATAGCAGGGCAAACTTCTTTTGATAGTTCTTACAATGGCAACATTTTAGTCAATGCGATGACACTTGGATTAGTTAAGAAAAATAAAATTTTTTATTCAAAAGCTGCTGGTCTTAATAAACCTGTTATTTACGTTGGTTCAAAAACTGGACGAGATGGTATTCATGGAGCAAGTATGGCATCAGCTAGTTTTGATGAAAAAATAGAGGAAAAAAAACCAACCGTTCAAGTTGGAGATCCTTTTACAGAGAAACTTTTACTTGAAGCTTGTCTAGAATTAATGGCTGGAGACTCAATTATTGCAATTCAAGACATGGGTGCAGCAGGTCTTACATCATCAAGTATCGAAATGGCTTCAAAAGGTAATTTAGGAATTGAATTAAATCTAAATAAGGTTCCATGTAGAGAAAGCAAAATGACACCTTATGAAATTATGCTTTCTGAAAGCCAAGAAAGAATGTTGATTGTTTTAGAAAATGGAAAAGAAGATTTAGCAAAAAAAATATTTGATAAATGGGATTTAGATTTTGCTGTGATTGGTAAAACAACTAATACAAAAAACATTGAATTATATTATGATGAAAAACAAGTGGCTAGTATTCCAATTAATACTTTAGTTGAAAATTCTCCCATGTATGATCGAAAATGGAAAAAAACAAAGCTACCTAAAAAAAATTTAATCAAAAAAGAAGAATTTAAAAAGTTTAAAATCAAAGAAGTTTTAAATAAAATTTTATCAAATCCCAATGTTTGTAGTAAAGAATGGATCTGGCAACAGTATGATCACACAGTAATGGGAGATACAATTCAAAAACCTGGTGGTGACTCAGGTGTTGTGAGAGTTCACGGAACGGACAAGGCAGTAGCTGCAACAGTTGACTCTTCAGCTATTTATTGTTGGGCACATCCTCTAACAGGTGGAAAACAAGTTGTTTGTGAAAGTTGGAGAAATCTTATTTCAGTTGGAGCAACTCCAATAGCTATAACGAATTGTTTAAACTTTGGAAGTCCAGAGAAAGAAGAAAACATGGGAGAGTTTGTTGAATGTGTACAGGGAATAGGTGAAGCTTGTGAATATTTAAAATTTCCAGTCGTCTCTGGAAATGTATCATTTTATAACCAAACAAAAGAAATTGGAATTAAACCAACACCTTCAATTGGTGGTGTGGGTTTAATAAAAAATTACAAACAGATGATAACAATGGATTTTAAAGAAATAAATAGTCTTGTTTTGATAATTGGTAAAACTGAAGGTCACATCGATCAAAGTCTTTTTGCAAGAAATATTTTAAATGAAAAGAATGGACCACCACCTGAGATAAATCTTTTTAATGAAAAAAATAATGGTGAATCAGTTCTCCAGCTTATCAAGGACAATCTTGTTAGAAGCGCTCATGATGTTTCTATTGGTGGAATAATTACAGCAGTAAGTAAAATGTGTATAAAAGGAAATAAGGGTATTGAATTTAATAAACCTAAATATTTCATAAGTGAAATCGAATACTTGTTTTGTGAGGATCAAGGACGATATGTAATTGAGATAGACCCAAAAAATTTAAAAAAGGTTATAAGTATATTAAACAAAAACTCTGTCCACTTTGATGAATTGGGTAAAATTATCGATAAAAACATGATTATTAATCAAAAGACAAAAGTTACAATTGACGAATTAAAATCATATAATACTAATTGGTTATCAAACTACATGAATTAATTATGGCAATGGATTTAAAAGAAATTGAAAAGCACATAAAAGATGCATTACCCGATGCATTGGTTGAGATTCAAGATTTAGCTGGTGACGGAAACCATTACTCTGCAACCATTACTTCTTCTAAATTTAGTGGTAAAAGTAAAATTGAGCAGCACAAGATGGTTTATAATTCTCTAAAAGGTAAAATGGGAAATGAACTTCACGCTCTAGCGATAAAAACAAAGGAGCAATAATGGACGATCAAATTAAAAATTTAATTCAAAATCATATTGATAATAATGACGTTTGTTTATTCATGAAGGGAACGCCTGATGCTCCACAATGTGGGTTTTCAATGGCAGTTGCAAATTTACTTAAAATCTTAGAAGTAAATTATAAAGGAGTAAATGTTCTAGAGGACCAATCTTTAAGAGAGGGTATAAAGACCTTCAGTGATTGGCCAACAATACCACAATTATATGTTAAAAAAGAATTTGTTGGTGGATGTGATATTGTTAAAGAAATGTATGAAAATGGTGAATTAAAAAAAGTCTTTGATGATAAGGGCGTTAAATATAAAAAGTAAATCTATCTAGAATAATATTCAATTACTAAATTTGGTTCCATAACAATTGGATAAGGAACTTCCTCAAACTTTGGTACTCTTATGAATTTAAATTTTTTATTCTTTTCATCCATTTGAATGTATTCTGGAGTTTCTCTCTCTTTGTTTGCTAAAGCTATATCAACTATTGCCATTTGTTTTGACTTATCTCTAATCTCAATTGTATCCTCTTCCTTAACTGAATAACTTGAAATATTTACTTTTTTTCCATTAACTTTAACATGTCCATGACTAATTAATTGTCGTGCAGAAAAGATCGTTGTTGCAAATTTCGCTCTATATATAACCGCATCTAATCTTCTTTCTAATAAACCAATTAGGTTTTCGCTTGTATCCCCTTTTAACATGCTGGCTTTTTTATAAATATTTCTAAATTGTCTTTCATTAATATTACCATAATAAGCTTTTAATTTTTGTTTTGCTTGAAGCTGAATACCATAGTCTGAGGGTTTAGAAGTTTTAGTTTGACCGTGCTGTCCTGGTCCATAAGCTCTCGTATTAAAAGGACTTTTTGGTCTTCCCCAAAGGTTCACTTTTAATCTTCTATCAACTTTGTGTTTAGAGTTTAATCTTTTTGTCATTTAATATTGGGTCTTATAAACTTACACATTATTTTGTCAATCAACGTTTTTTACCCAAACTTGCAAATACGCTTGATAAAATACGTGTTTCTTTATCGGATAATTCCATCTTATAAAAAATGCTTCTTAAATTCTGTAACATTGCAGGTTTCTTTTCCTTTGGTTTAAAAAAATTGATGTCTTCTAAATTACTTAAACACAAGTTTATCATTGATTGAATTTCTTTTTTTGATGCAGATTTAACTTTTTTTGACTTTTGAAATGGTTTGGTTTTCATTTTAATTATACTAGATATTACTTGAGCTATTATAATTAAACTATGAGAAAGATTTAATGACTTAAATTCAGGATTAGTTGGAATTTGTAAAGTGTAATTAGCATAACTCACCTCTTCATTGGAAAGACCTGAGGCTTCGGATCCAAATAAAAAACCAACTTTTTTTTTAAAATCTATTTTTTTCAAATCATCTAGATTTATATGTTTTATGTTTTTATTTCTAAATCGCGATGAGGTCGCAATTACAATATCAATATCTTTTAGCGCCTTTTCAATATTCTCATACACTTTACTTTGATTAATAATATTTTTGGCACCTACTGATGTAGCAAAAACTTTATCATTTGGAAAAATAGGCTTAGGATTTATTAAAATTAACTTTTTAAAGCAAAAATTTTTTATTGCTCTTGCACATGCACCAATATTTTCTGACAACTGAGGCTTATGTAAAATAAATGAAATATTATTTTTTGACATATTAATCAGTCAAACCATGATCTCTATTATAAGATGATATCTTAGAATTTTTTATACCTTTCAAAAATTTTTTATCTACATCCCAAATAGAAACTTTTAATGGATAACATTTTGCAACATCTGATGAATGTTCGGAACCGCAATCACCACCGGGACATGCAGATAAGGCTCCTAATAGATCAGTCTCAGCAAAAAATTCTAAATAGTCGCCAGGTCTTACTGGGCTTGATTTCATAAAGTATTGCTTAGTATCATTGGTAAAACCAGTAAGCATAAACACATTTAATACATCATGCACAATTTTTTCTGCCTCATCTACTTTGATATTTTTTTCCTTAACTAAAGCTCTGGTTAAATTTGAATGACAACAATAATGGTAATCGTTGTTTGATGTTAGCTTGTAAGTATAAGGATCGCATCTAGTACCAATAATATCATGAACCGAGCCCCCGTCTTTATCGTAATCGTACCAATCTAATGTATCCCAAGTAATTGTTGCCAATGATCTTAAATATGGGAAACTACTGAACATTTTGTCTCCGACTGAAATATGTGTTCCGTATAGAGCTCTAGTTTTACCAGAATAAAACTTTTCATTTAAATTATCAGCTTGAAATATATTTAAATCTCCTACTTGTGGACCTTCAATACTTTCTATTCTAAAAAAATTACCTGATTTAACATTAAAAGTTCTAGCATCTCTTGGTGGAACTATAACTTCATCAACTTGTTTAATGTGTTTTCTTGCTTCATGTAATATTTCAAGATTATTATTTATGCTATCATTTGGGTAACAAATAACGAGTTCTGCTCCAACCCTGCTTTCAATATCAGCAGGTTTCATTGAGAACTTTTTAATTTTCATTTATTTACTTGCAGGAGCTTTATCCTTAAACAATTTGAAATCTAAACTATCAATAAGAGCTTTAAATGATGCATCAATAATGTTTGGTGATACGCCGATTGTAAACCAATTTTTTCCTTGGGAATCTGTACTTTCAATAGATACTCTAGTGGTAGCTTCAGTTCCTGTATTTAAAATTCTTACCTTATAGTCAACTAGTTTTAAATCTTTTAAATATTCAGAATATTTTTCTAACTTAGTAACATTTTTTCTTATAGCGTTGTCTAAGGCATGAACAGGTCCATTACCCTCACCCTCGCAGACGATTCGTTCACCATCAACTTCCAATTTTGCTTTTGCTTTAGAAACTATTTTATCTTGATTGTTTTTTGAGACTGAAACGTCGTATTCCTTAATTGAGATATATCTTGGGATTTCCCCCATTACTCTTCTAGCTAGTAATTCAAAAGATGCATCAGCTCCATCATAACTATAACCAATGAACTCTCTATCTTTGACTTCTTCTAATAGTTTTTTAACTTTAGGATCATTTTCCCTAATATCAATCCCAATTGTTTTAAGTCTAGATAAGATATTTGATTTACCTGACTGGTCAGAGACAACTATATTTCTATTATTACCAACATCTTCAGGATTTATATGCTCATAAGTTTTAGGATCTTTTTGAACTGCAGATACATGTAAACCACCTTTGTGTGAAAATGCTGCAGCACCAACATATGGTAAATGTTTATTTGGTTTTCTATTTAGTATCTCATCAAGCAACCTTGAGCATTGTGTAATATGTTTGATATTTTTTTCTTTTATACTTATTTCAAATTTATCTGATAGCTCTTTCTTAAAATGAAAAGTTGGAATAATTGACATTAAATTGGCATTACCACATCTTTCCCCTAAGCCATTTATAGTTCCTTGAATTTGTCTCGCTCCTGATAAAACGGCTGCTATTGAATTTGCAACAGCATTACCAGTATCATTATGAGCATGAATACCTAAATTTTCACCAGGTATGTGCGCTGAAACTTCTTTTACTATCTTAGTTACTTCATGAGGAAGTGTACCGCCATTAGTATCACATAGAATTATCCATTTAGCTCCATTATCATAAGCAGCTTTGATACAAGCTAAAGCATATTCGGGGTTTGCCTTGTAGCCATCAAAAAAATGTTCTGCATCAAACATGAACTCTTTATTATTTTTTACAAAATGCTTTGTTGTTTCCTTAATGTTGTCTAAATTTTCCTCTTTTGATATTCCTAAAGCAACATCAACATGAAAATCCCAAGACTTTCCAACTAAACAAACAGATTTCGTATTAGAATTTAAAATTGCTGACAAACCTGGATCATTTTCAGCACTTCGTCCAGCTTTTTTTGTCATTCCAAAAGCAGTGAAAGTAGAGTTTTTAAATTCTAAACCTTTTTGAAAAAATTCTGTATCAGACGGATTGGCACCTGGCCAACCTCCTTCAATATAATCTACACCAAGATCATCTAAAGCATGTGCAATCTTTGCTTTCTCATCAATTGAAAAATGCACACCTTGAGTTTGAGCTCCGTCTCGAAGAGTTGTATCAAATATGTATAATCTTTCCTTACTCATTTAAATTTCCACAGTGTTTTACCATCTTTGTCCTCTATTAAAACACCTTTGTCTGAAAGTTCATCTCTAATTTGATCAGCTTCCTTATAATCCTTATTTTCTCTAGCTATATCTCTTAAGTTTATCATCTTTTCAATTTCTGTTTCACTCAAAGAAACTCTATTTTTTTTGAATTCCTGCCATTGCTCGTAGGTTTCACTTAATAATCCAACAAACTGACATGCTGCTATAAATAAATCTTTTTTCTCTCCCTTGCTTGCTTTTTCATACAATCCATGAAGGTTAGCAATATAACCTGGGGTATTTAAATCTTCGTATAAAGGTTTCAAAATTTCATTAGGAATTTTTATAGATTTGAAATTATCTAATTCTATTCGATACCACTTATCTAAAGTATTTTCACAATCAATCAATAATTTATCGTTCCAATCTAAAGGCTGTTTATAATGTGCACTCATTAGTGCCATCCTGATTATTTGACCACTTATTTTTTTTTTAAAATCTTTTATCTTTAAAATATTACCTTGAGATTTAGCCATTTTTTCATTTGACATTGTGATAAAATTATTATGAACCCAGTAATTTGCGAAACTTTTTGTTTTATTGGCACATATCGACTGTGCAATCTCATTTTCATGATGTGGAAATATTAAATCTCTTCCACCCCCATGGATGTCAAAAGTATTACCGAGATATTTTTTAGACATTGCTGAGCATTCTAAATGCCACCCCGGTCTTCCTTTGCCCCAAGGTGAGTCCCATGATGGCTCATTATCTCTGGATGGTTTCCATAATACAAAGTCCTCTGGATTTTGCTTTTTGTCTGATAATTCGACCCTGGAACCTGCAATCAAATCATCTATGTTTTTATTCGAAAGACACCCATAATTTCCAAATTTTTTAACTTTAAAATAAACGTGATTTTCATTTACATAAGCAAATTCACCTTTAATTAACTCATTAATCATTTTTATCATCAATTCTATATTGTCAGTGGCTTTGGGTTCGTGAGTTGGAGATACGCAATTTAAATAATCACAATCTTCATGAAACTTTTTCGTAATATTTGAAGTTAATTCAGTTGTAGAAATTTTTTTTTCTTTAGATGATTTAATGATCTTATCATCAATATCTGTTATATTTCGGACATAAGTCACGGACTTATCTCCATACTTATTTTTTAGAAGTTTGAAAAGTATATCAAAAACTACCAAAGGTCTTGCATTACCAATATGTGGATCATCATAAACTGTGGGACCACATACATACATTCTAACATTCTCAGGATCAATTGGATTAAATTTTTCTTTTTTATTCCCTAAACTATTAGATAAAAAAATATCTAGACTCATTTAGTTCCAATTTCTAAATCCACTTGTAAGCGGGAATCTTCTATCTCTACCAAAAGCTTTTGACGTTACTTTGGGCCCTGGTGCTGCCTGAAACCTTTTATATTCAGATCTAGCTAGCAACTGAGCTATTTTTTCAACAATTTTTTTTTCAAAACCTTTTGATACAATTTTTTCTACTGAAATTTCTTCCTCAACTAAACCTTTTAGAATTTCATCCAAAATTTCATATTCTGGCAAACTATCTGTATCTCTCTGATTTTCCTTTAATTCAGCTGTTGGTGCTTTTGTAATAATGTTATCTGGAATAACTTTTCCTTTAGGTCCTTTAAATAATTGGGAAAAATTTTTATTTCTCCATTTGCATAATTTGAAAACATCTGTTTTCCAGACATCTTTGATGGGAGCAAAACCTCCACACATGTCGCCATACAATGTTGAGTATCCTACTGCATACTCTGACTTATTTCCAGTTGCTAGGACCATATAGCCGTATCTATTTGAAAGAGCCATAAGTAATAATCCTCGTAATCTTGATTGAATATTTTCTTCTGTAATCCCTGGTGAAAAACTTTTACCATTAAATTTACCTAAAGTTTTATCAATTATTTTCATTGCTTCATCTATTTCTAAATTAGAAAATTTAATTTTTAAATAATTTGCAACGTCCTTAGCATCATTTAAACTTTCTTGACCAGTAAAAGGACTTGGAAGCATAATCGCTTGTACATTTTCTGATCCAAGCGAATCAGCTGCAATTGCTGCTACGAGGGCAGAGTCAATTCCGCCCGATAAACCTAAAACAACACCAGGGAACTTATTATTATTAACATAATCTCTTAATCCAAGGACTAAAGCCTTATACAATCTTTCTGTGTGAGATGTGTTTTTATTTAAATTTCCACTACCAATCCATTTTTCATTTTTTTTTGAAAAATTTATTATCGAAACTTCCTCCTTAAATTCTGATGAACAAAAAAATTTATTTCCGTCATAATTTAAAGCAAAAGAAGAACCATCAAATATTAGTTCATCTTGTCCACCTGTTCTATTAAGATAAATAAGTGGAAGTTTAATCTCTTCTACTCTTGATAATGTTACATGATCTCTCTCAGAACTTTTGGTAATAGTAAAGGGTGATGCATTTATTGCAATGATAATCTCTGCACCAGATTTTGTTAATTTTTCAAGAACAGTTTTTTTCCAAATATCTTCACAAATTGGCAATCCAAATTTGATTTTTTTTATTTCCACATAACTCTCTAAATTACCTTCTGTAAATACTCTTTGTTCATCGAAAACTCCAGTATTAGGAAGTTCATATTTATCTCTAATTGCAACTATTCTGCCGTCCTCTATTACGTAAACTGAATTTTTTATTACTTTTTTGTCCTTTCTTGGAGCTCCAAATATTATTGCTGATTTTCCATCTTTTGTAATTTCTACAAGCTTTTTTATTTCACTCTCAACTAAACTTAAAAAATCTTCTCTTAAAACCAAATCATCTATTGGATATCCAGAAATATAAAGTTCTGGTACTACTAAAATATCAACGTCGCTATCTAATTTTGATCTTATAGTGATCAGTTTTTTCATATTTCCCAAAACATCACCAACTAAAGGATTTAATTGTGCCAGTGCTATTTTAATTTTTTTATCCATACTTAAGATATATTCACTTTTAATTAATATTGTATAGAATTAATAGTCATACTTAACTAGCCTATTTGATTAAACAAGCTTTTAAGAAGCTGCTTTAATAATGTTTTTTGCGTTATTAGAGTTTTTCTTAATTTCGTCTGATATTAAAAATGCTAATTCTAAGGCTTGGTCTGCATTAAGCCTAGGATCACAGTGGGTGTGGTATCTACTTGATAAATCGGCATCAGAAATTTTTCTTGCACCACCAGTACATTCTGTCACATTTTGACCAGTCATTTCAATATGTAAGCCTCCTGCGTATGAACCCTCACTTTGATGAACTGCAAATACATCTCTTACTTCTTTTAAAACCCTATTAAATGGTCTAGTTTTAAATCCAGTTGTAGATTTGATTGTATTTCCATGCATTGGATCACAAGACCAAATTACGTTCAAACCTTCTTTCTTAATGGTTCTTACGAGTCTTGGTAAAAATTTTTCAACTGAGTCATATCCAAATCTTGAGATAAGAGTAATTTTACCTTTTTCATTTTTTGGATTTATTAAGTTACAAATTTTTACTATTTCTTCTGGTTTACTTGTAGGCCCGCATTTTATTCCTATTGGATTTTCTATACCTCTACAAAATTCAACATGACCCCCATCTAACTGTCGAGTTCTATCACCAATCCATACAAAGTGAGCAGATGTATCGTGGTATTCTCCAGTTGTGGAGTCTATTCTTGTCATACTTTCCTCAAAAGGTAGATGTAAAGCCTCATGTGATGTCCAAAAATTAACTGTATATAATCTGTTATTAAAGTCTGAAGTAATTCCACACGCTGACATAAAAGCTAATGCATCAGCAATCTTGTCTTCTAAATCTTTGAATTTCTTAGCTTGAGGACTTTTTTTGATATAATCTAAATTCCATAAATGAACTTTATTTAAGTCTGCAAAACCTCCTTTTGAAAATGCCCTTAACAAGTTCAAAGTTGATGCAGATTGTGAGTAAGCTCTAAAAAGTCTTTTTGGATCGTGCTCTCTTGCTTTTTTATTAAACTCAATACCATTAACGTTATCACCCAAATAACTTGGAAGTTCTAAATTTCCTTGTTTTTCAGTCGGTGCACTTCTTGGTTTAGCAAACTGCCCTGCTATTCTTCCAAGTTTGATTACTGGAAGAGATGCTGAATAAGTTAAAACCAACGACATTTGCAAAATTAGTTTAAATGTATCTCTAATATTATCTGGATTAAATTCAGCAAAACTCTCTGCACAATCTCCTCCCTGAAGTAAAAAAGCTTTACCATCTACTACTTCACCAAGTTGTTGTTTTAAGTGTCTTGTTTCACCAGCAAAAACAAGTGGTGGAAAATTTTTTATTTTACCTAACACTTGTTCCAACTCTTTTTTATTAGAATAATCCGGAATGTGTTTTACCGGATACTTTCTCCAACTATTAATTTTCCAATTTTTCATATTCAACCTGCAATTGTTGTATCAGAGTTTTTTAATTATTCAACGGTTACTGATTTAGCCAAATTTCTCGGTTTATCTATATCATAACCTTTTTTTAAAGCTGAATAATAAGCTAATTTTTGCAAAGGTATTGTTAAAAGAAAAGGTAATAGATCCTCGTTAGTACTTTCTACTTCTATAGTTTCCCAAATATTCTCTGAAAAAACTTCATCTTTACTTTTATTTGTAATTAATAAAACCTTAGCTCCTCTAGCAATTACCTCCTGCATATTTGATATTGTTTTCTTGTAATAATTGTCTCTAGGGGCTAACACAACAACTGGCATACCTTTTTCTATTAAAGCCAATGGTCCATGTTTCATCTCACCAGCCGGGTAACCTTCGGCATGAACATAAGATAATTCTTTTAATTTTAAAGCTCCTTCCAAAGCAATAGGATATGAAAATCCTCGACCCAAAAACATTGAACCTTTAGCCTCAATAAAAGTACTTGAAGAAGTTTGAATTTTATTGTCAATAAGTAGAGTTTTACTAACTAGTTCAGGTAAAACTTTTAAATCTTTTAATTTTTGTGAAAATTTTTTTTTATTAATATCTCCTCTAATTAGTCCAAGTTTTAAAGAAAGAATGTATAATATCAACATCTGGCCTAAGAAAGCTTTTGTCGAAGCAACGCCTATTTCTGTACCACAGTGTATTGGCAGAACAAATTTAGAGTCTCTTGCTATTGAGCTTTCAATTACATTAACAACACCACAAGTTTTCATACCATTTTTATTGCACAAATCTAGTGCTGCATAAGTATCAGCAGTTTCACCTGATTGTGATACAAAAATGTATAAACTGTCTTTTTTAAATCTATTTTTCCTATACCTAAATTCTGAAGCTATATCTACACTTACATCTAAAGAAGTTAATTCCTCAAACCAATATTTGGCCATTAAACAAGAATGATACGCGGTACCACATCCTATCAACATTACCGAAGAAATATCTTCAACCTTCCATGGAAAATTAAGTATATTAATGTCATTATTTGCAGTATCTAAATATTCTTTAATACCATTCTTTATTGACAGTGGTTGTTCGTCTATTTCTTTAGCCATAAAATGTTTGTAATCTCCTTTATCGTATTTTTGATTTTCACTAGATAGTTCTAAAACTTTTTTGTTAATTTTTTTTCCCTTATGATCAAAAAATTCTACTAGATCTTTTTTAATCACACAAAATTCACCATCATTTAAATAAGTAATTTTGTTTGTCATTGATTTCAAAGCATAAGAGTCTGAACCTAAATAGTTTTCATTTGGACCATAACCGACAGCTAAAGGTGAGCCCCGTCTTGCGCCTATAATTAGATCTGGTTGATCTTTAAAGATAATTCCTAAAGCAAAACTTCCATGAAGTAATTTAAGGGTTTTTTTTATGGAGTCTATTATATTTTCTTTTTTTAAGTGTTCAGTTATTAAATGAACAACAACTTCTGTATCTGTTTGAGATTTAAATTTGTGACCTTTACCGATTAAAAATTTTTTTAGTATGGTTGAATTTTCAATTATTCCATTATGTACAACTGAAACATTTTGTGAAGAATGCGGATGAGCATTCAAACTACTAGGTACTCCATGTGTTGCCCATCTGACATGACCGATGCCGATAGTTCCTTCCATTTTTTGGACAAGTGAATTTTTTTCTAAATTATCTACCCTACCCTCAGATTTAATCTCATTAATCAAGCCACTTGATAAAGTAGCTATTCCCGCAGAATCGTATCCCCTATATTCTAATTTTTTTAAAGAATTGATTATCGCTGACGATACTGGCTTGTAACTATTAATTCCAATAATTCCACACATTATTTTTTTCTAGTTTTATAATTTTTAACTTCTTTTTGTTCACTTCTTGTTAAAGCCAACGATTTTTTTTTTACATTTCTTGTTATAACAGATCCTGCTCCAACTGTACTTTCTTCACCAATAGTTATTGGAGCTACAAGCGATGAATTTGATCCTATAAATACTTTATCTTTTATATTAGTTACGTATTTCTTTTTTCCATCGTAATTACAAGTGATTGTTCCTGCACCAACATTTACAGATTTACCAATTTTACTATCCCCAATGTATGTTAAATGATTTACTTTTGACTTTTTACCAATTGTACTTTTTTTAACTTCTACAAAATTTCCTACTTTTGAACCTTCTTTTAAAATTGTATTTGGTCTTATTCTTGCATAAGGTCCAACCTCTACTTTATTCTCAATTTTACATGACTCAAGATGAGAAAAAGATTTAATGACAACATTGTTTCCAATTTTTACTTTAGACCCAATAACAACATACGGTTCAATTGTTACGTTTTTTCCTATTTGAGTATCATTGGAAAAAAAAATTGTTTCAGGACCAATCATTTTTACGCCTGATTTTAAAAACTTATTTCTTAAATTAATTTGAGGATTTTTTAAATAAATATGTTTCATCTTTCAAATTCTTTATATTATGTATATATATTTCTTAACTCACAAAATATTTCTTAAAAATACTTTTAAATATGAAAGAAAAATTTACAATTCTCTTTGATTTAGACGGTACTTTGGTTGATACAGCACCAGATTTAATGAGAGCACACAATTATGTTATGAATAAATTTGGCTACCCAACAAAATCTACTGAGGAAATTAGAAATCTTGTTGGACAGGGTGCTGGAGCAATGCTTGGACGATCGATTTGGGGGCAAGCTAAAAAAGAATTTAGTAAAGTGCAAGATGATAAAATAAAAAAAGAAATGGTGAAAGACTTTATAGATTTTTATGGAAAAAACATTGTCAATGAAAGTACATTAATTAACGGAGTAAGAGAGTTTTTAATATGGTCAAAAAAAAACGATATATCTATGGCTGTTTGTACTAATAAAACAGAGTATTTAGCAATTGATCTTTTAAAGAAAATTGGTATTTACGATTTTTTTGAATATGTTGCAGGACACAATACATTTGATTATTGTAAACCTGATCCAAGACACCTAACCTCTGTTATAGAAATTTTAAATGGTGATATTAAAAAAACACTTATGATTGGTGACAGTGAAACAGATGCTAATGCTGCAAAAAGTGCAGGTATCCCAATTATTTTACTCGAAGATGGATATACAGAAAAAAAAACAACTGAAATTTACCACAATCACTTAGTAAAAGACTTTATAGGTATAGAAAAAATAGTATCTAAATATATTTAATATTGATTATTTTTTTTTAACTATTACAAACAGTCTCGATAATTAGGAGTTATTTTGATATTACATAAAGTAAAAGTTTACCCATCTAAAATTTACTTACCTAAAAAAAAACAACTTGCCTGGAAAATTGCTGAAATAGCCAGCGATAACGCAAAGTTAAATAAGGATGCAATAGAAATGGTGATTAATAGAATTATTGATAATGCCTCTGTTGCAATCGCATCTCTAAACAGGAAACCTGTAGTTTCATCTAGAGAAATGGCTTTAAAACATACTAGAAAAAGTGGTGCCACAATTTTTGGTGTTAACAAAAAATTAAAATTTGATTGTGAATGGGCTGCATGGTCAAATGGAACAGCCGTTAGAGAGCTTGATTTTCATGATACTTTTTTAGCAGCAGATTACAGTCATCCTGGAGATAATATTCCTCCATTAATAAGTGTTGCACAACAAAATAAAAAAAATGGATTGGACCTTCTGAGAGGAATTATTACAGCTTATGAGGTACAAGTTAATTTAGTTAAGGGAATATGTTTACATAAACACAAAGTTGATCATATTGCTCATTTAGGACCTAGCGTTGCTGCAGGAATAGGATCGATGCTTAAATTAAACACCGAAACAATTTATCAAGCTGTTCAACAAGCCTTACATACTACTATTTCAACAAGACAATCTAGGAAAGGTGAAATTTCAAGTTGGAAAGCGTATGCACCAGCGCATGCTAGTAAACTAGCAATAGAAGCTGTGGACAGAGTTATGCGGGGAGAAGGTGCTCCAAGTCCAATCTACGAGGGTGAAGATAGTGTGATAGCCAGAATACTAGATGGCAAAAAAGCATTATATAAAGTTCCGCTTCCAAAAAAAGGTGAGGTAAAAAAAGCTATACTCGAAACTTACACAAAAGAATATTCAGCTGAATATCAATCCCAAGCGTTAATTGACTTGGCAAAAAAGCTTAAAAAGAGAGTACAAAACCTAAGTCTAATTAAAAAAATCGATATCTATACTAGTCATCATACTCATTATGTAATTGGAACTGGTGCAAATGATCCTCAAAAAATGGATCCTAACGCAAGCAGGGAAACCTTAGATCATTCAATAATGTACATTTTTGCTGTAGCTTTAGAAGACGGTAGTTGGCATCACATAAGATCATACACTAAAGCAAGAGCAAAGAAAAAAAGTACATTAAAAATTTGGAAATCAATAAAAACTCATGAGGATAAAAAATGGACTAAAAAATATCATGATCCAAATCCTAAAAAGAAAGCATTTGGTGCAAGAGTAGTCATAACTCTCAAAAATGGAAAAAAAATTTCAGAGCAACAAAATATAGCTGATGCGCATCCTTATGGATCACGTCCTTTTAAAAGAAAAGACTACATCAACAAATTTTTAACTTTAACTGAAAATATTTTGACTAAAGAAGAAAGTGATAGATTCTTAAGAATAGCGCAAAATTTAAAAAAATTAAAATCAGGTCAATTAGATAAATTGAACATAGAAGTGAAAAAAAGTAAGCTCAAGAGGAACTTAAAAAAAGGAATTTTTTAATGCATTTCGTTGAAAAGGAACCAAATCAAAAAAGAGAGGATTTCGATAAGAAATTAAAATCAAACAAAATTTTAAGAGTTCCTGGTGCTTATAATCCTTTAACAGCAAAACTTATTGAGGAAATTGGATATGATGCAGTTTATGTTTCAGGTGGTGTTATGGCTAATGATCTTGGTTTTCCTGATATTGGATTAACAACACTACAGGATGTAAGTACAAGATCATATTTAATATCTAGAGTTACAAATCTTCCGACTATTGTTGATATAGATACAGGTTTTAAATCTTGTAAAGAAACAATTGAAACTTTTGAGGAATTTGGAATTTCAGGCGTGCATATAGAAGATCAGATTGAAAGGAAAAGATGTGGTCATCTAGATAATAAAGATCTGATTTCTACTGATGCCATGGTCAAAAAGATTAAAGAATGTGTTTCAGCTAAAAAAGATAAGAATTTTAAAATTATAGCTAGATCAGATGCAAAAAGTGTAGAGGGAATAGATAAGATGATTGATAGATGTAAAGCTTATGTTGATGCTGGAGCTGAAATTATTTTTCCAGAAGCTTTACATGATGAAAAAGATTTTGAAAAAGTAAGAAAAGAGCTTACATGCTATTTATTAGCGAATATGACAGAATTTGGAAAAACCAAGTTGTTTAATTTTAAAGAATTAGAACAATTTGGTTACAATATAGTTATTTATCCAGTCACCACTCAAAGATTAGCAATGAAAAATGTTGAAGATGGATTAAGAGACATTTATGCAAATGGACACCAAAACAATATTATAGATAAGATGCAAACTAGGAAAAGGTTATACGAGCTTGTGGATTATGAAAAATATAATAGTTTAGACGAAAGTATTTATAATTTTAGTACTGATGGACATGAATAATGACGGATGAAATAAAAAAAGGCTTACTTGGAATTGTGGTTGATGAAACAGAGGTTTCAAAAGTAATGCCAGAGATAAATTCTCTTACCTATAGAGGTTATGCAGCACAAGATCTATGCGAATATTGTAAATTTGAAGAGGTCGCCTATTTAATTTTGAATAAAGATTTACCAAACTCAATAGAATTAAAAAAATTTGAAAAAGAAGAGAGAAATAATAGAGATCTGTCAAAAGATCTTTACTCATTCATAAAAAAAATGCCAAAGAAATCCCATCCAATGGATGTGGCTAGAACTGCGGTCAGCATTATGGGTTTAGAAGATAAAGAAACAACAGACTCTTCACCTGAAGCGAACATGAGAAAAGCAGTTAGAATTTTAGCGAAAACACCAACTGCTTTAGCTGCGTTTTATAGAATAAGAAAAGGTAAAAATATAATCAAACCAAAAAAAAATTTAAATATGTCTGAAAATTTTTTTCATATGTGCTTTGGAAAAGTTCCTCAAAAAGAAATTGTGAAAGCATTTGATGTATCTTTAATTTTATATGCTGAACACAGTTTCAATGTTTCAACATTCACAGCAAGAACTATAACAAGTAGTTTATCTGATATTCACGGAGCTATAACTGGTGCAATAGCAAGTTTAAAAGGTCCTCTTCATGGTGGAGCTAATGAAGAAGTTATGCATATGATGAATAAAATAAAAAGTCCTAAAAATGCATTAAAGTGGATAAACAATGCACTTGCCAAAAAAGAGGTTGTAATGGGTTTTGGTCATAGAGTTTATAAGTCTGGTGACTCGAGAGTCCCTACGATGAGGAAATATTTTGCTAAAGTAGCAAGAATCAAAAAAGATAAAAAATTTGAAAAAATTTACGACATTGTTGAAAGAGTTATGATTGATAAAAAAAACATACACCCTAACGTAGATTATCCCACTGGACCAACTTATCATTTAATGGGTTTTGACACAGATTTTTTTACACCAATATTTGTAATTTCGAGAATTACAGGGTGGTCAGCGCATATAATGGAGCAACATGCTGCAAATAAACTAATTAGACCTTTAGCGAGCTACAAAGGTAATAAACACAGAAAAGTTCTACAATTAAATCAAAGATAGTTTTTTACTTTTGAATTTTAGCAAATCGATTTTCACAAAGTATCTCAATATTTAATTGATTTTTTTTTACAAATTCATCAATAGCTCTTTTAACACCTGGTGCTGAGCCTAAATTATAATCATCGCATAAAACAGTCCCATCCTTTTTTATAACTTCAATACAGTTATCTAAGTCATTTTTAACTGTATTATATTCATGACCCCCATCTAAAAAAACATAGTCTATTTTGCTCATGTCAATTTTTTTTAAAACTTTGTTTGAATTTCCTTGAATTAAATGAACATTTTTTTCAAATTTATTTAATAAATCTTTTACGGCGTCGAGACTATAAGGATTTTGTTTTTTAATGTATTTAAAATAAATTCTTTTTAATGGATTGTTAAAAGTATTGTTAGGTATAACCTCATTTTTATTTTCTTCATCTTCGATAAATAAATCTAGCCCTATATATTTAAAATCATCTTTATGAATTTGATAAAGTAATTCACAAATATTCCGTGCAGTGACACCATGAAAAACTCCTATCTCTAGAAAAATTTTAGGTTTTTCTTTTCCAACGTCATTTAAAAGAAAATCTCCATGACCTTTTTGTTTAAGGCTTGTTTTCCTAAAGTATTTCTTATATTTCATTAATAAATTTATTGGTTTTTTAAATTATTTAATCAAGTCTAAGATAATTTATTTGAGCATTTCTTTTTTAAAAAGAGAAATACCATTTTCAACTTTATTTTTATACGACTTTTCAAAACTTTTTAACTGCCAGCCACTAAGTCTACTTTTGATTTCTAGAAGATTTCTTTTCTTCCATTCATCAGTGGTCTCAATGAGTTTCCAATTTTTTTTTTCCTCATTAGTTCTTCCACACCCATAACAAAAACCTGTTACAGGATCTGTTTTACAAATACTTATACAGGGTGACACAACCATATAAACATATTAGATAATTTATGGCTCTCTATCTAGTGATTTATTTAAAAATGAACATAAAACTACTCTGTAGCACGACCTTTAAAGAAATTCTGTACTCAACCACATTTGATATAAGTTTACAAGCATCGAAAAGTTATTCGATTAATCAGATATAAATATTAATTTTAGAGTGTGGAAATTAAATCTATTCATGTTACTAATTTAATTCAAATTAATAAATTTATGGGCTTAATTAATCAATTTAAAAATAATCTTTTAAATATTAAAAGAAAAAGATATGACAAAAAGTCTAAAAAAAAAATTTTAGAGTTAATACCAGATCTTGAAGATTTCATTAATAAAAGTAAATCAACAGGTGCACATTATTCTGATTATTTTCAATTATTTGATTACGTTACAAGAAATAAACCTAAATATATTCTTGAGTGTGGTGGTGGAATTACAACATTTGTTATTGCAAAAGCATTAGAAAAAATATCTTATAAAAGTTCCATGAAACATCTTATAATAAGCATGGAGGAACTTATAGAATATCATGAAGAAATAAAACAAATATTTCCACCTGAATTAAAAAAATTTGTAAACTTCATTCATTCTCCAAGAATTGAAAAAAAACACATGTTTTATTGCGGCGTAGGGTATAAGGATATACCAAGGTATGATTATGAGTTTGTTTTTGTAGATGGTCCAGATAATTTTTCTCCTGTAGATAAGATTAGAAAATTTAACTTTGATTTAATTACCGCGATACAAATTAGTTCAAAGCCGATAGATGCATTCATTGATACTCGTTTAGCAACCTGTTATTGTTATCAAAATATTTTTGGTAAAAATAAAGTCAATTACGATGTAGTAAAAAAATTGGGTATTGTAAAAAATGTTTCAAAAAATGACCTTGTTAAAAATTGGGGTAAAAAAAATTTCAAACATAGTCATGGAAATTTGACTTTTGATAATGGTAATTAAAAATAGTTAAATTAAGTCTAAAACATAAATGAGGTCCATAGAATAATTTATCAAATATTTTTCCCTATTGATTAACTAAACGCTTCGACCCAAGTCCCTTGTGTTGATGCTTTAGAGTACTCCGTAGCCCGACCTTCAAAGAAGTTCATATGTTCAACTGCATTTAGCATTGTATCGAGCCATCCAAGTGGATTTTTTTCTACATCGTATATTGGCTCTAAACCTAGTTGGACTAATCTTCTATTTCCAATAAATCTAATGTAATCCTTAACCTCTTGCGCGGTTAAACCTTCCATTGGACCCATTTCAAAAGCTAAATCTATAAAAGCATCTTCATGCTCAACAATTGTTCTGCAAGCTTCATAAAGTTCTTTTTTTAATTTTGGCGTCCAAATTTCTGGGTTTTCTTTTATAAACTCTTTAAAGATTCTAATCATAGAATTGCAATGAAGAGTTTCATCTCTAACAGACCAGGTTACTATCTGTCCCATTCCTTTCAATTTGTTGT
Source organism: uncultured Pelagibacteraceae bacterium (assembly GCA_902541315.1). Taxonomy (GTDB): domain Bacteria; phylum Pseudomonadota; class Alphaproteobacteria; order Pelagibacterales; family Pelagibacteraceae; genus Pelagibacter. The sequence continues at coordinate 48,408 of CACBQF010000005.1, forward strand.
GTCTTGGAAAGTTTAAAAGAATTGCGAAACTAGCAAATAACTGTAAGCCTTCTGTGAAAGCACTAAAAACTGCAACTGTCTTTGCAATATCTTCTTTTGAGTTTACATTAAAACCTTGCATATAATCATATTTATCTTTCATCTCCTTATACTTCATAAAAGCTGAATACTCTGACTCAGGCATACCAATTGTATCTAATAAATGTGAATATGCAGCCACATGAACTGTTTCCATTGCTGCAAAAGCTGTCATCATCATTAATACTTCTGTTGGTTTAAATACCGTTGTATAGTGTCTTAAATAACAGTTATTAACCTCAACATCTGCTTGAGTAAAAAACCTAAATATTTGAGTTACTAAATTTTTTTCAGGTTGTGACAGATTTTTTTGCCAATCTCTTACATCATCACCAAGTGGTACTTCTTCTGGTAACCAATGAATTCTTTGTTGCGTTAACCATGCATCATAACACCATGGATATCTAAATGGTTTGTATACTGGGTTTTCTACCAATAAACCCATCTTTTTTGGTTGAATAATTTCTTTTTTGTCCGTCTTAGTTTTCTCTGCTACTGACATGATAAACACTCCTCGTATTCTGGTTGTTCGTTAGATTGTTGTTTTTTTGATTTATATACATTAGCTGTAATATCAGTAGAGTTAGCATTATTGATATTTTCAGCTCTTTGAATTGATTTCGATCTGCAGTAATAAAGGCTTTTAAGACCTTTTTTCCATGCATCAAAATGAATTCTATGTAATTCTTTTTTATGAACATCTGCTGGCAAAAATAAATTGACTGACTGTGCTTGAGAGATATATGGAGTTCGATCTCCACTTAATTCAATAATCCATTTTTGATTTAACTCAAATGCAGTTTTGAAAACATCTTTTTCAAGATCAGTTAAAAAATCTAAGTGAGAGACTGAACCTTGATTTGTAGTAATTGTCGACCAAGTTTCATCATCATTTTTACCGTGACTTTCAAGTATTTCTTCAAGGTATCTATTTCTAACATTAAAAGAACCTGACAAAGTTTTGTGTGTATAACTATTGGCTGCAATCGGTTCAACACCAGGTGAAGCACCTCCACATATAATAGAAATTGAGGCAGTTGGAGCTATAGCTGTTTTGTTTGAAAATCTTTCTTTGTATCCATATTCAGCTGCATCTGGACAAGCACCTCTTTCTTCAGCTAAATCTTTTGAAGCTTGATTAACTTGTTTATCAATTTGTGAAAATATTTTTTTATTCCAAGATTTTGCCATTACTGATTCAAGTGGAATTCTCTTTTTTTGTAAGAAAGAATGAAAGCCCATCACACCTAGACCCACACTTCTTTCTCTTTCTGCAGAATACTTGGCATCTTTAAATTGATCTGGAGCTTTATTAATAAAATCAGATAAAACATTATCTAAGAATCTCATTACATCTGCAATCATGTTTGGATCGTCTTTCCACTCATCGTATTTTTCTAAATTTAATGATGATAAACAACAAACTGCAGTTCTATCTCTTCCATCTTTATCTATTCCTGTGGGTAAAGTTATTTCACTACAAAGATTAGATGTTTTAACTGTTAAGTTTGCGAGTTTATGATGCTGAGGGATTTGTCTATTAACAGTATCAATGTAGATAATGTAAGGCTCTCCAGTTTCAATTCGAGCTGTCAATAATCTTATCCATAAATTTCTTGCAGAAATTGTTTGTTGAATGGATCCATCAGCTGGACTTTTCAACGCCCATTCTTCATCGTTTTCAACTGCTCTCATAAATGCATCTGTAACCAAAACACCATGATGTAAATTAAGAGCTTTTCTATTTGGATCACCACCAGTTGGTCTTCTCATTTCCATAAATTCCTCAATCTCAGGATGATCAATTGGAAGATAACAAGCTGCAGATCCTCTTCTTAATGAACCTTGACTTATTGCCATAGTTAAAGAGTCCATAACTTTTATGAAAGGAATAATTCCAGAAGTTTTTCCTACTTTACCAATTTTTTCTCCGATAGATCTTAAATTTCCCCAGTAACTACCAATACCGCCACCTTTTGCAGCCAACCAAACATTTTCGCTCCAAAGGTCAAGTATACCTCCTAAACTATCGGAAGCCTCATTAAGAAAACATGAAATAGGTAAACCTCTTTTTGTGCCACCGTTTGATAAAACAGGTGTTGCTGGCATAAACCACAATTTACTTATGTAGTTATAAATTCTTTGAGCGTGTAAATTATCATCAGCGTAAGTGCTAGCAACTCTTGCAAATAAATCTTGAAAAGATTCGTTATGACCAAGATATCTATCTTTTAAAGTTGCTTTTCCAAAATCAGTTAGATTTGCATCTCTTGATCGGTCGATTTTAATTATGATACCTCTATCATTTTGAAAAAGTTCAGTTTCATTATTAAGTGAGAATAGATCTGGTCTGTTATCACTTTTGACTTTTTCAACCTTGGGGTTATATTCAGAGACAGCTTTCTTAATTGCTAGCGATACTATTTTGTTCATAAATAATGTATTATATTTGTTATTTTAACGAAAACAACTATATGTTGTATGCGCTTGATGTTAATATACTATATAAACAACAAATCAATAGAACATTTATAGAACGTGGCAAAAAAAATATCAATAAAAAAATCCAAAAAAATGTAAGTAATTAACAATAATGTCTGAAAATTTAAAAATAAGTCCCTACGGTTTTAGAGAATATGATGCCAGATGGTTGTATGAGAAAGACATAAATTTGGATGGAATGACGAATCTAGGGAAAGGATTCGGGTCACAAATTATAAAACACACAAAAAAAAATAATCCGAGAGTAATAGTGGGTCATGATTATAGATCTTACAGTGAAGAAATTAAGAAAGCGTTTAAGAAGGGTCTTATTTCAACAGGATGTAATGTCGAAGATGTAGGATTATCATTATCTCCAATGGTTTATTTTGCTCAATTTAACTTAAACTCAGATGCAGTTGCAATGATAACTGCTAGCCATAATGAAAATGGTTGGACTGGTGTAAAAATGGGTATCAAAAAAGGATTAACTCATGCACCGGATGAGATGAAAGAGTTAAAAGAAATTACATTAAATAAAAGCTTTTTGACAGGTAGTGGAAGCGAAAAAGAAATTAAGGATTTTCAACAAACATACAAAGAAGATTTAATAAAAAAAAATAAGATTAAAAAAAAAATAAAGGCTGTTGTTGCCTGTGGGAATGGTACTGCAGGTATTTTTGCACCTGAGATTTTAAAGGGAATAGGTTGTGATATAATTGAACTAGACTGTAAATTAGATTGGACATTTCCAAAATATAATCCAAATCCAGAAGATCTAGAAATGCTTCATGAAATATCGAAATTTGTAAAAGAAAATAATGCTGATATTGGTTTTGGTTTTGATGGTGATGGTGATAGACTAGGAGTGATAGATAATAAAGGTAATGAAATATTTTCAGATAAAATTGGCCTTTTAATTGCAAGAAATCTTTCTAATACTCATAAAAATTCCAAATTCATTGTAGATGTTAAATCAACAGGTCTATATTCAAACGACAAAATATTAAAAAATAATCAATGCCAAACGATCTATTGGAAGACAGGCCATTCACATATAAAAAGGAAAGTTCATAATGAAAAAGCGCTAGCCGGTTTTGAGAAAAGTGGGCATTTCTTTTTTAACCAACCTCTGGGGTATGGATATGATGATGGTATCAACTCAGCCATCCAAGTGTGTCACTTACTTGATAACGATAATAGAAAAATTAGTGAAATAATGGATGAATTACCCAAAACATTTCAATCACCTACGATGGCTCCTTTTTGCAAAGATAATGAAAAATATGAGGTGGTAAATCAGCTTGTAGAGGAAATTGAGAATATTAAAAAAAATAAAACTAAAATAGACGAACAAGAAATAACAGAAATTATTACTGTAAATGGAGTAAGATTTTCATTTAATGATGGATCTTGGGGCTTAATTAGAGCTTCATCAAATAAACCTTCGCTAGTGGTTGTTACTGAGAGTCCAACTTCTGATGAAAGAAAAAAAAAGATATTTGAATTTATTGATAAATTATTACAAAAAACTGGTAAAATTGGAGAATACGACCAAAAAATATAATCTTTCTCTAATCTATTTATCAACAACTTATAAATTCAATTATTACGAGTTTTGTGTTTTTTTAAGAATCAAATAAGATTTTTATTAAGGGTGGTAGAGGGAGACTGAAACCACCCTTGCCCCATCTTTTAAACAGAATTGAATACAATTAAATGGCGGACAAAAAGATAAGGTCAGTTGCAAAAACTTTTTCTTGGAGATTTCTTATATTTGTATACTGGATGCTGTTTGGATATATTTTTACAGGTTCTTTTAAAGTCGCAGGAATACTAGGAGTTGGATCGATAATACCACTTTTTTTCTATTATTTTCACGAAAGGATTTGGAACAAAATTAAATGGGGCACTGATCAAGATAAATTTTAACTAATATTTAGATACTCAATAAATGATCTAATAGACACTATAATTAAGAAAGTTCCAAAAATTTTACTCAATAATTTTTTATCAATTCGATAAACTGCTTTAGCACCTATACGAGCCATGACTGTTGTTACTGGTACAAATACAAGAAAACCTAATAAATTTATGTAACCAATACTAAAAGGAGTATTAACATTATCAATTATTTTACCCCCTAAAATCATTGTTATGCTACCACTTACAGCAATCAAAAAACCTACTGCAGCGGCTGTTCCAATGGATTTTCTAATATCATAACCAAATGTTCTCATAAAAGGCACCATTAACGAACCACCGCCAATTCCAAGAGGCACTGAAATGAAGCCTATTACAATCCCGGAAATATTTTTTACTAAATCAGAAATCTCTTTTGGATTTTCAAGAAGTTTTTCTCTCAAAAAAATAAAAAACAAACCTACAATAAATGCAAATATAGAAAAGAATAAAACTAACGCTGCCGTTTTCAAGTTAACAGCTAAAAAAGTTCCAGCGATTACTCCGAATAAAATAAAAATACCAAATGATTTTACCATTTTAAAATCTACTGCATCATATTCCATATGTGTTTTGGTAGAAATAATAGATGTTGGGATTATTATTGCTAAAGAGGTACCAACTGACAAATGCATTCTTGTTATAATATCAAAATCTAAAACTGTAAAAGCATAGTATAAAGCGGGCACCATTATTATTCCTCCACCAACACCTAGTAATCCAGCCAAAAAACCTGCAACTGCTGCAGCAACACCTAAGACAAATAATAAGTTTATTAATTCACCTAAATCTATTATTTCCATTACTGACTTGTTTGATTTGCTTTTTCATTATTTTGAACAATAGTCATAATATGTTTTGCTTTTTGAAAATCAGAGTCTCTTGCCATCATATTATCACTTAAATACCTTTTCCATTCTTTAGATCCAACTTGACCATGATATAGTCCAACTGTGTGTCTCATTATGTGATTAACTTTGGTACCCTCTTTAACTTCTTTATCTAAATACTCTAAAAGTTTTTGAACAACTTCTTCTCTTGTAGGGCTATTGACGACATTAAAAATTTCTTTTTCTATTTCCACGAGAGAATATGGATTTTGATAAATAGATCTGCCAATCATTACACCATCACAATAATTTAAATGATCTTTTATTTCACTTACTTTGGTTATGCCTCCATTAATTATAATTTCTAAATTTGGATTTTCTTTTTTAATTTTGTAAACCATATCGTAGTTTAACTTTGGAATATTCAAATTTTGTTTTGGAGAAAGTCCACTTAACATTGCTTTTCTTGCATGCAAAATAAATGTCTTCGCTCCTGCATCTCTCATTTGTCTAATAAAATTATTCAGATAATTAAAATCTTCTACATCATCAAAACCAATACGTGTTTTAGCAGTTACTGGAATTTTACAAGCATTTACCATCGAGTGTATACACTCAGCTACTAACTCAGGTTCTTTCATTAAACATGCGCCAAATTTATTTTTTTGAACTTTTTTACTAGGACATCCAAGATTGATATTTATTTCGTCATAACCCATGTCTTCTCCAATTTTAGCAACTTCTGCTAATTCATCTTTATTGGAACCACCAACTTGTAAAGCAAGAGGTTTTTCCTCCTGACTAAAAGACAAGATTTTTTTTCTATCACCATGGATTGCTGATTTTGTAGCTACCATTTCAGTATAGAGCATCACATTTTTGCTCATCAGTCTTAAGAAGAAACGATCGTGTCTGTCAGTGCAATCCATCATTGGAGCGACTGATATTTTTCTGTTTATTTCTTTTTTAAAATCCAAGGTCCTTGCCCATTATTTTATCAGGTAACCATGTAACAATCTCAGGAAAAATACATAAAATTACTATAGCTAAAGCCATAATTATCATGAATGGTATAGATCCTTTTAAAATTTCTGACAAACTAACGTCTGGGGTAATTCCTTTTATAATATAAAGATTTAGTCCAACTGGCGGTGTAATTAAGCCAATCTCCATATTGATTGTAAATACTATTGCAAACCAATACGGATCAAACCCTAAAGTGGTTATTACTGGCAATAATATAGCTGAAGTCATTACAATAACTGCGACTGGTGGTAAAAAGAAACCAGCTATTAAAAGAAATATATTTATCAAAATGAACACAACCCATTTGTTTGAACTTAATTCAACCATGCTTTGTGCTAAAGATTGAGTTACATAGAGTTGTGAGAGAGTAAAAGCAAAAAGATAGGATGCAGCAATGATAAACATTATCATCACACTTTCTTTCATTGAAACTTTAACAATGTTCCATATTTTGCTTGGTTGATAAATTTTGTAAACTACCGCAATCAATACAAAAACTAAGAATGCTCCTACTCCAGACGCTTCGGATGGTGTTGCAACCCCTCCATAAAGAACATACAAAACACCGGCAATAATAGCTAAGAAAGGAAGAATTCTTGGTAATACTTCAAGTTTTTCCTTTAAAGTTGGTCTTACTCTATTTCTCAGAGCTTTTGCGGCATCTTTATCAATAAAATAACTGTGGATAAGAGCCCAAATTGCAAACATACCTGCTAACATGAAACCTGGTACAAGACCGCATAAAAATAATCTACCTATTGATGTTCCTGTTGCAATTCCATAAACAATTAGAACAATACTTGGAGGAATTAAAACTCCTAAAGTACCTCCAGCTGCAATAGTTCCTGTTGCGATTTGGTCAGAGTACCCTCTTTTCCTCATTTCAGGTATTCCCATTGTTCCAATTGCTGCACAAGTTGCAGGGCTAGATCCACTTAAAGCTGCAAAAATTGAACAAGCACCAATATTAGAAATTACTAATCCACCTGGTACTCTCCAAAGCCATCTATCCAAACCTGTGTATAAATCTTTTCCTGCAGGAGAATTGGCAACAGCCATTCCCATTAAAATAAACATTGGTATGGAAAGTAAAACAAAAGAATTTAATCCTGCAAAAAATGTTTCAGCAAATACGTCAAGCATTTGAATTCCCTCAAATGTTACTAACAAAGCAATCGAAACAAAACTCAAACCAAAAGCAATTGGAATTCCAGAAAAAAGTACCAATAAAGTAAATACTGCAACAATTAATGCTATAATCAATGGATCCATTTATTTAAAATCCTTGTCATCAGTTAATTTTATAAT
>CACBQF010000006.1 GCA_902541315.1 uncultured Pelagibacteraceae bacterium
ACTACAGGTGATGGTTTGCTTGTGGCTCTAGAAGCTCTTTTTGCCTTAAGGAAGGGAAAAAAAGCAAGTGATTTTTTCGATAAATTTGAAAAAACACCGCAGCTTTTAGAAAATATTAATGTCAAAGATAAGAATATTATTAAAAGACCAGAAATAAAAAAAACCATAAAATTTGCAGAAAAATTAATCAAGGGCAAAGGAAGAATTTTGGTTAGAAAATCAGGAACTGAGTCCAAAATAAGAGTTATGGTAGAAAGTGAAAATAAAATACTTTTATCTAAATGTATTAGTATTATATCAAGAAAAATAAAATAAATTGAAGCCAAACTCAAAAAATTTTAATAATTGCAGGATCAGACTCATCTGGAGGAGCGGGCATTCAAGCTGACATAAAGACTGTTACTGCCCTTGGATCTTATGCTATGACAGCTATAACTGCAGTTACAATACAGAATACCACAGGTGTAAAATCAATTATAGGAATAGATCCAAAAGAAATTTTAAATCAAATTATTTTTACCTGTAAAGATATAAGACCTGACGCGATTAAAATAGGGATGCTGCACTCTCAAGATGTTATAAGATCAGTTTTAAAGGCTTTAGATTTAATTAAAATAAAAAAAATCATTTTGGATCCTGTGATGGTTGCAAAAGGTGGAGCTAAATTGATAGATAGTAAAGCAATTGAAATATTAAAATTGAAATTAATTAAAAAAGTGTCATTAATAACTCCTAATATTCCAGAAGCAGAAATTTTGACCAAAACAAAAATTTTGAATAAAGAAGATATGATTTATGCTGGTAATAAACTTATAGGATTAGGAGCTAAAAATGTACTGATTAAGGGTGGACATCTAAAAAACAGAAGTGTTACAGATATTTTTATAAATAAAAAAGATATCAAAATTTTTGATAGTAAGCGCTTTAAAACTAAAAATACTCATGGCACAGGTTGCACTTTGTCCAGTGCCGTAACAACTTTTATATCGTGTGGAAAAACAGTAAAGAAATCTTGTGAGCTTGGTATTAAGTATGTAAGTTCAGCAATTAAATCTAACCCAAAATATGGAAGAGGTCATGGCCCAATTAACCATCTCATTTCTCTAAAAGTAGATAAGAAATTTAAATAATGAAAAATATAGTCGTTGTAGGATCTCAATGGGGTGATGAAGGTAAGGGAAAAATTGTTGATTGGTTATCTGAACAAGCTGATGTTGTAATAAGATTCCAGGGAGGCCATAATGCTGGACATACTCTTGTAATTGATGGTGTAACTTACAAATTAAGATTATTACCATCGGGTATAGTTAGAAAAGGTAAAATATCAATAATTGGCAATGGTGTTGTCGTGGATCCATGGGCCCTATTGGAGGAAATTCAAGAAATAAAATCTAAAGGTGTAGAGGTTAATACTGATAATTTTATTATTTCAGAGTCCGCAAATTTGATTTTACCTTTTCATCGTGAAATGGACGAAATTAGAGAAGATGCAGCTGGTAAGAGTAAGATAGGGACAACCAGAAGAGGAATTGGGCCTGCATATGAGGACAAAGTTGGAAGAAGGTCAATAAGAGTTATGGATTTAAGATCTGAAAAAAATTTAGATCAAAGACTTCAGTCAGTGTTAGTTCATCATAATGCAATTAGAAAGGGTTTAGGAAAAAAAATTTTTCAAATAGATCAGCTTAAATCAGATTTACTAAAAATAGCCCCCGAAATATTAAAATTTTCACAGCCCGTGTGGCTCAAAATAGATGAATTTAAAAAACAAAAAAAGAAAATTTTATTTGAAGGAGCTCAGGGTATTTTATTAGATGTTGATCACGGGACTTATCCTTTTGTAACTTCTTCAAATACCGTTGCATCAAGTGCTGCTACAGGAACTGGCTGTGGACTTAATTCGATAAATTATGTTCTTGGAATTACAAAAGCATATACAACAAGAGTTGGAGAAGGCCCGTTCCCGACAGAACTAACCGACAACATTGGTGAATTGTTGGGTACGCGAGGAAAAGAATTTGGAACCGTTACTAGCAGAAAAAGAAGATGTGGATGGTTTGACGGTGTTTTAGTCAGACAAACAATTAAAATTTCAGGCATAAACTCAATTGCTTTAACAAAATTAGACGTTTTAGATGAATTAGATGAAATAAAAATGTGTGTTGCTTACGAGCTCAATGGTAGAAAATTAGATTATTTACCTGCAGCTGTAGAGGATCAAATAAAAATAAAACCTATTTATAAAACATTTCAAGGATGGAAAGTTTCTACAAGTGGTATAAAAAATATTGAAAAGTTACCTGAAAATGCAAAAAAGTATATTTTTTCAGTAGAGAATTTTATTGGCGCAAAAGTATCGAGTATTTCTACTAGCCCAGAAAGAGATGATACTATTTTAATTGAAAATCCTTTTGAGGTTTAATTTGCAGGTAATAGATTTTTTGACTTAGCCAAAAGCAACATATGTTTTTGAAGTTTTTCAAAAGCTTTGTTTTCTATTTGTCTGACTCTTTCTCTGCTAATATTATATTTTTTGCTCAAATCCTCTAGGGTAGTCGGATCATCATTTAATCTTCTTGAATATAAAATTTCTCTTTCTCTATCATTAAGAACTTTAATCGAGTCTTTTAATAAATCTTTCCTTTGTTCCATTTCTTCATGATGTGCATACTTTAAATCGTGATCAAGCTCTTTGTCTTCTAACCAGTCTTGCCATTCATCACCATCTTCACCTACTTGAGCGTTAAGAGAGAATTCCTTACCAGAAAGTCTTCTGTTCATTGAAACTACTTCTTCTCTACTTACATCAAGTTTATTAGCGATGTGATTTACATGCTCATCTTTTAAATCACCTTCAGTTTCTGGCGCTATTTGATTCTTAATCTTTTTTAAATTAAAAAATAATTTTTTTTGCGCAGTGGTAGTTCCGATCTTGACGAGACTCCATGATCTTAAAATATATTCTTGAATAGAAGCTTTTATCCACCACATTGCATAAGTTGCTAATCTAAAACCTTTTTCTGGTTCAAATTTTTTTACAGCTTGCATCAAACCAACATTTCCCTCTGAAATCATCTCATTAACAGGTAGACCATAACCTTTATATCCCATAGCAATTTTTGCAACTAACCTTAAGTGACTAGTAACTAATTTTTCTGCAGCTTTAATATTTCCTGTTGTTTTCCAATTCTTCGCTAGCATATATTCTTCTTCAGCAGCTAACATAGGAAATTTTTTTATTTGCTCTAAGTATGCGGATAGACCACCTTCATTAGATAAAGTTGGTAGATTATTACTAAATGTTGCACTCATAAGAAGGTTTATTTAATTAATTATAATTTATTTTCAATATTTTATTTTGCAGAGTTTTTAAGCTTTTTTAGAATATTATTTAGATCTTGTGGCAAAAGTGAGGAAAAAATTACTGGTTTTTTAGTTCTTGGATGCATAAAGCCTAATGTTTTTGCATGAAGAAATTGTCTGTTAAAATTAATAATTAAATTTTGAATATCTGGATCAACATTCTTTAATCTTTTATATTTTTTTTTATATTTATCATCACCTACTAGACTGTTACCTTTATAATTCATGTGGACTCTTATCTGATGTGTTCTTCCAGTTTCTAGTTTACATTCAACCAAACTCAAGGTTGGTATTTTTTTACTTTCAAAAATTTCTAGTGTTTTATAATTAGTAATAGCTTTTTTGCCCCTAGAACTACTTACTTCCATAAGTTGTCTATTTTTTGTACTACGTGTTATTAATGTTTCAATTCTTCCAGAGGATGGTCTAAGTTTTCCCCATATTAAAAGGTGGTAAATTCTAATAATTGTATGATCACTAAATTGTCTAGATAAATTTTCATGAGTTTCGTTATTTTTTGCAATTACAACTACACCGGATGTATTCTTGTCAATTCTATGAACAATACCAGGTCTTAACTCATCTCCAATACTTGATAAGGAGTTTTTGTTATATTGCATTAATGCATTAACAATTGTTTTATCGTGATTTCCAGCTCCTGGATGCATTATTATGCCAGCAGGTTTATTGATTATTAGCAAATCCTTATCTTCATATATTATTTCTAGTTTAAAGTTGTAAGGCTTAAGAGATGCTTTTTCTGGTTCTGGAATTTCTAGATTTATTAAGTCACCAACAGAGACTTTTTTTGATGGATTTTTAATAATTTTATTATTTAATTTTAGTTTTTCCCGTAAAATCAAATTTTTAATCCTTGTTCTGCTAATTAATTCATTTCTTCTGTTGATTAAAAAATCAACTCTCAATTTTTTTTCATTTTCTTCTACTATAAAACTAATGTTTTTTTTCATAAAATATAATATTAATATTATATGCGCTTGTAGCTCAATTGGATAGAGCGCCTGACTTCGGATCAGGAGGTTCTGGGTTCAACTCCTAGCAGGCGCACCAATTATTCACCCATATTAATTAACGTTCCTTTAATTCGAGCTCTTAAAAAAGATAAATAAAATAGAAATATTCCCACAATCAAATAGATTAAGTTTAATAAATATGCTTGTTTTAAATTTACATAATCAATTGACCCGTTTAAAAGTATATTTCTTGTTTCATCAAAAATATAAACAAGTGGTAAACATTTCGCAATGACTTGAAATAAGTCCGGTAAAATTTCTATTGGATAATAAATGCATCCTAATGGAGCTAACAAAAACAAGGATGACCACGCAATATTTTCAAAGGATGGACCAAATCTGATTAGTCCCGAACTTACAAACAACCCAAGTGTTATTCCAAAAAGATATAAACTTAGAAATAGAAATAAAAGTGGTAAACCTAATTTTAAAATTGATACACCAAATAGTGGAGAAGTTAGCATTATTGCAGGAACCAAACCTATTAAAGTCCTTATTAAAGCAGTAAAAATTAGCGAAACAATTATTTCTTTAAGTTTTAGTGGAGCTATAAATAAATTTGTAAAATTTCTGCTCCAGATTTCCTCTAAAAATAGCATATTAAAACTAATACTTGATCTGAAAAGAATATCATAAAGAATTGCACATGTTAAAATAACCCCAAGAGTATTACTATAGTAATCACTATGTATTGAAAAAAATTTTGAAATAAATCCCCATAATATTATTTGAATCGTTGGCCAATAAATTAAATCTAAAATTCTTGGCAAAGAACTTTTAATTAAATAATAATGTCTGAGAAAAAGACCGTACATTTTATTAAAATTCATAATTTTTCCCTCGTAAGTTTTAAAAAAACTTCTTCCATATTTTTTCTGCCATGTTTTTTAATTAATTCATCTGGCCTACCCTCATCAATAATCGATCCTTTATTCATCATTAAAACTGAGGAACATAGCCTCTCTACTTCTGCCATATTGTGTGATGCTAAGAGAATTGAAGTTTTGTTTTCTTGTTGATATTCCTCTAAAAAACCTCTGACAAAATCACCGGTCTCAGGATCAAGAGATGATGTTGGTTCATCAAGTAGCAAAACTTTTGGATTATTAATTATTGACTTAGCAAGACTTACTCTATTTTTCTGACCCGATGATAAATTTCCCGTCAATTTATCCATAAACTCATAGAGTCTGAGTTTTTCACTTAGATAGTCGATTTTTGTTTTAAGTTTTTCAACATCATAAAGTCTCCCATAAACTTCTAAATTTTGTCTAACTGTCAATTTTTTTGGTAATTCTATATAAGGAGATATAAAATTTAGTTGATTTAATAAATCTACACGCTGGTTTTCAATTTCAACTCCATTTACTAAAACTTTTCCTTTCGATGGTTTCAATAGACCTAAAATCATACCTATTGTGGTAGTTTTTCCGCAACCATTAGGACCAAGTATCCCTATAATTTGATTTTCATCTACTTTAAAGGAAATATTTTTTACCGCCTCTTTTATATTATAAGCTTTTGATAATCCTATTACTTCAAGTGGTCTTTTCATTGAATCTCGATGCCCTTAATAATCTGTCGTTAATAGTTTTACCATATCCCTTATCAGGAATTTTGCATACTGCAATAGAGCTATATCTTTTTTTTTTAATTTTTCTTAAAGTGGTATATAAATTTTTTGCAGCCTCCTTTAAATTACCTTTTTTTGATAAAAAATAATAATTTGATTTATTTACTTTTTTTTTTCTGATCAACAAGTATGCTTCATTCTTAAGAATATTTTTTGCATTAAGTCTGATTGGTATACCTGGTGAGTAGTGAAATTTAGATTGTCCTGGTGAAGAAATTTTTAAGGGATTACTATTTATTGGTATTTTTTTTCTTAATATTTTTTGAATATTTGAAACGTTTAAACCACCTAATCTTAAAATTTGAGGTTTCTTTCTAAGATCAATAATTGTTGATTCTACCCCAATAGATGCTTTTCCACCTTCAAGCACATATTTTATCTTTTTTCCAAAGTCTTCTTTCACATCAGCGGATGTAACAGCACTAACTCTAGATGAGGGATTAGCACTTGGAGCTGCCAAAGGAAATTCTAAAATTTTAAGTAATTTTCTCGTAACCGAGTGTCGTGGAAATCTTATTGCTAACGAATTTTTATTATTAGTAATTATTTTTGAAATTTCTGATGATTTTTTAAGATTAAGAATAAATGTCAAAGGACCAGGACAAAATTTTTTATATAACTTAATAAAATAATTGTTTATATGACAATCTTTTTTCAATCTTTGAATATTAAAATAGTGAACTATAAGAGGATTATTTTTAGGTCTTTTTTTAAGCTTATATATTTTTTTACATGCCTGGTCTGAGTAAGCATTACCTGCTAAACCGTAAACCGTTTCTGTAGGAATAGCAACACATTCTCTTTTAGAGAGCAGTTTTTTAGCTTTTTTAATATTTGCAAGTTTCATTTTCTTGTATTATCTGAGAGTATTATATGAAAGATAAAGATTTACCAAACGATTATGAATCTTCGTCTCTAGAGAAATTAACTCTTGAAGCTAATAAGTTAATTGAGGATTTAGAGAGCCAAAAAGACTTACAAAATTCAATTGAAAAATATCAAAATTTAATGAAACTTAACAATATTATCGAAAAAAAATTTAAAAAAAAAGTTAACGATATCAATACAGCAACTAAAGAAAAAATATCCAAAATAACTTTTAAGAATAATGCAAAAAAAACTAAATAAAATTGCTGAAGATACAAACATTTTTTTAAAAAGATTTATTAAAAAACAAAAAAAATCAGGACTGATTATTCCAATGCAATATGGATTATTTTCAGGTGGCAAAAAAATAAGATCAAAAATACTGATTGATGTAGGTTCAATATTTAATCTAAATTATAAAACTTTAATAATTATTGGTGCTGCTGTTGAATGTATTCATGCTTATTCACTTATTCATGATGATTTGCCATGTATGGATAATGATTTAATAAGACGAGGCAAGCCCTCTACTCATATCAAGTTTGGAGAATCTACAGCTGTACTTGCTGGAAACTCACTTTTAACTATGGCGTTCGAAATTTTAAGTCATAAAGATTTACACGCCAATGAAAAAACAAAAATTAGATTGATTAATAAAATTTCTGAAAGTTCTGGACATCTTGGTATTGCTGGTGGTCAATATTTAGATCTTAGCTATGAACATAAGAAAATTTCAAAAGAAAAGATAATTGAAATGGAAATAAAAAAAACTGGAAAGCTTTTTAGTTTTTGTTGTGTAGCGCCATTAATATTAAAGAACAAAAGTAATAAAGATATTCAAAATTTTGAAAATATCGGCGCTGATATAGGTTTACTATTTCAACTTGCTGATGATCTAATTGATTATAATGGAAACCTTTTAGCTGCAGGAAAAAAAACAGGAAAAGATAAGAAAAAAGGTAAAGCTACTCTTATTAGTTTACTGGGAGATAAAAATACTATTAAATATGCAAATAATTTAATTTTAAAAATAAATTCTAAATTAAAAAAATATGGGCCCAAATCTAAGAATTTATCTGAAACCTTAAATTATATTTTGCATAGAGATAAATGAAAAAAAAATACGAATTTTTAGATCAAATTAATTTTCCATCAGACTTAAAAAAAGTTTCTGAAACAAAGCTGCAAAAGGTCGCTGATGAGTTAAGAGAGGAAATGATTGATGCAGTATCTGTTACAGGAGGACATTTGGGTGCTAGTTTAGGTGTTGTAGAATTAAGCGTTGCATTACATTATATTTTCAATACACCAAGTGATAAATTAATTTGGGATGTTGGACATCAATGTTATCCGCATAAAATTTTAACAGGAAGAAAAGATAAAATAAGAACGCTTCGACAAGGAGGGGGTCTTTCAGGATTTACCAAGCGTTTAGAGAGTGAATATGATCCTTTCGGAGCTGCTCATAGCTCCACCTCAATTTCATCAGCTTTAGGAATTGCAGAGGCAAATAAATTATCAAAAAAATCGGAAAACGTTATAGCAGTTATCGGTGATGGTGCAATAAGTGCAGGTATGGCTTATGAAGCTATGAATAACGCGGGTGCCTCAAAGACTAAAATGATTGTGATACTTAATGATAACGATATGTCAATTGCAAGACCCGTTGGAGCAATGGGAACATATTTAGCTAAAATTTTTTCTGGTAAAATCTATTTTAGCCTAAGAGAAACAATTAAATTAATTACATCAGCATTTTCAAAAAGATTTAGTGCAAAAGCAGGTAAAGCTGAGGATTTATTAAGATCAGCTGTAACTGGAGGTACTTTATTTAGCTCATTGGGTTTCTATTATATTGGTCCTATAGATGGCCATGACCTTTCCTCATTAATTCCGATTTTAAGAAATGCTAGGGATTCAAAACACCAAGGTCCAATATTAATTCACATTAAAACAAAAAAAGGAAAAGGCTATTCTTTTGCTGAAGAAGCAAAAGATCATTATCATGGAGTATCCAAATTTAATGTTAAGACTGGAGAACAGGAAAAAGGCTTCAGTAAAATACCATCATATACTAAAGTTTTTGCCGATACGCTGATACAACACGCAAAAAAGGATAGTAAAATAGTTGCAATAACTGCGGCTATGCCAGATGGAACTGGATTAAGCAATTTTCGAAAAGAATTTCCAGATAGAACTTTTGATGTTGGTATTGCTGAACAACATGCTGTTACCTTTGCTGCTGGTTTAGCAACCGAGAATTACAAACCTTATGCAGCAATTTACTCAACATTTCTTCAAAGAGCATACGATCAAGTCGTTCATGATGTTGCAATACAGAGCTTACCTGTAAGATTTGCAATAGATAGAGCAGGATTGGTTGGAGCTGATGGACCTACACATGCAGGTAGTTTTGATACGACTTATTTAGCAACACTACCAAATTTTATTGTAATGGCTGCAAGTGATGAAGCTGAGCTGGTTAGAATGATTAATACTTCTACAGAAATTAATGACAGGCCTTGCGCATTCAGATATCCTAGAGGAACTGGTATTGGATCAGTATTACCCTCAATTAATGAAAAAATAGAGATTGGTAAGTCAAAAATTATTCAAGAGGGAAAAAAATTAGCTTTAATAAACTTTGGTGCAAGATTAAGTGAAAGTCTAAAGGCATCAGAAAATTTAAAAAAAAAAGGTATTAACATTACAATAGTGGATGCAAGATTTGCCAAGCCATTAGATGAAAATTTGATATGGCAATTAGCAACAACGCACGAGGCAATTGTAACTATCGAAGAGGGATCGATTGGTGGATTTGGTTCTCATGTAATTGATTTTTTAACAAAAAAAGGATTAATGGATTCAAATTTAAAATTTAGATCAATGAAACTTCCAGATATTTTTATTGATCAAGACAAACCCGAAAATATGTATAAATTGGCTAATCTAGATAGTATTTCTATTGAAGAACAAATTTTAGATGTATTAAATTCAAATATTATTTTACAAAAACAAAAATGAATTCTCTATCCACATTGGGCTTGATTCAATAAATAATGATCAAGCAAAACACATGATAGCATAGCTTCACCTACTGGAACTGCCCTGATTCCCACACATGGGTCATGCCGTCCTTTAACAGATATACTAGTATTTTTTCCAAATCTGTTAATTGTTTTTCTGCTTTTTAAAATTGATGACGTAGGCTTAACAGCAAAGGAAACAATTATTTGTTGACCAGAAGAGATACCACCAAGAATTCCACCCGCATTATTTGAATTAAACTTTAATTTATTTTTCGATTGTGAAATCTCATCTGAATTTTCTTCTCCTGACAACTGAGCAGAATTCATTCCAGAACCAATATTAACACCTTTTACGGCATTAATACTCATCAATGCAGATGCAATATCAGAGTCTAGTTTTGAGTAAATTGGTGCCCCCAGTCCTGCTGGAATACCATTAGCTCTAATTTCAATTATAGCGCCACAAGATGAACCTGCCTTTCTAATACTTAAAAGATATTTTTCCCATATTTTAAGCATTGATTTATCAGGACAAAAAAATGGATTTTTATAGATTGTTTTTTCATCCCATTTGTTTGTATTGCATCCAAGAATTCCTAATTGTGTAACAGCACCAGATATTTTAAATTTTTTTCCTAATTTTTTTTTCAAAACTTTTTTAGCTACAGCCCCTGCTGCAACTCTTGAAGCAGTTTCTCTTGCTGAAGACCTTCCACCACCCCTATAATCTCTAATTCCATACTTTTTAAAGTAGGTATAATCAGCATGACCTGGTCTGAATTTATCTTTAATATCATTATAGTCTTTTGAGCGCATATCCTCGTTATAAATAATCAAAGATATTGGAGTTCCAGTTGTTTTGCCCTCGAAGACACCTGAAAGTATCTCTACTTTGTCACTCTCTTTTCTTTGAGTTGTAAATTTAGATTGACCAGGTTTTCTTTTGTTAAGTTCTATCTGAATATCTCGTTCATTAAGGTTTATTAGTGGTGGGCAACCATCAATTATACAGCCAATTGCAGGGCCATGAGACTCTCCCCATGTTGTGAAACGAAAAACCTTTCCAAAAGTATTAAATGACATTATTTATATTGTATAGATTATTTTGTTAAAATTATGAATGAAAAAAACTCATTAGGGCTTAATAAATGCTTTCTAGATTTAGATGATCCTTTTAAATTATTCGATAGTTGGTACGAAGAGGCAAAAAAGAATGAAATTAATGATCCAAATGCTTTAGCTTTGGGAACTGCAACAAAACAAGGTGTTCCATCAGTTAGGATGGTTTTACTTAAAGGTTATGATAAAAATGGATTTGTTTTTTACACAAATCTTAATAGTCAAAAAGGGAATGAAATAAAAGAAAACCCCAATGCAACCATGTGTTTTCATTGGAAAAGTTTATTAAGGCAAATTAGAATTGTTGGAACTTTGACCCAAGTAGAAGATGAGGTAGCTGATAATTATTTTAATTCTAGAGCTTATGAAAGTAGAATTGGGGCTTGGGCATCAAAACAAAGCAGTGAATTAATCAATAGAGAGGAACTGATAAAATCACTAGAAGAATTTAAAAATAAATATCAAGATCAAAATAATGTTCCAAGACCAAACCATTGGTCTGGCTGGAATTTAAAGCCAACAAGTATAGAATTCTGGTTAGATGGAGATAATAGAATACACGAAAGATTAAAGTATAAATTGACAGCAAATAATGATTGGACAAAAAGTCTCTTAAGCCCCTAAAAATTTCTAGATAAGCTAAAAGACGTTAAATTTTCTAGGATATTTTTTTCTTCAGAGTCTTTAAACACTGACAATGAATTTGAAGATAAATTAATATAATGTTTAGCTTTTTGGTAACAACCATTTATAATATTGTATTTTTTTATTAAAGCCAAAGTATAACTTAAATCATTTTGATCTCTCTTTTCTTTTGCAAAAGTTTTTTTAAGAGTAACTTTTTCGTCTTTATTTGCTTTTTGAAACAAAAGAATTATTGGTAGTGTAATTTTACCCTCATAGAAGTCTTGACCAATATTTTTTCCAAAAATTTTTAATTCTGAATTATAATCTAAAGTGTCGTCAGCAATTTGAAAAGTTAAACCTAAATTTCTACCATAAAACTCTAAAGCTTCTTTCTCCTTAGTTTTCTTTTCTGACAAGATTGCCCCTACCTTGGTTGCAGCAGCAAATAATTCAGCTGTTTTTGAGGAAATTATTTTCAAATAAGTTTCTTCAAGCATATCAACTTCACCTTTATGTTGGAGTTGCAAAATTTCACCTTGAGCAATTATTGATGATGTCGATGATAATAGTTTTAAGACCTCAATATTACCATCTTCTACCATCATTTCAAAACACCTACTAAGAAGATAGTCGCCAGCTAGAACAGAGGAGTGGTTACCCCAGATCTTATTTGGTGTTTTTTTACCTCTTCTAATTGAACCATTATCTATAACATCATCATGCATCAAAGTTGCAGCATGAATTAGTTCCACACAAGCTGCTAAATTTATATCTCTAGTACCTTTTGAATAACCACATAACTTTGATGAGCCCAAAGTTAATAAAGCTCTTAATCTTTTACCACCAGTATCCAAATGATAATTTGTTATTTTTTGAACCAACTCAACATTACTATCTAGTTTTGATTTAATTTTTTCTTCAACTAACATTAGCTTATTCTCAACTGAGTTTTTTAGTTGAAAATAAGAGTTATTGATTTGTTTTTTAAGTTGTATTACGCTTCCCATAATGTAATCAAACTAGTGTAATAAGTTTCATTTTATACTTATCAATTGACGCACCCGAATCTTCAATTATAAGGTGTCTTTATATTAGCACAAAAATTTTATAAAGATTCACTATGCTCTCAATTTTTAAAAAGAAGAAAATCATACCTCATATTAAATTAACTGGTGTTATTGGAAACGTGGGTAAATTTAAACAAGGCATAGATTTTTCAGGTCAAGAGGAGATAATTTCTAAGGCTTTTTCCTTAAAAAAAGCGCCATGTGTTGCTATCACAATCAATTCTCCTGGTGGATCACCTGTTCAATCACACTTAATTTTTAATTTTATAAGACAACAGGCAAAAAAAAATAAAAAAAAAGTGATGGTATTTGCTGAGGATATTGCTGCATCTGGAGGCTATTTGATTGCATGTGCTGGTGATGAAATTTATGCGAACTCTAGTTCAATTATTGGATCTATAGGCGTAATTTATTCATCATTTGGTTTTACTGAGTTAATTAAAAAAATTGGAGTTGAAAGAAGAGTTCATACTGCTGGAAAAAATAAGAGTACTCTTGATCCGTTTCTTGAAGAGAAAAAAGAGGATATAGAAAGATTGAAAAATATACAATTAGATTTGCATAAAGATTTCATTAACGTTGTTGAGAAAAGTAGAGGTGCTAAGCTTAAGAAATCAGAAGTTGAATTATTTTCCGGAGAATTTTGGTCCGGAACTAAAGCTAAAGAACTTGGATTAATTGATGAAATAGGTGATGTTAATCAGGTGTTGAAAGAAAAATTTGGAGAAGATGTAATAATTAAAAAATTCGAAAAATCTAAAAGTTGGTTGAGTAAGAAATTATCATCTTCTAATGATCACATCGATCAAGTGGCAAATATATTAGAAGAAAAATCTATTTGGCAAAAATATGGCCTCTAAGAAAAGTAAAAAAAAACCAAAATTTCAAACTTTTCAGGATACAATCTTAAATCTCCAAAAATATTGGAGTAAACATGGTTGTATAATTTTACAACCATATGATATGGAGGTTGGAGCTGGAACTTTTCATCCAGCCACAACTTTGAGATCACTTGGTCCAAAACCGTGGAAGGCAGCTTATGTGCAACCTTCAAGAAGACCAACTGATGGAAGATATGGAGATAATCCTAATAGACTTCAGCACTATTATCAATTTCAAGTAATTATTAAACCTTCTCCATCAAATATAAAAAAACTTTATTTAAATAGTTTGTCTACAATTGGTATTGATCACAAAAATCATGATATTAGATTTGTAGAGGATGATTGGGAAAGTCCCACTTTAGGTGCTGCAGGTCTTGGTTGGGAAGTTTGGTGCGATGGAATGGAAATAACTCAATTTACATATTTTCAACAAATGGCTGGCTTTGAATGTAAACCTGTTTCAGTAGAAATTACTTATGGTTTAGAAAGAATTTGTATGTTTACACAACAAAAAAATAATGTGTATGATTTAATTTGGAACAGCGAAAATGTAAAATATAGAGAAGTTTTTCATCAAGCAGAAAAAGAATTTTCAGCTTATAACTTTGAACACGCTAATACTTCAAATCTATTTAGAATATTTGATATGTTCGAAACTGAGGCTAAATCATTGATAAATAAAAAAATATCACTTCCAGCATATGACCAATGCTTAAAAGCAAGTCATGTATTTAACATACTTGATGCAAGAGGAGCTATCAGTGTTGTTCAAAGAGCAGAATATATTGGGCGTATAAGAGAAATTACGAAATCTGTTGCTTCAATTTGGATTGATACACAAATATAAAATGGCACAATTTTTTTTAGAATTATTTAGTGAAGAAATTCCAGCTAATTTACAACAAAATTTTCGTGAAAAACTTTTAGAAGATTTTAGGAAATATTTTACCAATAAATTTATAAAATCAAAAAAAAGTTTTTCATTATCAACCCCAAACAGAGTAATTATTGTATTTGAGGGTTTACAAAAAAAAATTAAAGTAGGATCTAAAGAAATAAAAGGACCCAAAACTAGTGCTCCTGTCGAAGCAATTGAGGGTTTTTTGAGATCAAATAAAATTAACCAAAAACAACTTATTAAACGTCATACTGAAAAAGGAGAATTCTATTTTTTTAAAACAACCTCAAAAATGTTGAACACCTCAGATTTGTTAAAAGATTTAATTCCTAAACTATTAGGTAGCTACCAATGGAAAAAATCAATGAAATGGGGTGTATTTGATCTTAATTGGGCAAGACCACTAAAGTCTATCTTGTCAGTATTTGATGAAAAAATAATAGATTTTAAATTTTACCATCTAACCTCGTCAAATAAAACTTTTATTGATAAGGACTTTGAGGAAAAGATAGGAGTATTTAAAGATTTCAGATCATATGAAAAGTTTTTGAAAAATCATGGAACAATTGTTGATCAAAATAAAAGAAAAAAAATTATTCAAAAGGAATTCACAAAGATTTTAAATAAAAATAAATTATTTATTTTAGAAAATTCAAAATTATTTGATGAGGTCGTAAATTTAGTTGAATGTCCTCATGTTTTATTATGCGATTTCAATAAAAAATTTTTGTCAATTCCGAGGGAAATACTCATTTTAACTATGCAGTCACATCAAAAATATTTTCCTGCCCTTGATAAAAATAATCAAATCACAAATCAATTTTTAATCGTTGCAAATAAAAAAGATCAAAAAGGATTAATTAAACTTGGGAATCAGAGAGTTGTTGATGCCAGATTGAGTGATGCAGAGTTTTTTTGGAATAAAGATAAAACCCAAAATTTAGTAAAAAAGGTATCTGAATTAAAAAGAGTTAATTTTTTCAAAGGACTTGGGACCTATTTTGACAAAGTTCAGCGGATGAGAAAATTAGGTGGAATGATATCTGATGAACTATTGATTAGTAAAGAAAAAGTAGAGTTATCAGCATCTGTTTGCAAAACAGACTTAACTTCTGATTTAGTTGGTGAGTTTCCTGAATTACAGGGAATTTTGGGAGGATATTTTTCTACACATCAAGGTTTTGATAAAGATATTTGTTTATCAATAACTGAACAATATTTACCTATTGGATTAGACTCAGCTTTACCAAAAAAACCTTTCAGTATTGCTTTATCGGTGACAGATAAAATTGATAGTCTTGTTGGTTTTTTTGGGGTTGATGAAAAACCTACAGGTTCAAAAGATCCATTTGCACTTAGAAGAATGGCGCTTGGCATAATTCGAATAATAATTGAAAATAAAAAAGACTTAAAATTAAATGATTTATTAAATTATTCTATTAGATTATATCAAGAACAAAATTTTACTCTTGTAAATGAAGAATTAAAAAATGATTTAAATAATTTTTTAAAAGATAGATTTAGATATTATCTTAAAGAAAAAAATATTCGATTTGATATCATCGATGCATCAATTTCAAATTTTTCAGCTAATAGATTGTTTTCATCTTTCGAAAAAGCAAGATGTATAAATAAAATAATTAATAATCAAATTGGTATAGATATAACATCAAGTTATAAAAGAGCCTCCAATATACTTCAAGGCGAAATGAAAAATCAAGAAATTGAAATAACTAATTCAACTGATCCTGGTATTTTTAAAAGTGATTATGAGAAAAATTTGTTTAAAAAAATTACTGACATAAAGAAGTATTATTCAAATATAGATAATGATGAAAATTATGAGAAGTCCCTATCAATATTAGCGGGAGCAAAAAAAGAAGTTTTTGAATTTTTTGATCATGTAAAAGTAAATGAGGATAACGAAGATTTAAGAAAAAATCGTTTGGAACTTATAAATATGTTATGTAAAACCTTTCAAAATTTTATGAATTTTCAATTATTAAAGGCAAATAATGAATAAATTGATTTTAAATTTTAAATCTAAAGACTCCAAAAAAATTAAAAATCCTAAAAATTTTTTAGGTGGCAAAGGTGCTAACTTATCAGAAATGGGAAGAATGGGTCTTCCAGTTCCACCTGGATTTACAATTTCAACTAAGGTTTGTGATCTTTTTTATCAAAATAAAAAGAAATTGAATTCTTCATTGCTAAGCCAAATTAAAAAAGAGTTAAAGGTAATTGAGAAAGATGTGAGAAAAAAATTTGGAGATCTAAAAAATCCTCTTTTATTATCTGTGAGATCTGGTGCTAGAGTGTCTATGCCTGGTATGATGGATACAATACTCAACCTTGGTTTGAATGACAAAACTGTTGAAGCACTAGCTAACAAAACATCTAACGGAAGATTTGCTAAAGATAGTTATAGAAGATTTATTCAAATGTATGGAAATGTTGTTCTTGGGGTAGAAAGTTATCATTTTGAGGAACTTATAGAAAATTATAAGTTAACCAAGGGAGTTTTGCTGGATACAGATCTTGATGAAGATGATTGGGATGGTTTGATAAAAGACTTTAAAAATATTATTAAAGAAAAAACAAAAAAAGAATTTCCTCAAGATGTTTATCAACAATTATTTGGAGCAATAAGTGCAGTATTTTTATCTTGGGAGAGTAATAGAGCTAAAATTTATAGAAAGTTAAATCAGATACCGTCTGAATGGGGAACAGCAGTTAACGTACAATCTATGGTATTTGGAAACATGGGAAATGATTGTGCTACTGGAGTTGTTTTTACAAGAAATCCGTCAGACGGATCAAATAATATTTATGGAGAGTATTTAATTAATGCTCAAGGAGAGGATGTGGTAGCAGGAACAAGGACACCGCAATATATTACGAAAAAAGCTAAACGGGAGGCAAAAGTTAAGGCATTTTCTATGGAAGAGTCTATGCCAAAAGTTTATTTAGAGCTTCATAAAATTTTAAAAAAGTTAGAAGCACATTATAAAGATATGCAAGATGTAGAATTTACAGTTGAGAATGAGAAATTATGGATCCTACAAACTAGGTCAGGTAAAAGAACTGCAAAATCAGCAGTTAAGATTGCTGTAGATATGGTAAAGGAAAAATTAATTTCAAAAAAACAAGCAATTTTAAGAATAGATCCAAATTCTTTAGACACATTATTACACCCTACTTTGGATGAAAAAAGTTCTATAGAGATAATTGCAAATGGTTTACCTGCTTCACCAGGAGCTGCTAGTGGAAAGGTGGTATTTACATCTGAAGAGGCTGAGAGACTTAATAATATGATGCAAGATGTAATATTAGTTAGAGTTGAAACTTCTCCAGAAGATATTCAGGGTATGCACGCTGCTAAAGGAATATTGACTGCCAGGGGAGGAATGACAAGTCATGCAGCTGTAGTTGCAAGAGGAATGGGAAGACCATGTGTTTCTGGTTCGAGTGAAATCGATATTGATTATGAGAAAAAAATTTTTAAAACTGCATCATTTGAAATTAAAGAAGGCGATGTAATTACAATTGATGGTTCCTCTGGAAGAATTATTTTAGGAAGTGTGCCAACAATAAAACCTGAAATTTCTGGTGACTTTTCAAAATTAATGAGTTGGGCAGACAAGGTTAGAAAACTTAAAGTGCGAACAAACGCAGAAACTCCATTAGACACAAAAGTTGCAAGAGATTTTGGAGCAGAGGGAATTGGCTTATGCAGAACGGAGCACATGTTTTTTGATGAAGAAAGGATTATCTCTGTACGAGAGATGATACTCTCTAAAACTAAGGAAGACAGATTAAAAGCACTCTTGAAGCTTTTACCACATCAAAAAAAAGATTTTGTTGAAATATTTAAGATTATGCATGGATTACCAGTTACAGTACGTTTGCTTGATCCTCCATTACATGAGTTTCTACCAAAATCTGAAAAAGAAATTTCAGATGTTGCAGAAGTAGTTGGTATAAGTGTTAAAGAGGTAAAATCGCGAATTGATGAACTTCATGAGCAAAATCCAATGCTTGGACATAGAGGTTGTAGATTAGCTATTTCATTCCCCGAAATTTATGAAATGCAATGTGAAGCAATCTTTAAAGGCTTGGCAGAATTAAAAAAAAATAAGGAAAAATCTGCATTTCCCGAAATAATGATTCCTCTTGTGTCGACTGAAGCAGAAATAAAAATAATGAAAGATCTTGTTATTGATACTGCAAGAAAAGTACAAAAGGAAAATAAAGTTAAAATAGAATTTTTAGTTGGAACGATGATTGAGTTACCGAGAGCCGCAATTAAAGCAAAAGATATTGCAAAGCATGCTGAGTTTTTTAGTTTTGGTACGAACGATTTGACACAAACTACTTTTGGAATAAGCAGAGATGATAGTGGTAAATTTTTAAACGATTATATTGAAAATAAGATTTTTTCTATAGATCCGTTTGTTTCAATAGATGAAGGTGTAAAAGATTTAGTTGAGATAGCTGTCACTAAAGGAAAAAAACAAAATAAAAAAATCAAGTTAGGTATTTGTGGTGAACATGGTGGCGATCCAAAAAGTATAGATTTTTGTTCTAGAGCTGGTTTAAATTACATTTCATGCTCACCTTATAGAGTTCCAATTGCAAGATTAGCTGCAGCACAAGCTGAATTAAAAAAAAATTATCAATTTTAGGGGCGTTCTGTTGCCAGGTGCCCCAAAACCCCGTTTGCTTAATTAACAAAGTTAATTAGGCAGCAAGTGCGTAACTTTCGTTAGCAATTATAAATAGCCCTTTTCGGAGGTACAATTCCGAACGAAAGAATAGCTTTTAGTCACCCGTCGAATCTAGTTCACCCCCATAAGTTGTAAATGGTGGAGGTGGTGGGTACTGCCCCCACGTCCGCAATGGTTATTACGAAATTCGTTTATCGTCATAGTTGGAAAACCAACATGATTAATATAAAACTAATTCTTAAAGATTCAATAAATTATTCATGAAATTAACTAAAGAACAACAACAGGAAATTAAAGATCAACAGTCTCAAGAAAATAAAACAAAAAGAGTTACTGTAGCAGAATTAGAAAACATTCTTTATGAAGCAATTCCTATTTTAGATCATGGTTTTATTCGAGTGATTGATTATATGGGGGATGATACGTCAATAGTTCAAGCAGCAAGAGTTTCTTATGGCAAGGGTACTAAAAAAGTTTCAACTGACTCCGGATTAATAAAATATTTAATGAGGCACTGGCATAGTACCCCATTTGAAATGTGTGAAATTAAATATCATGTTAAACTTCCAATTTTTATTGCAAGACAATGGATCAGGCATAGAACAGCAAATGTAAATGAATATTCTGCAAGATATTCAATTTTAGACAAAGAATTTTATTTACCTTCCTTAGAAAATTTAGCTGCACAATCTCAAAGTAATAGACAGGGTAGAGGTGACGTTCTTACAGGAGAGCAAGCAAAAAAAGTTCTAGACTTATTAAAGAAGGATGCCGAACAAACCTATGATAACTATGAAACTATGCTTAATGAAAGATATGATGGCTCAATAATAGATGAAAAACAAGTTGGTTTAGCCAGAGAGCTTGCAAGAATGAATTTGACTTTAAACACATACACTCAGTGGTATTGGAAAACAGATCTTTTAAATTTAATGAATTTTTTAAGATTAAGAGCAGATCATCATGCTCAATTTGAGATTAGAGCTTACGCAGATGCTATGCTTAATACAGTAAAAAAATGGGTTCCAATTACTTATGAAGCTTTTATGGATTATAGAGTAGGTGGTACAGAAATCTCGTCTAAAGGTAAGAAAGTGATCCAAAAGTTAATAAGTGGAGAAAAAGTGCATATTGATAAATCAGGATTGTCAAAAAGAGAATGGAATGAGCTTATGTCTGTTTTAGAGCTTAAAGATAAATTGATTTAATTTTTTTAGCTAAGTCTAAATAAATCTGTGATATTTCATTCTCTGGATAACTTTCGACAATAGGTTTTCCTTGATCTCCTGACTTACCAACTTCAGGATTAATTGGTATTTCAGCCAAAAATTTTTTATTAAATTCTTCCGCTGTTCTTTTAACTCCACCTTCTCCAAAAATTGCATATTTTTTTCCATCATCCCCTGTAAAAGAGCTCATATTATCTATAAGACCCAAAATTTTTACCCCAAGTTTGTCAAACATTTTTATTCCTCTTTTAACATCTAAAAGTGCTACTTCTTGTGGGGTAGATACTATGATTGCTCCATTAATTTCGATGCCTTGAGAAAAAGTTAATTGAGTATCACCAGTCCCGGGTGGCATATCTACAATTATAAAATCTAAATCTCTCCAATTTACTTTTTGAGCGAATGTTTTAATTGCACTTGTTACCATTGGACCTCTCCATATCATTGGAGTTTTTTCATCTGTCAGAAAACCTATAGACATACATTGAATATCATATTTAATTATAGGCTCCAACTTTTGACCATCACTCTTTGGTTTCTCATTTATCCCAAACATTTTGGGAATAGATGGTCCATATATATCAGCATCTAATATTCCAACTTTACAACCTATTTTTTTTAAAGCCAAAGCAAGATTTGTTGCAAAAGTTGACTTCCCGACTCCACCTTTAGCACTAGAAATTGCAATAGTAAATTTTGTTCCGTTAATTGGCTTTTTTTCAGTTGATTTTACACTCAACTTTCTTCGCATTGCGTCACTTAATTCCTGCTTTTCTTTAGGCATAACGTGATCTTACCTTGTTTTTCAGCATAAAGACATTATATAGATTGCCATAATGTCAGATGATTTTAGACAAGGCGGCGGTAGTCCTTGGGGCAAGCCTCCAGGAGGTGGAAGCAGAAATGGTTCAGGTAGAGGACCAACTCCACCAGATATCGATAAAATTATAAAAGAATTTCAAGAAAAAATAAAAAAATTTTTACCAGGTGGAAGTTCCTCTGGTGGAAAACAAGCTATTTTAGTTTTACTTATTTTAGGTTTTGTTTGGTTGGCAAGTGGTCTTTACAGAGTGTTGCCAGATGAGCAGGGTGTAGTTTTAAGATTTGGAAAGTTTGTGAAAACTACTCAACCAGGATTAAATTACCACATACCTTTTCCTGTTGAATCAGTACTTACTCCAAAGGTTACAAAGGTGAATAGAATCGATATAGGTTTCAGGTCTGAGAGAGACAGTGGATTTTCTTCTCAGGGTGGTGTTGCTGATGTTCCACAAGAAAGCTTAATGTTAACTGGTGACGAAAATATTGTTAATATAGATTTCTCTGTTTTTTGGGTAATTAAAGATGCTGGAAATTTTCTATTTAAAATCCAGGATCCTGAGGGTACTGTAAAAGCTGCAGCAGAAACAGCAATGAGAGAAGTTATTGCCAGATCAGATATTCAACCTATTCTTACAGAAGGAAGATCTTTAATAGAAACTGATACTCAAGAGATTATTCAAAAAATTTTAGATGAATACACAAGTGGTATTCAAATCACCCAAGTACAAACACAAAAAGCTGATCCACCGGATCAAGTGATTGACGCTTTTAGAGATGTCCAAGCCGCAAGAGCCGATATGGAAAGATCGAAAAACGAAGCAGAAGCATATGCAAACGATGTGATACCAAGAGCTCGTGGTGAAGCTGCAAAAATATTACAAGCTGCTGAGGCATATAAAAAAGAAGTTGTTGCAAAAGCAGAAGGTGAAGCAAGTAGATTTTTAGCAATTTATAATGAGTATAAAAATGCAAAATCAGTTACACAAGAAAGAATGTATTTAGAGACAATGGAAAAAGTTTTAGCAGATATAGATAAAGTAATTATAGAAAAGAATGCTGGATCAGGTGTTGTACCTTATCTACCATTGCCTGAATTAAAAAAGAAAGTGACTAATTAAATTATGAATATGGGAAAAGTTATTGCTGGAATAGTTGTTGCCATAGCAGCAACATTATTTTTTTCAATATTTATTGTAAAAGAGGTAAATCAAGCTATCGTTTTACAGTTTGGTGATCCAAAAAGAATAATTGTAAAACCAGGTTTAAATTTTAAAATTCCATTTATCCAAAATGTAGTCTTTTTAGATAAAAGAATTTTAAACTTAGATACTCCACCAGAAGAAGTAATTGCCTCAGATCAAAAGAGATTAATCGTGGATGCTTTTGCAAGATTTCAAATAGTAGATCCTTTAAAATTTTATATTTCTGTAGGTAACGAGCGAGTAGCTAGATCAAGATTAGCAACAATTATTAATTCAAGAATTAGAAATGTTTTGGGTCAACAAGAACTTCAAACTTTATTATCAGAGGATAGAACAAAACAAATGGCATTAATTCAAGAAGGGGTTAATAATGAAGCGGAAAACTTTGGGATAAAAATTAATGATGTAAGAATTAAAAGAGCAGATCTTCCCCAGGCAAACAGTGATGCGATCTTTAGAAGAATGCAGACTGAAAGGGAAAGAGAAGCAAAAGAATTTAGAGCAAGAGGTGCGGAGATGGCAGTAACGATCACTTCTACAGCTGACAAAGAAGTAACGGTGATTTTAGCTGACGCGCAAAAAAAATCAGAGATTATGAAGGGTGAGGGTGATGGTAAGAGAAATAATATATTTGCTAGCGCTTTTGGACAAGATCCAGAGTTTTTTGCGTTTTATCGAGCAATGCAAGCATATGAAAAAGCTTTAATAGGAGGTGAAACCTCATTGATTTTGTCACCTGACAGCGAGTTTTTTAAATTTTTCGGAAATATAAATCAGCCTCAATCAAATTAAACTATAATGAGAGAATTGATCATTGCATTTGGTCTATTCTTATTTGTTGAGGGAATATTATATGCCATATTTCCATCAAAAATGAAGAGTATGTTGAAAAAATTGGAGCTAATTCCCTCAGGACAACTTAGAACTGGCGGATTAGTTTTTGCAATAATAGGTTTTATAATTATTTATTATGCGAAGATTTAAAAAAAAAATACGAGTTTTTCTAATATCTATTTTATTGTTATGTAATAATTCACTTTCCTCTTTTTCGAAGGAAATTCCAGGATCATTTGCTGATTTAGCAGAAAAATTAATGCCGTCAGTTGTAAATATTTCAACTACAACAACGGTTACCACTCAATCAAATCCCTTTCCATTTCAGTTTCCACCTGGCTCACCATTTGAAGACATGTTCAAAGAATTTGGAGCTCCCCAAGAAAGAAAGTCTGCTGCACTTGGATCAGGTTTTATTATTGATGAAAAAGGAATAGTAATTACTAACAACCACGTAATTCAGGATGCAGAGGATATCATTGTAAGAGTTAATGGTGACAAAGAGTTTAAAGCTAAGGTAATTGGAGCAGATCCTCTCTCTGATATAGCTGTTTTAAAATTAGATTCTAATGAGAAATTCATTCCAGTTAAATTTGGAAACTCTGATAAAGCAAGAATTGGCGATTGGGTAATTGCCATTGGTAATCCATTTGGATTTGGTGGGACTGTTACATCTGGAATTATTTCAGCAAGAAATCGTTCATTAGGACTAACTCGATATGAAGATTACATACAAACAGATGCATCAATTAACTCTGGTAATTCTGGTGGCCCCCTTTTTGATTTAAATGGAGATGTAATAGGGATCAATACTGCAATTCTTGGAAGAAGTGGTTCTATTGGAATTGGCTTTGCAATACCATCTAACAGTGCAAAAATTGTAATAGATCAGTTGGTAAAATTTGGTGAAACCAAAAGAGGTTGGTTAGGTGTCAGAATTCAGGATGTTACAAAAGAAATTGCAGATGTTGAAAATTTAGATGAGCCTAGAGGGGCATTAGTTGCCAGTGTTGCCGAAAATAGTCCTTCCCAAAAAGCTGGTGTAAAGGCAGGTGATATCATACTTGAATTTAATGGTGAAAAAATAAAAGAGATGAAAGAACTCCCAACAATCGTTGCTAGAACAGAAGTTGGAAAA
This sequence comes from uncultured Pelagibacteraceae bacterium, assembly GCA_902541315.1. Lineage (GTDB taxonomy): Bacteria > Pseudomonadota > Alphaproteobacteria > Pelagibacterales > Pelagibacteraceae > Pelagibacter. Next base: position 24,474 of record CACBQF010000006.1, read on the forward strand.
AATGTAAAAGTAAAAATTTGGCGGAATAAAAAAGAGATAATTAAAACAATCACACTTGGAAGATTAGAAACCTCAGAGGATTTTAAAGTCGCTGAGAAAAAAACTTCACCAAAAGAGACTTCAATAGATGAACTAAAAATAAACGTAAGATTGATTAATAAAGAAGATATTAAAAGTAGAAATTTACCTAACCAAACATCAGGGTTGGTAATCACTAAAATTGAAAACGATAGCCCACTTAAAGGATCTATTGAATCAAATAGTATTATTTTAGAGGCTCAAAAGAAAAAAATAAGATCAATAGATGACTTATCTGAAGTCGTAAAAAAAGTTTTAAATAGTGATCAAAAGACAATTTTATTGGTTATTTATAATAGTCAAAATCAAAGAAGATATATTGGTATTAAATTAAATTAATTTATGGATTTAAAATCCAAAATTATTTTAATCTATGGACCCACAGCATCAGGAAAATCAGAATTCGCAGTAAAACTTGCAAAAAAAATAAAGGGTGAAATTATAAATGCTGATAGTATGCAAATATATAAGGAGCTTAAGATTTTATCTGCTAGACCATCTAAAAAAGATTTCAAAAAGATTAAGCATCATTTATATGGATTTCAGTCTGTAAAAAAAAATTATTCATCAGGAGAATGGCTAAAAGCTGCAAAAAAAAAGATTTCCGACATTAAAAAGAGAAAGAATATTCCAATAATAGTTGGAGGTACTGGTTTATATTTCAAAACGTTAACTGATGGGATAGTTAACATTCCGAAAATTCCAATTCAAATTAGAGAAAAAGTTAGGAAATTGAACAGTTCTGTGGGTAATAAAATTTTTCTAAAAAAATTAAAAAAACTTGATCCAAAAATTCAAGATTATGTCAATCCATCTGATACTCAAAGATTAATAAGAGCTTATGAAGTTAAACTATTTACCAAAAAAACATTACTTGAGTGGTTTAAGGCAACTAAATCAATTTTTGAAGATAAAGACTTTTATAAAATTTACATCGATTACCCTAGGGATATTTTAGTAAATAAGATTCGTAACCGTGCTCAAAACATGATCAATAAAGGTGCCATTTTAGAGGCTAAAAAATTTTTGAACATGAGGGTTTCAAAAAAAAGAACAGCAACTAAGGCAATAGGCTTAATTGAAATTAAGGACTTTATTGATAAAAAAATTGAAATTAATGAGGTTATTGAAAGAATATCAATAAAGACTAGGCAATACGCTAAAAGACAGGTTACTTGGGGCAGAGGAAATATGATGGATTGGAACAAAATCAGGCATACTAGGCTGAACAACTTTCTTAAAAATATTTAGATATTTTTTGACTTTACCTTGACCAATAAGCACAACTTCAGCTAGATTGCTTAAATGTCTAAATTATATTCAGGAGCTGAAATTGTTTTTAAATGCCTTGAGGATCAAGACGTCGAATTTATTTTTGGTTATCCTGGAGGTGCAGTTCTTCCAATTTACGATGAATTAAAAAATCACTCTTCTATAAAGCATATATTAGTTAGACACGAACAAGGTGCCGGTCATGCAGCTGAGGGTTATGCAAGATCGTGTGGTAAACCTGGTGTTGTTCTAGTTACTTCTGGACCAGGAGCTACAAATGTAGTTACAGCTTTGACTGATGCTTATATGGACTCGATACCATTAGTTTGTATCTCAGGACAAGTACCAACGCACTTGATAGGAACAGATGCCTTTCAAGAGTGTGATACAACAGGAATTACTAGACCATGCACAAAACATAATTGGTTAGTAAAAGATATTAAGGAACTATCAAAAACTCTTCATGAAGCCTTTAGAGTCGCCACAACAGGAAGACCAGGTCCTGTTTTAGTAGATATTCCAAAAGATATTCAATTCGCAAAAATTAAATATACGAAAACAAAAAAAGAAAAAAAATCTAATGGAAAATTGCATAACAATTTTTCTCAAGATGAAATTAATGAATTAGTTGACTTAATTGCGAAAGCAAAAAAACCTGTAGTTTACACTGGTGGTGGAGTTATCAACTCTGGCCCAGAAGCAAGTGAATCATTAAGAGAGTTTGTGCGAATGGTTGGTTTCCCAATTACATCAACATTACAAGGTTTGGGAGCTTTTCCTGGTGACGATAGTCAGTTTATAGGTATGCTTGGTATGCATGGAACTTATGAAGCAAATAATGCTATGCATGATTGTGATCTATTGATAAATATTGGAGCAAGATTTGATGATAGGATAACTGGAAAGATAGATGAGTTTTCTCCGAAATCTAAAAAAGTTCATATTGATATTGATCCATCTTCGATAAATAAAATAATTAAAGTTGATTTAGCGATCGTAGGTGATGTGAACGAGGTTCTTAAAGCAGCCGTTAAAACTATTAGTCAAAAAAAAAATGGTTTCAAAAATTCAAATAAACAAAATGTTTCTAAATGGTGGGAAAAAATTGAAAAATGGAGAGAAAAAGATTCACTTGGTTTTATAAATAGTAAAGAGTTTATAAAACCCCAGCATGCGGTACAAAGATTATACGAATTAACAAAAAAACAAGACACGTTCATTACCACAGAAGTCGGTCAACACCAGATGTGGGCTGCACAACATTATAAATTTAATAAACCAAATAGATGGATGACATCTGGTGGACTTGGAACAATGGGATATGGTCTCCCAGCTGCAGTAGGTGTTCAAATTGCGCATCCTGATAAGCTTGTCATTGATATTGCTGGCGAAGCATCAGTGCTGATGACCATTCAAGAAATGTCAACAGCAGTCCAGTATAATCTGCCAATTAAAATATTTGTTTTGAATAATCAATATATGGGAATGGTAAGGCAATGGCAGGAATTACTTCATGAAAAAAACTATTCCGAAAGTTATTCAGAGGCATTACCAGATTTCGTAAAATTAGCAGAGGCATATGGATGTAAAGGTATTAAAGCTGATAACCCGGATGAATTAGATGTTAAAATTAATGAAATGTTAGAGCATAAAGGTCCAGTAATTTTTGATTGTAGAGTTGATCCTAATGAGAATTGCTTTCCAATGATACCATCAGGAAAACCTCACAATCAGATGATTTTAGGTCCAAATGATAAAAAAGATAATAAAATTTCAGGTAAAGGAAAAGCATTAGTTTAATGTCGAGTCCTAAATCAGCTTATAATATTCCAACCAAAAAAAGTAAATCTGGTACACATATTATCGTAGTCTGGGTAGATAATGAAGCTGGAGTGCTTGCAAGAGTAGTTGGATTGTTTTCCGGCAGAGGTTATAATATAGAGTCTTTAGCTGTAGCAGAGATTGATGCAACGAAAAATATATCAAGAATTACTATTGTAACGACTGGAACACCTCAAGTAATTGATCAAATTAAATTACAATTGAAGAAATTAGTCCCAGTCCATAAAGTTGCAGACTTTAAACGAGAGGATAAAAAAGTCATTTTTAAAGAAATGGCTCTGCTTAAAGTTGTGGGAAATAAAAGTAAAATTGATAAGTGTCTTAAAGCTTGCAAAACTTTCAATCCAGTAATATTAGATAAAACAAAAAAATCTGTAGTAATTCAAATTACTGCTCTACGAAGAGAAATTGATAAAATGAATAAAAAGCTAAAGTCAAATGGACTTATAAGCACGTCTAGAACAGGTGCGATAGCTATGACTAGAGGTTCTGAAATATTTAAATAAATTTACTAAAGGAGAAAAAAAATGAAAATGTTTTATGAAAAAGATACAGATAGCAATCTCATTAAAGATAAAAAAATAGCAATTTTTGGCTATGGCAGCCAAGGTCATGCTCATGCTCTAAATTTAAAAGACAGTGGTGTAAAAGAAGTCGTTGTAGCCTTAAGAGATGGATCTTCAAGTATTGCAAAGGCAGAATCTAAAGGACTTAAAGTTATGAACTTATCAGATGCAGCCGAATGGGCTGACATCGTGATGATATTAACTCCTGATGAATTACAAGCATCAATTTATAAAAATCACATTGAGCAAAGGGTTAAAGAAGGATCTTCAATAGCTTTTGCGCATGGTCTAAATGTTCATTATGATTTGATAAAAGCAAGAAAAGATTTAGATGTTTTCATGGTCGCTCCTAAAGGACCTGGTCATTTGGTAAGAAGTGAATATGAAAAAGGTGGCGGTGTACCATGTTTATTTGCAGTTCACCAAAATGGATCTGGAAAGGCAAGAGATCTTGCTATGTCTTATGCTTCAGCGATCGGTGGGGGAAGATCCGGTATTATTGAAACTACTTTTAAAGATGAGGTTGAAACAGATTTATTTGGTGAACAAACTGTTCTGTGTGGTGGATTAGTGGAACTAATAAAAAACGGATATGAAACATTGGTTGAAGCTGGTTATGAACCTGAAATGGCGTATTTCGAAACTGTTCATGAGGTGAAATTAATCGTAGATCTCATTTATGAGGGTGGAATTGCTAATATGAATTATTCAATTTCTAATACAGCTGAATATGGTGAATATCAGACTGGACCAAAAATAATCAACAAAGAAGAAACAAAAAAAAGAATGAAAGAGGTATTGGCTGATATTCAGTCGGGAAAATTTACAAAGGCATGGATGGATGAATGTAAAAATGGCCAAAAAAATTTTTTAGCTACTAGAGCAAAATTAGCTGAGCATCCGGTAGAAAAAGTTGGAGCTAATTTAAGGGCAATGATGCCATGGATTGGTAAGAAAAAATTAGTGGATAGTGACAAGAAGTAAACTTTTGTTTCAAATTGAGCTAATTTAGTTGATTTATTTTGCAATCTAAACGATAGGTTGTATATTTCTTGAAAAATAATTTTATGTCTGAAAAAGAAAAAGTTTACATTTTTGACACGACAATGAGAGATGGTGAACAATCACCAGGAGCTTCTATGAGTGTTGAGGAAAAGATTCAGATCTCAAGAGTTTTTGATGAAATGGGTATTGATATTATTGAGGCTGGTTTTCCGATTTCATCACCAGGAGATTTCGAGGCAGTAACTGCAATTAGTAAAAGTATAAAAAATTCAATTCCTTGTGGATTAGCTCGAGCAACTAAAAAAGATATTGATGCTTGCCATGAGTCTTTAAAATTTGCGAAAAGATTTAGAATTCATACTTTTATTTCTACTAGTCCTGTTCACATGAAACACAAACTTAACATGTCAGATGAGCAAGTATTAGGCGCAATTAAGGAAAGTGTTACTTATGCAAAAAAATTTACAGATGATGTTGAGTGGTCATGTGAGGATGGTACTAGGACCAATTTAGATTTCATGTATAAAACAATTGAGTTAGCAATAAAATGTGGTGCTACAACAATTAATATTCCGGATACTGTTGGCTATTCCATACCAGAGGAATTCGCTAAAACTATTAATCTCATTAAGAATAATGTTCCTAATATTGATAAAGCAATTATTTCTGCTCATTGTCATAATGATTTAGGTTTAGCTGTAGCAAATGCATTATCTGGATTATCAGCTGGTGTTAGACAAATTGAATGCACAATCAATGGTATTGGTGAGAGGGCTGGTAATGCAGCTCTTGAGGAAATAGTTATGGCAATAAAAACTAGAGATGATTTATTGCCTTATCAAACTGGTATCAAGACAGAATTAATTAGCAAAGCTTCAAAAATTGTTTCAAATGCCACAGGGTTTCCAGTTCAGTTTAATAAAGCTATTGTTGGAAAAAATGCTTTCGCACATGAATCAGGAATTCACCAAGATGGAATGCTAAAAAACAGGGAAACATACGAAATAATGACTCCAGAAAGTGTAGGAGTTAAAAAAACTTCTTTAGTAATGGGTAAACACTCAGGCAGACATGCATTTAAAGATAAATTAAGTGATCTTGGATATGCAGATGTAACTGATGATGTTGTTCAAGCAGCTTTTGGAAAATTCAAAATTTTAGCCGATAAAAAAAAACATATCTATGATGAGGATATTGTTGCTTTAGTTGATGATAGTTTAATTATAGATAATAAAATTAATGCTATCAATCTTAAATCTCTAAAAGTTTTTGCTGGCACAGGAGAGCCACAAAGAGCAGATATGACCTTGGATGTTTTTGGAGAGATTAAGAAAACTACTCAAACAGGAGATGGTCCTGTTGATGCAATTTTTAAATGTATAAAAGAACTTTATCCACATGATGTAAAATTGTCTTTATATCAAGTTCATGCTGTTACAGAAGGAACAGATGCACAAGCGACTGTGAGTGTAAAAATTGAGGAAAATGATCGTACTACTGTTGGACAGTCTGCTGATACTGATACTTTAGTAGCATCAGCAAATGCATACTTAAACGCATTAAATAAAATGTTGATTAAAAGAGAAAAAAAATCACTTTACAAAAATATTGAACATCAAAAAATTAAAGGAGGAGTATAATGGGAATATTTGAAAGGATTAAAAAAGTCTGGAGTCAAGATATGGCGATAGATTTAGGGACTGCCAATACCTTAGTTGTTGTAAAAGGACAAGGAGTGGTTTTAAATGAACCATCTGTTGTTGCTATTGTCGATCAAGCTGGGAAAAAACAGGTTCTAGCGGTTGGTGATGAAGCTAAAACCATGTTGGGAAGAACACCTGGCAATATTCAAGCTATAAGACCTTTAAGAGACGGTGTTATTGCAGATTTTATTGTAACTGAGGAAATGATCAAACACTTTATAAAGAAAGTTCATAAAGGAAGTACCTTTGCAAATCCTAGAATTTTAATTTGTGTACCAACTGGATCAACCCCTGTTGAGAGAAAAGCCATACAAGATAGTGCGCTAGCAGCAGGTGCGAGAAGAGTTCAATTAATCGAGGAACCAATTGCGGCAGCAATAGGAGCGAACTTACCTATATCAGAAGCGACAGGATCAATGGTTGTTGATATTGGTGGTGGAACAAGTGAAATTGCAGTTATGTCATTAGGTGGACTAGTTTATTCTAAATCATTAAGGGTAGCAGGAGACTCAATGGATGCTGCAATGGTGAACTACATGAGAAGAGAGTACAACTTGATGATCGGAGATAGCACCGCTGAAAAAATTAAAAAAGAAATTGGAACAGCAATACCAACTAACAATAATACATATGCAGTTAAAGGACGAGATTTAAGATCAGGAACTCCTAAAGAAGTAAATATTACTGAAGAGGATACTGCAGAAGCCTTAAACGATATTTTAAAACAGATGGTTAATGGTATTAAGGATGCATTAGAAAGTACTCCACCAGAATTATCGGCTGACCTTGTAGATATGGGTCTAGTTCTAACTGGAGGTGGAGCTTTGTTAAAAAATATTGATAAGCGTTTTTCAAAAGAGACAGGCTTGCCAGTTCATATAGCTGATGACCCACTGTCATGTGTTGCAGTTGGAACAGGTAAAGCTTTAGATCAAGAGCAAACATTTTCTACTATGCTGACTGAATATTAAAAGATGGCCTCTAGCAGAGATGATTTCATAATTGCAATTCGATCTGCTTTTTTAAAAAAAAGCACTCAACAGAAATTTTCATTATTAACGCTAGTTTTTGTATCTATTTTTACAATTATTTTATCTAGTTTTGATTTTAAGTTTATAAGGTATTTAAAAGCTGGAATTAGTGAAGCTGTATATAGATCCTCTTTTATTGTCTCAATACCCGAAAATTTTTTAAAAAATACATTTTTTGAAATAAAAGAATATTCATCTTTTTTTCAAAATTATAAATCAAACAAAGAAGAGCTTAATGAGCTAAAGTCTAAAAGCATTTCAGATCAAATCACTCAATATGAAAATAAAGAATTAAAAGAGCTTATAAATAATTATACTTTAAGTTCAGACAAACTACTAGCTAAAATAATCGTTGATCATGATAGTCCATACTTAAAAAGTATTATTATTAATAAAGGTAGTAAGGATAATATCAAAATCGGAACTAACATTTATGATAGATCTTATTTGGTCGGCAGAGTAGTTGAAGTAAATTATAAAACATCAAGAGTCTTATTATTATCTGATCTCAATTCCAATGTTCCTGTAACGATAGCTCCACAAAATATTCAGGCAATTATAACAGGTACCGGTAAAAATTATGGTGAAATAAAATATATTAAAGAGGGCATTTCAAACTTAATTTTAGAGGATAGTATTGTTTATACATCGGGCACTGGCGCAATTTTTAAAAGTGGCATTCCTATCGGAAGAATTGATGTAGTTGACACAGGAAATTCAAAAAAATTTAAAGTAGATTTTTACAGTGATTTTGGCCAATTAAAATATGTTTTTGCTGAATTAGTTACTAAAACTGAGGTTAAAAACGAAGATCAACAAGCTGAAATAGATGATACACAAAAAATCAATACTATTGATACAAAATTACAAATATTAGAAGATGAAAAAAAAATTATTGAACAAACTAATTTAAAATTAAAAGAAGAAAATGAATCATTAAAAATCACAATTAACAACTTAAATAAACAAAATGTAGACTTTAGAAATGAACTTTACGATCAAAAACAAATAATTGCTCAATACAATATTGATTTAGATGAAATTGAGTTTTTAAGACTAAATTTAAAATTTGGTCATCAATGTCGTAAGTCTTTTTTAAATAATGATGGTTTTGAAGTAGGGACTTTGGAATATAAAAGTTGTGTAATGAATAAAGGACAGATTAATGACTAAATTTAAATCAAAAGGATTATATTTCAAATTCTACACCTTTCTACCAATAATAGCATTATTTATTTCTGTGTTAAACGAATTTGACTTAAACTATTTAAAGCTTAAATACTTTTCTTTTAATTTTCCTTTTATCTTAATTTTTTTCTTTACTTTAAAAGATTTTAAGAATTTTGACTACTTATTGGTTTTTTTAGCAGGCTTAATTAATGATACTGTTGTTGGATTGCCTTTAGGAATTAGTAGTTTATCGTATATATTAATTTGTATTGCAACATCCTATCTAAGAAATATTACTATAAGACCTAATCCGATAAAAGATTGGTTCTATTTTTTATTTATAATAAGCTTGATAAATTCAATGAATTATTCAATTTTGTCTTTATTTTTTTCTTATGATCTTTTACTTTTAAGTTATCTAGTAAATATTTTTTTTACTTTTATACTGTATATGTTTTTCACTTATTTATTCAAATACTATCTAAGGGGTTTAAATGATTAATTCATCAAGTGATAACGTAAAAAAATTAAATTCAATTAATCGTAGAATGTTCATAACGGGATCACTAAAGTTTTTTATAATGATTGGAATTGTAAGTAGGTTGTTCTTTCTTCAAGTTAAAGAAAATAAGAAATATCTTACACTATCGGACAAGAATAGAATTAGAGAATGGAAATTGGCTCCTGTTAGAGGAGAATTTCACGACTATTTTGGCAATGTTATAGCTGGTAATTTTGAAGCTTATCAGTTACATGTGATACCCGAGCAAGTAGAAAATTTCAAATATGTTATCTATAGGCTTAAAGATTTATTAGAGTTATCTGACACAGAGTTTAAAAAAGTTTTAAAAAGAAAAAAAGAAATTAAACCTTGGGAAACTTTGATAGTTTCAAATAATTTAAGTTGGGATAAATTCTCAAAAATAAACAACCATTTGTATGACTTAAATGGAGTAAAACCTGTTATTTCTATCTCAAGAAATTATCCTTTTAATGATAATTTTACTCATATTATCGGTTATGTTAGTCAAGCAAATGAGCAGGATATTGAAAATACAGAACTAATAAAAAAGAATTTTGTACCTGGTCTTAAAGTTGGAAAAATTGGATTAGAAAAATCTTTTGAAGAAAAATTAATTGGAACTAATGATATTGAGAGATATGAAGTAAATGCATATGGTAGACGAATAAGTCAACTTGAGTTTCAAAAAAGGTAAAAAAGGTAAAACTCTAAAACTTACAGTTGATACAGAAATCCAAAAATTAGCAAATGAGCTATTACAAGACAAAGCAGGATCTATATGTGTAATGGATATTTTTACTGGTGAAGTTATTGCTATGCATTCTTCTCCCTCATTTGACCCCAATCTATTTGTTTTTGGAATAAGTCAAGACAATTGGCAATTAATCCGTAATGACCCAATGAAGCCACTATTGAACAAAACTTTGCAAGGTAGATATTCTCCAGGCTCAACATTAAAACCCATTGTGGCTTTATCTGCGTTAGAAAATGGAATTATAAACACAAGTTTTACAGTTAGATGCACAGGAAAAACTGAGATGTATGATCAAACCTATCATTGCTGGAAAAAAGAAGGTCATGGATATGTAAGTCTCAGAAACGCAATGAAGATGTCATGTGATACTTATTTTTATGAGATAGCAAGGAAACTTGGAGTAGATAAATTAAGCGAAACAGCAAAAAAATTTGGATTAGGAAAAAAAGTTTTTGATAATTTATTCGAAATTGAAAAAGATGGATTGATTCCTAATACTCAATGGAAAAAAAATACTTTAGGTAAAGGATGGTTATTAGGAGAAACAATTATTACTGGAATAGGCCAAGGATATATTCAAACTACGCCAATACAATTATGCCTAATGACAGCACAAATAGCAAATGGTGGACACAAAATATATCCAAAAATAATTATAGATGATGAAGATAAATTAAAGCCAAAAGATTATTACACTCCCCTCTATAAAAATTCTAAAAATATAAAAATTATTCAAGATGCAATGTTTGGCTCTACCAATGAGGTAATGGGAACTTCTTATCGATCAAGAATTGATAATCCAAAATATCAATTTGCTGGTAAAACAGGTACAGCTCAAGTTAAAAAAATTACTGAGAGAGAAAGAGAGCTAGATTTAAAAACTTCTGAAATTCCTTATGAGCAAAGAGATCACGCTTTGTATATTGCTTATGGCCCATATGTTAATCCAAGATACGCACTAAGTATTGTTGTGGAGCATGGCGGCAATGGAAGCACAACAGCTGCTCCTATGGCAAAGAAATTATTTAAACTTATTATTGATCGACATGAATTAAGACAGTCAATAAACGATAAAAAATACTTGGAGATTTAAATGTATCAGCATACCAGACTAACAAATAATAACTCCACATTTTTTCAAAAATTTAGAAATTTTGATTATATTTTACTAATTTGTATTTTATTGCTCGGTTTTATCAGTTTAGCAACTATGTATTCGACTGATGGCGGAAAGATTTTATTTCATACAAAAAGTCATTTTACAAAGTTAATGATTTTTACAATGATGATGCTTTTTATTTCATTTATTAATATCAAATTTTGGTTTTCTGTCGGCTATCTATCTTACATTGTTGTGGTGGGTCTATTAGTATGGACCTATTTTTTTGGAATAACTTCTTCAGGGTCAAAAAGATGGATGAACTTATATTTTATAAATTTACAACCATCAGAACTTATGAAAATATTTATAATTTTGTGTTTGGCAAAGTATTTTCATAGAATGAAATTAGAGAATGTTAATTCTGTATATACAATTTTAACTTCACTAATAATAATTTTATTACCTATGGGTCTAGTGATAGTTCAGCCTGATTTGGGTACTTCAGTATTAATAGCTGTTAGTGGAATTGCTGTTTTGTGGTTTGCAGGAATTAATCACAAATATTTTATCTATACTATGTTAGGTTTCGTTATTTCATTACCATTTGTAATAGCTTTTTTAAAACCTTATCAAAAATTAAGGGTTTTAACTTTTCTAAACCCAGACAAAGATCCTCTAGGTGCAGGTTATCAGATTATTCAATCTAAAATTGCAGTTGGATCTGGAGGTATTTTTGGCAAAGGTTTTTTAAAAGGTACTCAAAGTTATTTAGAATTTTTGCCAGAAAAGCATACTGATTTTATATTTACTCTGTTTTCAGAAGAATTCGGCTTTGTCGGTTCAGTGGTTCTGTTAGTAATTTATATTATTATAATTTATCGCATAGTTGCTATTGGAGCTAATTCTAGAAGTTATTTTGCTAAACTTTTTTGTTATGGTTTCGGAGCTGCTATTTTTGTTTTCATTACAATAAATATGAGCATGGTTCTAGGCTTGCTACCTATAGTTGGATCTCCATTGCCAATAATGTCTTACGGAGGTTCTTCAATGTTAGCTACCATGATTGGCTTTGGAATAGTAATGAGTGCGAAGGTGCACAGCCAACAATTAATCGCCTAAGTATAATTTGTCGCTTAAGTTTTTTAAGAGAATAATTGTATATTTTTTTTATGAATAAAAATTTAAATGTTGGAATAATTGGTGCTGGTATTCAAGGTATTTCTAATGCTTTATTTTTACAAAAAAAAGGTTTTAAAGTAACCATATTTGATCGAGAAAAACCTGGTAGTCCTGTCGCTTCATATGGTAATGCTGGTCATTTTTCACCATACGCATCCTTATCGCTAAATAGAACAGATATTTTAATGGATGTACCTGCCATGTTATTAAGTTCAACTGGTCCTTTAGCTCTCAAATGGAATTATGTACCAAAAATGATTCCTTGGTTTTTAAAATTTATCTTTAATACAACTAAAAGTAAGATGATGCATACTGCAAAAAATATGCACCAAATTTTAGATTTGGCTCTTCCCGCTTATGATGAATTATTTGAAGAAATTAGTCTCGAAAACTTGGTTGAAAATAAAGGTATTCTTTATGTTTGGAATGATAAAAATCTAAAAAGTAGAGAACTAGAAATCAAAGTAAGAGAGGAGCTAGGTGTTAAACAACAACTCGTAGGAAAAAAAGATATACATGATTTAGAACCAAATCTTAAAAAATTTTATCATGCAGGAGTTTACTACCCATACGCAAGACATGCTAGGAATCCAAAAAAGATTTTATTAAAACTTTTTGAACTTTTTTTAGCTAAAGGCGGAAAATTTCAAAATAAGAATATTACAAATATAAATTTTGAAGAGGAGAGTCCTGTTTTGGTAAGTGAAAATGAATGTTTCAGCTGTGATAAGATTGTAATAACTTGTGGCGCTTTTTCCAAGAAACTGACTGATAAATTGGATGAAAAAATTCCATTAGATACAGAGAGAGGTTACCATGTTCATTTTAAAGATTGTGATCATCTTTTAAATAGACCAGTCATATTTCATAATAGAGGTTTCGGTATAACGCCAATGGAACAAGGGTTAAGAGTAGTTGGTACTGTTGAATTTGGTGGTTTAGATAATCCTGCCTCAAAATCAAGAATTAATAATTTAATTAATAATGCAAAGTATATGTTAGGGGATCTTCCTGAGCATGAAGATGAGTGGTTAGGCTTCAGGCCAACATTACCAGATTTTTTGCCGGTAATGGGTCCATCTAAAAATTATAAAAACGTGTTTTATTGTTTTGGACATCATCATTTAGGATGGACATTGGGTCCAATATCTGGAAAGATAGTATCTGGAATGATAGCTAAAGAAAATACAAATTTAAACTTAGATCCTTATAGCTCAAGAAGATTCTCTTGATTTTGTGTCTAATAAAAACTATTTAGCATACCTATTTTTAGTGCTTGCAACATTTTGTTGGTCAGGTAATTTTATAGTTGGAAAATTCGCAACATTATCTGAAATTCCCCCATTAACTTTAAATGTTTTTAGGTGGATTTCTGTTTGGTTTATTCTGATACCTTTTACTTACAAAGAAATTTTTAAAAATCTATCCTATATAAAAAAAAATTGGCTTGTAATTAGTTTTATGGGAGTAATTACTATAAGCACATTTAATTCTGTAGTTTATTTTGCTCTTAATTATACACAAGTAATAAATGCCGTGCTTATGCTTTCAGCTATTCCAGCAGCAACAATTGTTCTTTCATCATTAATGAAAATTGAAAAAACAAATATTTTTCAGTTAATTGGATTATTAGTTTCAATAGTTGGAATAGGCTCAATAATTTCTAATGGAGATTTCCAAAAGATAATTTCTCTAGATTTTAATAAAGGTGATATATGGATGTTAGTTTGTGTAATTACCTGGTCTCTATATTCAACCTTGCTAAAAAAAAATAAGTTTAAATTTTCACAATTTACTTTGATACAACTAATGGTTTCAGTAGGAATACTTTTTTTAATTCCACAATTTTTTTATGAAAAATCAATCGGTCTTGAATTAAATTTAGATAAAAATTTTTTTTTAATATTGACTTATGTAGCAATTTTTCCAGCTATAGCTGCTTATTATTTTTGGCAAAAAGGAATTGAGATAATTGGTCCAAATCGAGCTTCTATGTTTATTCAATTAATGCCGTTATTTAGTGCCGTTATGGCAATTATTATTTTCAAAGAAAAATTTGAAATGTATCATTTTGTAGGAGCATTTTTTATATTGTCTGGCATTTATTTATCTAATAAAAAAGTTTATGCTTAAAGTCGCAATTTTAGATGACTATCAAAATGTTTCACAACAATTTGTGGATCTAAAAAAATTATCAGGAAAATATGAAATTAAAATTTTTAGTGAGCCTTTTGCAGATGAAGCTGATGCAATAGAGAAATTAGCAGAATTTAAGGCTCTTCTTATAATGAGAGAAAGAACTCCTATAACAAAAAATTTGATAGAAAATTTAACTAAATTAAAATTTATAATCACTAGTGGGTTAAGAAATAAATCAATTGATTTAGATGCTACAAAAAAAAGAAAAATTATTGTCAGTGGCACTGAGAGCAATACTAATCCAACACCTGAATTAACTTGGGCATTAATACTTGGATTGGCAAGAAACTTAAAAGAGGAAATTGATAATATGTATCAAGGTTATTGGCAAACTTCAGTCGGTGTAGAATTAAAAGGTAAAATTCTTGGTTTGATTGGTCTTGGAAAAGTTGGAACGCAAGTTGCTAGAGTGGGTAAGGCATTTGGTATGCAAGTGATGGCTTGGAGTGAAAATTTAAATTTAGATACCTGCAAAGAATTAGACGTTCTACCTTGTAGTAAAGAAGATCTAATAAAAAACTCTGACTTTTTATCTATTCATGTTCAAGGTGGAGAGAGATATAAAAATTGCATTACTCTTAAAGAAATGGATAAGATGAAAAAGACGTCATTTTTAATTAATACCTCTCGGGGTCCTATAATAAACGAAGATGATTTGATAATTGCATTATCAACAAATGTAATTGCAGGTGCTGGATTAGATGTTTATGAAAAAGAGCCTTTATCAGAAAATAATAAATTAAGATTTTTACCAAATGCTTTATTAACACCTCACATTGGATATGTGACGGCTGAAAATTATCACGTTTATTTTACTCAAATGATCGAGTCATTAGAGGCTTGCGTTAATGGTGAACCAATTCGTGTGATTGAGTAAAATGGATTTACCTGTAGTCAATCATAAAGATTATTTTGCTAAAATTGGTGATGATCATAAATTTCCTATTAATAAATTTGGTGATCTTGCAGATTTTTTATTAAAAAATAAGATAGTAACAAAGTTTTATGAGCCCTATCCGTGTTCAGATGAAACTTTAAAAGGTGCCCACTCTGAAAAATATATTAAAGAAATCAAAAATAAAACATTAGATGAAAACGGAGTTAAAAAAATTGGTTTTCCACTAGTTGATAGTGTAGTTCAAAGATCGTTGGTTGCAACAGGTGGAACAGTGCTTGCATCAAAACTTGCAATAAATCATGGTATTGCTTGTAATACTGCTGGAGGAAGTCATCATGCGAACTATGATAGTGGTGCGGGATATTGTGTTTTTAATGATGTAGCGGTTGCCTCTCAATTTCTATTGGATAGGGAATTGGCAAAAAGAATATTAATTGTTGATTTAGATGTTCATCAAGGAAACGGTAATTCAGATATATTCAAGGACAATAAAAATGTTTTTACTTTTAGCATACATTCAAAATCAAATTATCCTGCAAAAAAATCAATTAGTGATTGTGATGTGGAGCTTGAAAACGACACGGAGGATAAGGAGTATTTAAATATACTTAAATTTCATTTAATTGAGTTGAATAAAGAAAATTTTGATTTTGTTTTCTATATTGCAGGAGTTGACATCCATTTTAATGATCGCTTGGGTAAATTAAAAATTTCAGATGATGGTGTAAAAAAAAGAGATGAAATTGTTACAGAAAATTTTTTTTCTAAAAGAGTTCCTCTTTGTGGAGTTTTAGGTGGTGGTTACAATAAAAATATCGATAAACTTGTTGAATTGCACTCTTTTTTGCATCAGTCATGTGCTAAATTAATTTAGAGCTATGAATAAAAAAAATCCAAATCTCACAGCAGAGCAAAAATTAATTATGTTTGAAGAAGGCACAGAAAGACCTGGGTCAAGTGAACTAAATAATGAAAAGCGAGAGGGATCTTATCACTGTGCTAATTGCGATATAAAGTTATTTGATTCAAAAACAAAATATGAGAGTGGATCCGGATGGCCTTCATTTTATAAGTCCTTACCAGATGTATTTGAAACAAAAACAGATCATTTAATAGGTTATGCACGTACGGAATATCATTGTAAAAATTGTACCGCTCATCATGGTCATGTATTTGAGGATGGACCTCAACCTACTGGTAAAAGATATTGTAATAACGGTGTATGTTTAATCTTTAAACCAAAAAAATAATATAATAATAGCAATAATTATATATGTGTTTATGATAGTATTAAAAAAATGTTAAAAAAAATAATAGCTATTGTTGTTCTCAGCTTAGGCTTAGTTTCAAACTCAAATGCAGAGAGTTTAGACACTAAAATAAGTGAGTATATTTCAAATTTTATTCCTGGCGAGGGATTAACTGAAACTTCTATTAAATTAAATGATAAGGATGAAGATCAGATAAAATTTTCAATTTTAGGCCTTAGAAATATCCTTGAGGAGGATAATTCAAACTTATTCACGCAATTTAGCTTGAGAACTAAAGAGGTAAATAGTGATGGAAGAATTCATGGTAATTTAGGTATTGGTTATAGAAAATTAAGTGTTGATAATTCAATGATGTATGGCGCAAATACTTTTATTGATGCAGACATATTCGAGGGACACAGGAGATTGGGATATGGACTTGAAGCAAAAGCATCGATATTAGATCTATCTTTAAATCGATATCAAAAGATAACAAATATGAAAACTATTGATGGAACAGCTGAACAAATACTTAGTGGCTGGGATTACTACTTAACCACTCAAGTTCCTTATACACCTTGGGCAAAATTTAGTTTCAAAGGTTATAAATGGGAGGGTGAAAAAACTTCACAAGACTCAAAAGGAAATAAATATATTTCAGAATTAAATATAAACCCTTCATTACAATTGAATTTATCAATGGACGACTCTTCTCTTTCTGGTGTAGATGATGTTTTGGAAGCTGAACTATTATTTGTTTATCCGCCTAGAGAAAATATAAGAACGATGGATGAAGGATTGTCTGATGTAGCTTTTGAAAAAGAAGACATGCAAGCAAAATTAAATGAAAAAGTTAGAAGAAACTACGATTTAACTATAGAAATCCAAGGTACGGTGATTATTACAAGTCAATAATATGAGAAATATTCTTTTTATAATTTTATTTATCTTAACTTTTTTTAACACAAAATCTTTTGCACTTGAAGCTGAGGCAACAACTTATAAAATCACAATAACAAGAATTGAAATTTGTGACAGCACCAGTACTGATGCTTCATGTAATAATCCTATAGTTTTATATTCTGGTAATTCTGGGTCTATTGATATTGCATCTACTTCGGCTGGAGCAGCAGCAGCAAGTTTAGGAGATTTGTCAAAAGTTGAATTTGGAAAAACTTATACTTATTTTCAGATTACTATGAATAGAGCTTTTACAGTTGCTGGTAGTGTTACAAGTGGAGCAACAACTTGCTATACTATTGCAAATTCAACTGGAACTGCCAGCTTAAATGGAATAGGAAGCAAAACTTCAGGAGCTGCAGTTGCTGGAACTTATTATGCAGGTATTCCAGGTGGTACAAATCATGGAGACGTAATGAACAGCACTACAGCTGGTGATGGAACAGGAACAGACTCAGCAACAGGAACAGTTGATGCTGGTGATGCTTTTTTTGAGTATAGAGAAGCACTTTCGGCACCATTTACTATGGAGGCTGGAAAAATTCCAACAGTTAAAATTGCTTTTGGAACATCAACAGCATTGGGATATTTAGAAAAGGCTGGATTAGCAAGTGATTGTACTGGAACTGCTGGTACAACTAGAGGTTTTTATGCAAACCGACCTGATGTAGTTCTTACACTTGAGTAATAAATTTACTTTACTAAATCTTGAAGCTTTTTTTCTTTTTCTAAAGCTCTGACTTCATCATAGCCACCAATGTGTTCATCATCGAAAAAAATTTGTGGTATTGTTTTTTTTCCATTAGCTTTCTTTATCATTTCATCTTTTGCACCATCGACTTCAGCTACATTAATTTCTTTATAAGGCACATTATTTCTTGTTAATAATCGTTTTGCTGCATCACAATAATTACAGTATGGTCCAGTATATATTGTAACATTTTTCATAGACTATAGATAACTATCTTTTTTAATTTTACTAGACATTTGTTTTCGAGAGTATTCAAATTTTTTTCTATGTTTGATACTTTTTTCATGAACCCTCTTTCTCCATAATCTAAACGAGGAGGGTTTGAGCGACCTCCGCATTATTCTTATGACGTCAGATTCTGAGTAACCAGTTTTTTTTTCGATTTCCTCAAAAGTGATTCTGTCTGCCCAAGCTGCCCAGATCACCCAATCTGGATCTTCAATATTGGGCTGAGGATTTTTGACGCGGGTAACTGGCCTGTGACCTTTTTTTTTCATAAAATCCTTATATTTTAAAAAATACCATAATGCATTTTTTTTAAGACCTGGTATATTATAGTTTGATAGTCCTTCTTAGCCATCTTTAGCTCCCGGTTTTTAAGGACTATCTTTTTTATGCTCCCCCTAGATTTTGTCCTTTTTTTACAGATCATTATTTTTTTATTTATTACACCTGGTACACCTAGAATAGTAATCATTTCTTATTCAATGAATTATGGGGTTAAAAATTGTATTTGGACAGCTTTTGGAGATGTTACTGCAAATTTACTACAGGCAACCTTAGTAATTTTTGTCATTGGTTCCTTTTTATCTGACAATCCAAATATCCTAAATATTTTTAAATGGATTGGTGTAATTTATTTAATTTATTTAGCTTATGATGTTTACAAATCTTCACCAAAAGAAGTTAATTCAAAAATTATTAGTTCAAAAGGAACTTTTTCTTTTTATAAAGATGGTTTTTTAGTTGCAGGCACAAGTCCTAAGGCTTGGTTGTTCTTTCCCTTAATATTCCCTCAATTTATTGACTTTAATACTAATTATATCGTCCAATTTTTTATTTTAATAACTACTTATATTGTTTTGGATTTTATTTCTTTAATTGGTTACGCTCTGTTGGCACAAAAACTTATTACATGGATAAAAGCAAATCCAAAAACAATTAATACAATCTCAGCGAGTGTTTTAGTAATCATTGCCTTAATTATTATTGTTACACAACAATATTAGTACTTATGTAAAAGTACTTTTGCCACTTGCAATACTTTCAAAATATTTATTAAATTGAGTATTAATTAATTAATAACAAAAGGAAATAAAATGAAAATAAGTAAAATAATCTTGAGTTTTATTTCTGCAGTAGCAATTTTACTTTCAACTTCAGTTGTATCATTTGCAAAAGTTGTTGGAGATAAGATTGTCTTAGGTGCTGCCATTTCATTAACTGGAAAATACTCATCTAATGGTGTTCATACACAAAACGGTTACAATATGGCTGTTGATAGAATTAACAGCATGGGTGGAGTAAAAGTTGGTGGAAAAACTTATAAGTTTGAAATCATTTATTATGACGATGAATCAAACCCAAAAAGAGCAGCTCAGTTAGCAGAAAGATTAATCTCACAAGATGGTGTTGAGTTTATGCTTGGACCATACAGTTCAGGTTTAACAAAAGCAATTGCACCAGTTACAGAAAAATATGGTGTTCCAATGGTTGAAGCAAATGGTGCTTCTAGATCTTTATTTACAAAAGGTTACAAATATCTATTTGCAGTATTAGCTCCAGCAAACTTATATCTTGATGTTGCTATAGATTTAGCAGTTGAAAAGAATAACGGTAAACCAGTAACAGTTGCAATGGCATTTGAACAAGATGCATTTTCTCAAGACGTAAGATTGGGAGTGCTTGATGCAATTAAAAGAACAGGCTCTAAAAAAGTAATAGACGATAAATTACCGAAAGAGTTAAATGATATGGCTGCTACATTAGTTAAGGTAAAACAAATGAAGCCAGATGTTCTTGTAGTATCAGGTCATACAAAAGGAGCACTAACTGCAATTAGACAAATAGCTGAAATGAAAGTAGATGTGCCTATGCTAGCGATGACACACTGCGATGCTGCGAAATTATCGAAACAACATGGTAAGAATTCACAGTATGCTTTATGTGCATCACAATGGCATAAGACATTAACTTATAAAGATAATTTCTTTAAAGATGGTATGAAATATGCAGCAGACTTTGAAAAAGAGTTTGGTTATGATCCGCCATATCAGTCAGCAGAGTCTTCAGCTGCGCTGTTAGTATTTAAAGATGCATTTGAAAGAGCAAATTCTTTTGATCAGAAAAAAGTACGAGATGCTCTTGCAGCTACTAACATGCAAACATTTTATGGAAATATAAAGTTCGCAGAAGGTGGTCAGAATGTTGACAAGCCTATGGTTCTTTTCCAGGTAATGTGTGATGGCTCAGGAAAATGTGAAAACAAAGTTGTAGCTCCAACTAAATGGGCTTCAGCGAAGTTAATTCACCCAATTCCTAAGTGGTCTGAAAGATAAAAACTAATCTATAAATACCCCCTAAATTCTAGGGGGTATTTTTTTTTAAGAGTTGATTATGGATTTCATGGTTTTCCAATATCCAATGATTACTGTTCAAGCTTGCTTGGACGGATTACTTCTTGGTATTTTATTTGCTTTGATTGCATACGGCATGGCATTGCAATGGGGAGTTATGAATATCATAAATATAGCACAAGGTGACCTAGTCATTCTTGGAGGCTATATTGCTTACTTCATGTATCTATATGGAATTCACCCAGCCTGGGGTGTGATTGTTTCTCCAATAATAATGTATTTTATTGGTGTCGGAATTTACAAATTAGTAATTAATAAAGTGGTCGATCGAGATTTATTCATCTCCATTCTTGCAACTTTTGGAATAAGCATTTTATTTATGCAATTAATGAATTTTGCATTTGGCGCAGATGTCGTTCTTGCTAATTCGGGTTATGGAACAACTATGTTATTTGATAACAATGTTACTCTACCTAATTCAAAAATCTTTTCAGCTGTAATCAGTATTGTTTTTGCAATTGGTTTAGTTATTTACATGAAAAAATCAAAATTAGGGAGAGCAATTCGTGCAACAGCACAAAACTCAAGAGCTGCAAAAATCTTGGGAGTTGATACAGAGAAAGTTTATGCAGCTACATTTGGAATTAATGCTGCGCTTTGTGGAGTAGCAGGTGCTTTAATATCCATTACATTTACAATTCATCCATACATGGGATTACCATATACAATAAGGTCTTTTATGATCGTAATTGTTGCAGGACTTGGTAATTTACCAGGAGTAGCAATGTCTGGAATGGGACTTGGAGTTTTTGAAGAATTTGCTGATTATATTTTAGGAACTGAATTTAGAATTGGTGCAGTATTTTTATTATTAGTTTTAATTCTCGTTTACAGAAGATTTAAACTGTCTAGGAAGAGAGAGTATTTAAAATAATGAGTAAAAATATTCTTTTATATTCAGCAATTGTAATCTTTGGATTGGTGGCACCATTTGTTTTTCCTGCATTTAAAGTTCAATTATCCATTCTATGTGTATTGATAGTTTTAGCTACAACTTGGAATATTCAGGGTGGTGAAATGGGATACAATACATTCGGGAATATACTATTTTATGGTTTAGGTATGTATTTATGTGCATCTGTTCAAGTTGGTATGTTTTTCCCTCTTGCAGAATGGACAGAAAGTGGAGGTGAAAAAACTTTTGTTCATACTCCAGCTCAATTTTTTCAAGGTATGGCTGTTGGACTTGTTGTAGCTGCAGTAGTTCCAACAATAGTAGCTGGGTTAATTGGATATGCGATTTTAGGTTTAAGAGGACATTATTTTGCTATTTGTACTTTAGGTTTAGGTGTTGCAGCAGGAGAAATTTCTGGAGGTATAGAAATTATAGGTGCAGGTCAGGGGTTTACTACTCCTCCATTTCCTGAGGTTGGCGGTCTTGAAGCAAGGGGAGAATTTTTTTACTTTTTAAGTTTTGGAGCTCTCATATTAACTTTTGTTGCGGTACGAGCAATCTATTCAACAAGATTTAGATTAATCTTAAATGCGATTAGAGATAATGAGGATAAAGCTGAGGCAATGGGTATTGAAACAATGAAATATAAAATTATTGGTTGGATGGTATCTGCATTCTTTTGTGGTTTAGCAGGTGGTATTATGGGAGGACTGGTTGGATACATCGACTCAACTGATGTTGCTTTTGATGGAAGAGAAATGGGAGTATTCATGGTTTTAATGGCAATCTTAGGAGGCAAAGGAACTTTATGGGGACCAGTTATTGGTGCAACAGTATTTCATATTTTCAAAGAAGGGTTTTGGACATTCTTTTTGGGTTGGCAGTATGTTGCTTTAGGAGTTTTAATTGTTGTAATCGTAATTTATTTTCCTGAAGGGATTATGGGCTGGTTAAGAGAAAAATATCCCGAAAAATTTGGTGAAGTAATTGATGAAAAAGATCGAAAGGCTCAAGTAGAACTTAAATGAGTATTTTAGAAGTAAACAATGTTAGTAAATCTTTTGGTGGAGTAAAAGCTAATGTAGATATTTCAATGTCAGTGGAAAAAGGCAAGATATTTGGACTGATTGGTCCAAATGGATCTGGTAAAACAACACTGTTCAACTCTATTGTTGGAACATATCCAATAGATAATGGTTCAATAAAATTTAATGATAAAGAAGTCTCAGACTTACCCGTGCCTGTTATTGCAAAACTGGGTTTACTTAGAACTTTTCAGCAAACTAGAATTTATGGAAAACTAAATTGCGTAGATAATATGTTAATTAGTCATAAAGGTAGTGATGAAAGTATATTAAAGATATTCTCAAAAATTCCACAAGATTTAACAGAAAAGGCAGAAAATCTTCTGAACTTCGTTGGACTTTATCAAAAAAGAAAATTAAGAGCTGGAGATTTATCTTTTGGTCAACAAAAACTTCTAGAGTTAGCAATGGCTCTGATGAATGAACCTGAAATGTTATTATTAGATGAACCTACTGCAGGGATCAATCCTACTCTTATAAATGGTATCATCGATAGATTAATTAAAGTAAATCAAGATTTTGGTATTACACTTTTGGTAATTGAACATAATATGAGAGTTATCATGCAACTAGCAGAAAGTATTTATTGTTTAGCACATGGTAAGATGCTTGCTAATGGGACACCTGACGAAATTAAAAATGACAAACGTGTAATAGATGCGTACTTAGGAGCACAATAATGTCAAATCAATATGAAGTTTTAGGAAAAGCTCCAGTAGCAGAAGACTTAAAAAAACTATCTCCAAATAATATTCATCTTACTATTAAAAATATGAATGCTGGTTATGGTAAAATGGAAATTCTTCATAATTTCGATTTATTTGTCAGTAAGGCTCAATCTTTATGCCTGATTGGACCAAACGGAGCTGGTAAATCTACTATTCTTCACTCTATTTATGGGTTTACAAATATTTTTTCAGGGCAAATAGAAATAGATGGAAAAGAAATCACAAATTTAACACCAGCTGAAAAATTGAAAACTGTTGGAATAGCATACATACTTCAGGATAATTCTGTCTTCCCAGATATGACTGTGGAGGAAAATTTATTAATGGGTGGATTTATTAAAGAAAAAACAGAAGAGTCATATGCGGAAGCTGAGCGAATTTTTGAGAAATACGAAAGATTAAGAAATAGAAGAAACCAACCTGCAAAAGTATTATCAGGTGGGGAAAGAAGATTGTTAGAAATTTCAAGAGCATTGGTAATGAAGCCATCAGTTTTATTAGTTGATGAACCATCAATAGGTTTAGAACCAAGGTATATCGATATGGTATTTGAAATTTTAAGAGATCTCCAAGAGAATGAAAAAAAGACAATTATTTTAGTTGAACAAAATGCTAAAAAGGGACTCGAGTTCGCAGATATTGGTTACGTGCTAGTATCTGGTCAGACTGCAATTGCAGGTAAAGGGGATGATCTTTTAAATAATCCAGATGTTGGTCGCCTGTTTTTGGGTGGTTAATGATTAGTACAAAATATTTTTTAAAAGGCTTCAGAGCTATAAAGGGTGTTGGTAGTCCTGCCATAGCTTTAGGTGCAAGTTTTATAGCTATAGGCGCACTATTAAAAAATTTAGGTTTCACAATCCAACAAAGTATTTTTTCAACTTTTCTCACATACGCTTTACCTGGCTCACTAGTGATGGCTGAGTCAATGTTAATCGGAGCATCTTTGATAAATATTTTTTTAGCCGTTTGGTTGGTTAATGCGAGATTATATCCAATGACTGTCGCGCTAATGCCGTTGTTGATGCACCAAGACCAGCCAAGATGGAAATATTATTTATCCTGTCATTTTATAGCAGTTTCTTCGTGGCTGATAATGAAGGATAATTATGAAAATATAGAAAAAGAAAATAGAATTGATTTTTGGATTGGAATTGGAGTAGCAACCTGGTCAGTTGCGATATTTTCAACAATTATTGGCTATGTAGCTTCTGATTTTTTTAATAAAGACATACTTATTGGTCTAGCAATTATAAATCCAATATATTTTATATGTATGATGGTTGGAGCTATGAAAACTTTTCAAATAAGTTTATCGGTTATTTTAGGCGCAACCCTTGGTCCTATTTTTTATTTTTTATCGGCTGAGTGGTGTATCTTGTTTGGTGGCTTCACTGCTGGAACTATAGCGTTTTTAATTGGAGAAAAAAATGGCAAGTAATATTTTAATTGTAATATTTGTCACATCTCTAGCTACATACTTATCAAGATTTTTAGGAGTTGTTAGTTCAGAAAAAATTAAAGAAACCTCAAAAATGTTCAGATGGTTTAATTGTCTTGCTTACTCAACTCTTGCTGCATTAATTGCTCGAATAGTTATTTTTCCATTAGGATCTTTAGCAGAAGTAGATTTATCAGTCAGAATTTTTGTGGTTTCTTTATGTATAATTATTTTCTTTTTAACTAAAAAAAATTTAGTTTACCCTACAATTTTCTCTGCTATCATACTATCTCTTATTACAAGTTTTGTATGAGCGAAAAGATTGATGGATTTCAAATAGAAAAACACGAACAGTCATCTAGAATTGTCAATATTGACATCAGTGATGAAGTTTTGAGTAAACTCATTTTTCCATTTAATAAGTTCGATATTACTGCTCTAGAATACAAACCTTTTACAAGATTCACTATTGCAAAAAGTTTAGATGACCTGAGTAATAATAGATTATCAAAATTTTTAAATGAAATTTTAAAAGATCGAAATACAGGATGTTTTATTATTAAACCTCAAAATTTAAATTCAAAAATTGATGATAATTTTTTAGTTAAATTATCAACTGCCATCTCTCATTTAGTAGGTATACCTAATTACGATGCTATGGCTGGTAAATATTACGCAAGATTTCATGTAAAGCACGTTGATAAAAGCGACTCTTATTTAAGGAAAGCGTATACAAACATGGATCTTCATACAGATGGCACTTACGTAAAAGAGAAAACTGATTGGTTATTAATGTCAAAATTAGAGGAAAGAAATGCAGAAGGTGGTGAAACTGCCATGTTGCATCTCGATGATTGGGAACATTGTGATGAATTGTTTAATGATCCAACAGGACAGGAAAATTTTCTTTGGGGATCACCAAAAAGTAAAAATATAGACTATAAAGTTGAACATCCTATATTTTCAACAGATCAAAACGGTAGAGCTCAAATTTCTTATATAGATCAGTTTCCAGAACCAAAAAATATGAAACAAGGTATTTTTTTACAAAAGTTGTCTGACAATTTAGAAGAGAGTAAAAACAAGATAATCACAAAACTTCCAGTGGGATCTTCAATTGTAGCAAACAACTATTTTTGGCTTCATGGACGAAGACCTTTTAAAGAAAATAAAGATTTAAGTAGAGAATTATTAAGAATAAGGGGTTCTTTTTTTATTAATTAATATAAACAATTCTTTATAAGTATTTAAATTATGAAATTAGGTTTTATAGGAACGGGTAAAATTACATCATCAGTTATAACTGGTATTTGCAATTCATCTATAAAATATAATAGGATATTTGTTTCTTCACGGAATAATAAAATCTCCAAAAATCTCAAAAAAAAATTTAAAAAAATTTCTATCGAAAAAAATAATCAAAAAATAATTGATAGTTGCAGCTGGATATTTCTAGCAGTCACACCAACTGTAGGTAAAAAAATATTAAAAGATCTTAAATTTAGATCAAATCAAACTGTAATAAGTTTTATTTCAACAATCACGATCCCACAATTAAAAAAAATAATTAAAGTTAAATCAGACATAGTAAGAGCGATACCGTTGCCTCCAATTTCTTTAAAAAAAGGACCAGTTCCAATTTGTCCTCCAAATAAAAAAGTAAAAAATTTTTTTGACAAACTTGGCTCAACTGTAGAGATTAAAAATGAAAAGTTATCAATTAATTTTTGGTCAACATCTGGAATGATGGCTGCTTATTAT
Source organism: uncultured Pelagibacteraceae bacterium (assembly GCA_902541315.1). Classification (GTDB taxonomy): domain Bacteria; phylum Pseudomonadota; class Alphaproteobacteria; order Pelagibacterales; family Pelagibacteraceae; genus Pelagibacter. The sequence continues at coordinate 51,303 of CACBQF010000006.1, forward strand.
GAAATTTTAAAGATCATGAGCGATTGGTTGGTAAAAAAAGGAGTAAAGAGACAAGATGCACAGAAATATATCACTTCTCTATTCGTAGCTTTGTCCGAAGATGCAGTCGTAAACTCAAAGAAGGAACTTAAATATTTAGTAAAAGAGTCTCAAACCCCTAAAGGATTGAATGAGCAAGGTCTTAAACTTATGAGAAGTAAAGGTGTTTATAATTCAGTTGTAAAAACTTTGAATGATATACACAAAAGACTAAGTAAATAATTAATGTCACAAAATATTTTAGAAATTAATAATTTGTCAAAATATTTTGGAGGACTAGCAGCAGTATCGGAGTGTTCTCTTAAAGTTAAAAAAGGAACTATTACAGGTATTATTGGACCGAATGGTTCTGGCAAAACCACTTTATTTAACCTTATTGCTGGAAATTTAAAATCCTCTGCTGGCAGTGTGATTTTTAATAATGAAAACATTACTGATGTTCCTTCCTATGAATTATTTTCAAAAGGATTGTTAAGAACTTTTCAAATAGCTCATGAATTTACAAATTTATCTGTTTTAGAAAACTTAATGATGGTTCCAGGAAATCAATCAGGAGAAAAATTGGTTAATGCCTTATTAAAACCTTCATTAGTCGCAAAAGAAGAAAGTCAAATTAAAGAAAAGGCTATGGAAGTTATTAATTTTCTTAATCTTAGCCATTTAAAAAATGAGTTGGCGGGAAATTTATCTGGGGGACAAAAAAAACTGTTAGAATTAGGTCGAACAATGATGGTTGATGCAAAATTAGTATTGTTAGATGAGGTTGGTGCTGGCGTAAATAGAACTCTACTAAAGGATCTTGGAACAGCTATTGAAAAACTTAATAAAGAAAAAGGTTACACTTTTTGTATGATCGAACATGACATGGATTTTATAGGAAGATTATGTGATCCAGTAATCGTAATGGCAGAAGGTTCAGTCCTTTTCGAAGGTTCAGTTGAGGATGCCAAAAAAGATGAAAAAGTTATTGAAAGTTATTTAGGCAGAGGCTCAAAATTAAAGGATAATTAAATGGCATTTTTTGAAGGGAATAACATGACCGGTGGATATGGAAATGGCCCAGACATAATTAATTCATGTTCGGTAAATGTTGAAAGAGGAGAAATAGTGTCGATCCTTGGACCTAATGGAGCTGGAAAATCTACTGCGATGAAAGCAATGTTAGGCTTATTAAATTTAAAATCTGGTTCAGTAATTATCAATGGTAAAGATATTTCAAAACTTTCTCCACAAGACAGAGTAAAAGAAGGCATCTCATTCGTTCCTCAAACAAAAAATGTTTTTGCAGGTATGACAGTGGAGGAAAATTTAGAGATGGGTGCCTTCTTAATAAACACCGAATTTAAAGAGACTATTAATGAAATCTTCGAATTATTTCCAATTCTAAAAGAAAAAAAAAATCAATTAGTTGGTGAGTTATCTGGAGGACAAAGACAACAAGTTGCATTAGGTAGAGCACTTATGATCAAGCCCTCTGTATTAATGTTGGATGAACCAACTGCTGGTGTATCACCAATCGTAATGGATGAATTATTTGATCATATCGTAAAAGTAAAAAGAACGAACGTAGCAATTTTAATGGTTGAGCAAAATGCAAAACAAGCATTAAATATTTCTGATAGAGGTTATGTTCTGGTGACTGGGGAGAACCGGCACTCTGGCACTGGAAAAGAACTACTAGAGGACCCAAGAGTAAGAAGCTCTTTTCTAGGTGGTTAATATGGACTTTGTAAATGCAATTATACTTTTATTAAATTATATTTTTGTTCCAGCTTTAGCTTATGGATCTCAACTAGCACTTGGTGCAATTTTTGTAACATTGATTTATGGAATTTTACGGTTTGCAAACTTTGCTACAGGGGACATGATGTCTTTTGGGACAATGTTTGTGATTTTATTCACTTTCTATTTTCAGTCTGTTGGAATTAGCCTTGGGGTTTTGCCCACAGCCCTTTTAGCAATTCCTTTTGGTATTATTTTTATGGTCGGCTACATGTTAGTAATAGATAAATTAGTATTCAAATATTACCGAACAAACAAAAGTCCCCCTGTGCAATTGGCAATGGTAAGTATAGGTGTGATGTTTGTTACTCAGGCAGTAGTTCGTATAATTATCGGTCCTTCAGATAGAAGATTTTTTGATGGAGAAAAATTTTTAATTAAAGCTGGTGAATTTAAAGAAATGACAGGATTAAACGAGGGTCTTGCAATAAAATCTACTCAAGTTATCACGATTATTGTTACATTGATTTTAGTTTCAACTCTTTTTTGGTTTTTAAATAAAACTAAAACAGGAAAAAGTATGAGAGCTTACTCTGATAATGAGGATTTAGCATTATTATCAGGTATCGATCCCAAAAAAATTGTCATGATAACTTGGGTCATAGCAGGCATTCTGGCAACAATTGGTGGTGCTTTATATGGTTTAGATAAAAGTTTTAAACCATTCACCTACTTTAATAATATGCTACCAATATTTGCAGCGGCTATAGTGGGCGGCATTGGTAATCCATTTGGAGCCTTTCTCGGTGGATATGTAATTGCCTTCTCTGAAATATTGTTAACTTACGCTTATAGAAAATTTTTCATGTATGTTTTACCTGAAAGTATGGAGCCAGATGGTCTAATTCAATTACTCTCTACAGATTATAAATTTGCAGTATCTTTTTCAATCTTAGTCATCGTCTTACTTTATCGTCCATCAGGTATATTTAAAGGGAAGGTGTTGTGAGAAAAAATTTAAATGTAATTGCTGCATACAGTATAATGATGGGGCTGATTATCTTTGTCGGCATATTCCAGTCTTGGAACATAGCTTTATCAATATTTAATCTTTGTCTAATTTCAGCAGTGATGACAATGGGTGCCAACATTCAATGGGGTTATGCTGGCCTTATTAATTTTGGGATAATGGGTTTTACGGCTTTAGGTGGTTTAGCAGCTGTTTTAATCTCAGTAGATCCTGTTCAAGAAGCATGGAGTGCAGGTGGATTTAATATTATATTCAGTCTTTTACTTATTATAGCAATGGTATTAGCTGTTAGGTATATTTTAAAAAATTATAAGAAATCAAAAAACAGAACTTATATAGTAGCTGCTATTATAATTTTAGGAATTGTAATTTTAAGATTTATTTCTGAGCCAGGAATTGAAGCTATTGAGGGAGTTGATCCTGCAAAAACTGGTTTTCTTGGTGGATTAGGTCTTCCAATTATTTTTTCTTGGATTGTTGGAGCTTTTTTTGCAGGTGGATTAGCTTTTGTTATAGGAAAAGTTGCTTTAGGTTTAAGAGCAGATTATTTAGCTATAGCAACTTTACTAATATCAGAAATTGTTATTGCAATTATAAAACACGAAGATTGGTTAACAAGAGGTGTTAAAAATGTAATTGGATTAAAAAGACCTGCACCTTATGAGGTAAATTTACAGCAAACAGATTGGTTTATAAGTCTTGTTGAAAAATTTAACTCAAGTAAATTAAATCTAATAACTGATTTAACAGAAAGACAATCAGCATTAAATCAACTTGTAATCGAAGGATCATCAGTTTTTGTAAAACTTTGTTACTCTGGATTATTTTTAGTTGTAGTAATTATTTTATTAATCTTAACGCAAAAAGCTCTCTACTCTCCCTGGGGAAGAATGATGAGAGCAATTAGGGATAATGAGGAAGCAGCTAATGCAATGGGAAAAAATGTAGTTAAACAACACCTTTTAATTTTTGTTTTAGGTTCAGCCATTGTTGGTATTGCGGGCGCCATGTTAGTTACTCAAGATGGGTTGTTTACCCCAGGAAGTTATAGGCCTTTGAGATATACTTTTTTAATCTGGGTAATGGTTATCATCGGCGGAAGTGGAAATAACTTTGGTGCAATTCTTGGAGGTTTTGTTGTTTGGTTCTTATGGATTGAGGCTGCACCAATTGGTCTATACTTAGTTAATTTAACTACCGCCGGATTAGATGATACACACTTTTTAAAAGTACATTTAATCGAAAGTGTTCCATATTTTAGATTTTTAATGATGGGAGTAGGTCTCTTGGTTATAATGAGATATAGACCAAAAGGTATACTTCCTGAAAAAATAGAAATAAAATAAGATTATGAAATATATCATTACAGGTGCTGCATTAGCTTGGGCTTTGTATATGGCAGATAAATATTTATTTTTTTAAAAAAAACCCCCAACAAATTAATGCTGGGGGTTTAAATTTTAAGATAAATTATCTTTGTTTTTTAGTTTTAAATTTTCCGCCTTTAACTTCTTGTTCTAAGAAAGAACCTTCAGCTTCACCGACGCTAGTAAAAGTAACTCCAGTTGCACCTTCGTAGTCAACTTTTTTACCTTTAGCTAATAAATCTAAACCTTTTTTTAGTTCACCTGGATAAATTTTTGTTCCAGGGCTGTTAGCAACATCCATCACATTTTTTGCAATTGACGCTCTATCAGCTGAGTTTCCTGCTTGCATTGCTAAAACGATTAAAGCAGCAGCATCGTATGACTCACCCGTATATGGACCAGAGCTATCTATGTTTGCAGCACTTGCAACTTTAGAGAATACTCCAGCACCTTTTCCTGTTGATCCCGGCATTGAACCAAAAGATTTTCTTAAGTCTTTTCCAAATGCATCAACTAATGATTGGCCGATCATTCCATCCGATA
>CACBQF010000007.1 GCA_902541315.1 uncultured Pelagibacteraceae bacterium
TTTTGATGCGAAAGATTCAACTTCAATAGATTTTAAAAGAAATCATTTTAGTAAAGATCTTACTAATAATATTAAAGGAAAAAAAATTGGAATACCAAAAGAATATAGAGTTGATGGTATGCCTAAAGAAATTGAGGACCTCTGGCAAAAAGGTATTGAATATGTAAGAGATTGTGGTGCAGAAATTATAAACATTTCACTTCCGCATACTAATTATGCCCTGCCAACTTATTATATAGTTGCTCCAGCCGAAGCATCTTCAAATTTGGCAAGATATGACGGTGTCAAGTATGGATATAGAGCAAATGGTGAAAATTTAATTGATATGTATGAAAAAACTAGGTCGGAAGGTTTTGGTGCGGAAGTTCAAAGAAGGATTATGATTGGAACTTATGTTCTATCTTCAGGGTATTATGATGCATATTATTTAAAAGCTCAAAAGGTTAGAAGACTAATCAAAAATGATTTTGATGAAGCATATAAAAAAGTAGACGCAATTTTAACACCATCTACGCCTAGCTCAGCTTTCAAAATTGGTGAAAAAACAAATGATCCTGTTTCCATGTATCTCAACGATATATTTACAGTGCCTGTTAATTTAGCTGGTTTACCAGGTATTTCAATTCCTGCAGGACATGACGCAAAAGGTTACCCCCTTGGTCTACAAATAATTGGTAAAGCCTTCGATGAACAAAATATATTGAATATTGCATTTGCAATGGAAGAAAAAATAAATTTTAAAAATAAAATTACTGATTGGTGGATTAAATGAGTAAAAAGAGCGGAGAATATTTGATTAATCGTAGAGATAATCAATATGAAGTTGTAATAGGTTTAGAAGTTCATGCTCAAGTATTATCCGAGTCAAAATTATTTTCTACTTCTGCTACAAAATTTGGTGCTGAACCTAATACTCAAGTAAGTTTAGTTGATGCTGCTTTTCCAGGAATGCTACCAGTAATAAATGAATTTTGTGTTAAACAAGCAATAAAAACCGGTATAGGTCTTAATGCAAAAATAAATAAACGCTCAGTTTTTGATAGAAAAAATTATTTTTATGCAGATTTACCACAAGGATATCAAATTTCACAATTTAAAGATCCAATAGTGGGTGAGGGTAAAGTTATTATAGATTTGCCTGACGGTCATAAAGAAGTAGGTATAGAAAGATTACATTTAGAACAAGATGCAGGAAAGAGTATACATGATTTAGATCCTCAAAGCACTTTTGTTGATTTGAATAGATCAGGAGTAGCTTTAATGGAAATTGTAAGTAAACCAGACCTTAGATCCCCAGATGAAGTAAGTATATATATAAAAAAATTGAGATCAATCATGCGATATTTAGGTACTTGTGATGGAAATATGCAAGAAGGATCATTAAGAGCAGATGTTAATGTATCCGTAAGGAAAAAAGGGTCAAAAGAGTTTGGAACAAGATGTGAAATTAAAAATGTAAACTCGATTAAATTTATGCAAATGGCTATAGAATATGAGGCTAATAGACAAGTTGATCTAATTGAAGAAGGTAAAACAATTGATCAGGAGACTAGACTATTTGACACTAAGAAAAATGAGACAAGATCAATGAGATCGAAAGAAGATGCTCATGACTATAGATATTTCCCTGATCCAGATTTATTACCATTAGAAGTCTCAGACGAATTTGTAAATAAACTCAAAAGTGAAATTCCAGAGTTACCTGATGATAAGAAGAAAAGATTTATCAATGAATTTAAGTTATCAGCTTATGAAGCAACAATCTTAGTTTCTGATATAGAAATAGCAAAATATTTTGAAGAAGTTGTTGCAAAAATGGGCAAAAATAAAGATATGAAACTTGCTGTCAATTGGATTACTGGAGAGCTTTTTGCTGTTTTAAATAGTAAAAATTTAGAAATTACACAAAGCCCTGTAAGTGCAAAAAATTTGGCAATATTAGTAAATTTAATTAAGAATGGAACAATCTCAGGAAAAATTGCTAAAACAGTTTTTGAACTAATGTTAAAGAATGATGAAGATCCTCAAAAAATTGTGGAAGAAAAAGGCTTAAAACAACAAAGCGATCCAAAAGCATTAGAGGAATTGATAGATAAGATAATTAACAATAATAGAGAAAAAGCTATTGAATACAAGCAGGGCAAAGAAAAACTTTTTGGTTTTTTTGTAGGTCAAGCTATGAAAGCCTCTGGTGGAAAAGCCAATCCCCAATTAATTAATGAGATCTTAAAAAAAAAATTATAAGGGTTATGGGTTCTGACCTTAATATTACAAAGCATTTACAAGATTATATATTAAAACATGGTTTAAAACTTCATCCAGTACAAAAAGAAATAATTAATTATAATATTAAATTAGGTGATATTAAAAGAATGCAAATATCAATATCACAATGTCAATTTCTTCATTTAATTATTAAAGTTTCTAAAATTAAGAAAGTATTAGAAATCGGAACCTTCACTGGCCTAAGTACATTATCCATGGCACTAGCTTTACCTGATAATGGAGAAATTATTGCTTTAGATAAAAATAGAGAGACTAATAAAATTGCTGTTAATTTTTTTAAAAAAGCTGAACAAAATCATAAGATAAAGACAATTATAAAACCAGCCTTAGAATCTCTAATTAAGATTAGAAATAAAAAATTTGATTTAGTTTTTATAGATGCAGATAAAATGAATTATAAAAAGTATTATGAAATTTCTCTAGACTTATTAAATAAAGGAGGTTTAGTAATAATTGATAATGTATTATGGCATGGAGAAGTAGTTGATAAAAGAATAAATGATAAATTTACAAAAAATATAAGGGAACTGAATAATTTTATATCAAAAGACAAACGAATAGAGAAAGTAATTGTTCCTTTTGGTGATGGAATGAGTGTTTGTAGGAAAGTTTAATGTTTACAGTATTTGGTTTTTATAAATTCAAACAAATTAATAATTTAAATAGAAATAAAAAATTATTAAATAATCTTCTTCTCAAAAAAAATATTAGAGGAACAATTATAATTTCTAGAGAAGGAGTCAATGGATCTTTATCTGGAAAAAATAAAGATTTAAATGAAACAATTAGAAAAATTAAGACTATTTTTAAATTAAAAGAATTTAATAGTTTTAACAAGTCAAATAGCAAATTTCAACCTTATCATAAACCAAAAATAAAAATCAAAAAAGAGTTAGTACCAATGAGTTTAAATATAAAAAATGAAATTCAAAAAATTGATAATCGTATAGAGCCAAACAAATGGAATAAACTAATTAAAAGTAATGAAACATTTTTACTAGATGCGAGAAAACCTTTTGAAAACAAAGTAGGATCTTTTAAAAATGCTTTTAATCCTAATGTTGATAATTTTAGGGATTTTCCAAAATATTTAAAACGATTAAAAAAGCAACATCCTATCGCTATGTTTTGCACTGGTGGTATTAGGTGTGAAAAAGCTTCTGTATTTTTAAAAAAAAAAGGTTTTGAAAATGTTTATCAATTAAAAGGAGGCATATTAAATTACTTAAAAAAAATCAAAAAAAAGGATAGTTTATGGAAAGGGGAGTGCTTTGTATTTGATAACCGAGTCAGTTTAAAACATGGCTTACTACAAGGCTCTTATTCGGTTTGCAGCGGATGCAGAAAACCAATTTCATTAAAAGATAAAAAATCTAAAATGTACGAGGAGGGTGTATCTTGTCCAAGTTGTTATGGTAAACTCACTAAAAAACAAAAATCTCGTTTTAGAATGAGACAAAGTCAGATATATAAAGCAAAGTTATCTGGAAAAAAATATAATTTTCAAAAAGAATATTAGTAGGAATTAATTTGCCACAATCTCTTAAACTTACCAAGGACCCAATATGGTTTTTATTAAGGAAAGTCACAATCCCAGCAAGTGTGGGTTCGTTATTTCAAACTTTTTATAATTTAGTTGACACATGGTTCGCAGGAAGAATATCAGCTGAAGCAATAGCAGCAATTGCAAAATCTTTTCCAATTTACTTTACTATAATTGCTATAGGTGTTGGTTTAACAGCTGGTACAAACACATTAATAGGTAATAATTTAGGAGCAAATAATAAAAAAAAAGCTTCATTATTTATTGCTCAATCGATAATTTTTGCAATTTTTTTATCTGTTCTTGTTACCTTCTTTGGTTTAAACGTTTCAGATTTCTTATTGTCATTAATGGGGTCTGACCCAGATGGAATTATTTTATCAAGAGAATATTTAGATATTATTTTTTATGGAACAATTATTGTTTTAATACAAATTTCCTTAAACGGGACTTTAAATGCTCAAGGAGATACTAAAAGTTATAGAAATGTATTGATATTTACTTTCTTTTTAAATATTTTTTTAAATCCTTTATTTATTTTTGGATATGGATTTATTCCTGCTTTTGGCATAGCAGGTTTAGCAATAGCCACAGTTGTTGCTCAATTTACTGGTCTGCTTTATCTGGCGCATAAGGTATATTGTTGTGAGTTAAAACAATACCTAAAACTAGAATGCTTTATTCCTAAATTTAATCTTTTGGGTGAGTTAGTTTATCAAACCATACCTGTTATGTTTAGTATGTTATTAATTGGTGTAGGATTATTTAATATTCTTTATTTCATTGGACAATTTGGAGATCTCGCAACCGCCGGTTATGGCGCTGCCCTAAGAATTGAACAAGTTTTTTTACTACCTGTTATAGGCTTGAATACAGCTGTTTTATCTATTGGTGGACAAAACTTTGGGGCAAAAAATTACGATCGTCTTAGAGAATTATATAAAAAAGCTTTACTATTTGGCTCATCTTTCATGATTTGTGCAGGAATAATAATTTTTATTGGAGCAGAATTTTTAGTTTCATTATTTACAGACAATTCAGAGGCAGTAAAACATGGTGCAATTTACCTAAAAGTTGCAGCATTGATTGGTCCTATCTATCCAGTGTTCTTTATTACTACTGCAGTATTTCAAGCAGTCAAAAAACCTCTTTATAGTCTTTATATGAGTGTTTTAAGATTAACAGCCCTTCCTTTTTTTAGTTTATGGTATGTAATTAATATTAGAGGAGGTGATTATGAGGACATTTTTTACACTATATTTGTAACAAATTGGTTAATGGGAATTGCAGTTTTGATGTTTATTGGATATTTCTTAAATAATGTTTTTAAACAAAATAAGAGTTTTTTTATTAATTAATTTACATATAGTCATTCTTTTAACTAGCCCAGAAAATCTTAAAGCTAAAGAGCTAAAAATTATTACAGGTATTGCAAAAGTTATTGATGGTGACACAATTTTAATAAATAAAAAAAAAATTCGTCTTTTTGGAATTGATGCCCCAGAACGGGATCAAAAATGTCAAAAAATTTGGCTAACAATTTCTTTCTTTTCATTTAATAAAGATTATTTTTGTGGTGAGATTTCTACTAATAGGCTCAAAAAAAAAATTAACAATCAATTTATGAGCTGTAAATGGAAAAATAAAGATAGATATAAAAGATTTATCGCAGAATGTTTTAAGGGCAAGACTAACATCAATGCTTGGATGGTTCGATATGGTTATGCTGTTGCATACAGAAAATACTCAAAAAAATATGTTGCACATGAAGATATAGCAAAAAAAGACAAATTAGGTTTATGGGCTGGTACTTTTGAAATGCCTTGGGATTATAGAAAAAAAAATTAATCCTTTTGCAATTTTTTTTCAAATTTTCTCACTAGATAGGAAACAATTAATATTAAAACTAAATACTCAAGAATTAAAAATGTATATATTTCAAGAGGGCGATAGGTTGTAACAACAAGTTCATTAGCTTTTCTTGTCAAATCACCAATGCCTATAATTGAAACTAAAGAAGACATTTTTAAGACATAGACAAATTGATTTCCTATTGCAGGTAAAATATTTTTGATAGCCTGAGGAAGAATAACAAGCTTTAATTTTTTGACAAAATTTAATCCCAGCGAACTTCCTGCCTCCCACTGGGACTTCTTGATGGAGTTTATGCCCGCTCTAAAAATTTCTGCTTGAAACGCACTTTCACTTATAGATAGTGCAATAATGCCAGATACAAATGGACTAAAGCTAATACCCGTCATTATTGGTAGTCCATAATAGATCCATAATATTAATACTAATAATGGTATCGCCCTGACAATCTCAACATAGCCAATATTGATATAAGTTAAAAATTTATTTTTAGCTAATGATGGTATAGCTACAATTAATCCAACGAAGATTGAGATAATAATTGAAACTAAAGAAATAAAAATTGTGGTGGTTAAACCACTTAATAGAAACTTTAGATTTGTTAAACCTTCAATGTTGTTTGGTGATAAGATTAGCCAATTAAGTTCTCCTTTATTACATGAAGTTAAAGGGATAATTAGAAGTAAAAAAAATAAATTTCTCACCCCCCAATTTATAAAGTATTAAGCAGTAAATACTAATTTATTATAAACTTTTTAAATTATATTTAGCTAACAACTTAGTAAAGAAGCCCGATGATTTCTTCTTTTTAATCCACTCATTAACATAGTTGTTCCATTTATTATCACCTTTAGGAACCATCATAGCTAAAAAAGCAGGATTTTTTTCACCATCAGGAACGATAGCTAATTGTGGATATTTGATAACTAACTTATTCGCTTCTGTTGAACTTGTTATATTTCCATCTGCTCTTCCAGCTAATACTTCTTGAAAATCCCTAGCAGGAGCTTCTACAGAATTCAGTTTTGATTTAGGAAAAAATTCTTTTGCTTTTTCTTCCTGTGATGTACCAAGAGTAGTTGCAATAGTTACACTTGAGTTGTTAAGTGAGTCCCAGGTCGAAAATTTGCTTAAATTCTTTTTTAAAACAAGTGGTACAGTTCCATATTTATAGTAGGTATCTGTAAATCCAGCTACTTCAGCTCTTTTAGGAGTTTTTGTGACACTTGTTGATATATCATATCTTTCAGAAGTTATTCCAGAAACGATAGTTTTCCACTCAGCTGGTACAAATTCAATTTTAACTCCCATGTCCTTAGCTAGTTCATTCATTACATCGATATCGAATCCTTTATATTTATTAGTCGCCGGATCTTTAATAGTCATAGGATCCCAATCTCCAGTTGTTCCAACTTTTAAGACACCTGATGATAAAATCTTGTCCAAGTTTGATTCTGCATTTAAATTAAAGGGTAAAAGAGCAAATATTGCTAAATAGATTAATTTTTTCATTCTTGTTTTTAACAAATCTAAAAAAAAATGAGACTATAATCTTGACGCACTATCATTCATCCAAGAAAACAAATGTTGTGAAAAAGAGCGTCTTACAAAAAGATTCACGTCATTTTGACTCTCATTTTGTATAATCACATCAATTTTCGCTAATATTGTTTGTGTGACAGAACCCTTTTTTTTTCTAAAATCATTGAAATTGAATGGTGATCCAGTCTCAAATAACTCATAAATTTTGTCTCCTTTAAGGTTAATCAAAACAAATTGGTCTGTAACATCTGTGACAGCTCCTAAATTTGTTTTACAAATACTTTTATTAAGTAAATTTTCTATTTGATAATCGTTACTATCAATATGAGAAACTTCATTTGAAAAAATCATCCATTCATCAGGACTTAGCCAAAGTGCAGTTAATTTATCGCTTTTAGTAAAAGTATTTGCTTCGGCTGGCAATATCAAATTTAATGATTTTCCAACTGCAGATAAAAATTCTCTTTTTTTTCCTCTTAGAATCAGTTTCATTATAGGTTTAACTTCTTTCATTTGTAATCCTGAATAAGATTTTTCTTCTGAAATTGCGTTTGAATAATTAAGCATTCAATCTTTTATTCTCCTTGTCTAAAAACACTGGATCCGTAATTGTCACGTTGATTTGTTTATTTTCCATAGGTATAATTAGTTTTTGACCAATCATATTTTTTCCACCTTTAACAACACCTAAAGCAATAGATTTTTCTAAATTTGGACTATAGTAACTTGAAGTTACGTGACCCAACATTTCAACCGGAGACTTGCTTGCGTCCAGAACAATTTGAGCACCTTCTTCCAAAACTTCTTTTGGGTTTTCCGTAACCAAACCAATTAATTGTTTTCTGTCTTCTCTTATTGTATCTGATCTATATAAAGATCTTTTACCAATAAAGTCATATTTCTTTTTACTAACTATCCAATCCATTTGAAGATCGATTGGTGTCATAGTTGCATCTGTGTCTTGTCCCACAATTATAAATCCTTTTTCTGCTCTAAGTAAATGCATTGTTTCAGTCCCATAAGGTGTGATGTTAAATTCTTTTCCTGCCTCCATACACTTTTTCCATACAGATTTTCCATAGTTAGCTTGAACGTTAATTTCATAACTTTGTTCACCTGTAAAACTTATCCTCATTACCCTACATTTGACTTTGTCAATTTTGGTATTTTTAAAAGACATATGTGGGAATTTTTCATCAGACAAATCTAGATTAGGAATTACTTTTGAAATAATTTTTTTACTGTTTGGACCACAAACACTAATTGTTGCATAATGATCAGTTACTGACGTTAAATATACGTCTAACTCTGGCCACTCTGTTTGAAGGTAATCCTCTAATTTACCTAAAACGGTTGCGGCTCCGCCTGTTGTTGTAGTCATAATATAGTGATTTTCATCTAAACGTGTTGTTACACCATCATCATAAACCATACCATCCTCATTAAGCATCAGTCCATATCGACATTTTCCAATATCAAGTTTTGACCATGCATTTGTGTAAACTCTATTTAAAAACTCTGAAGCATCTGTGCCTTTAATATCGATCTTACCTAATGTTGAAGCATCTAATATACCGGCGCTATCTCTTGCAGCTTTACTCTCTCTTTGCACAGCTTCATGCATACTTTCATTTTTTTTTGGATAAAACCAAGCTCTTTTCCATTGTCCTACATTCTCAAACTTCGCTTTATTTTCTACGTGCCAATCATGAATCGGAGTTTTTCTAAAGACATCAAAATATTCTCCGACATTTCTGCCAACTATTGTGCCAAAAGTAAGAGGGGTATAGGGTGGTCTAAATGTTGTTGTACCAAGCTCACCCATTTTAGACCCGGCGGTTTCAGAGATAATTCCTAAAGCATGCATGTTACCAAGTTTACCTTGATCAGTACCCATACCTGTTGTTGTATATCTTTTTACATGCTCAATTGATCGGAAACCTTCCCTTAAAGCTAATTTAATATCTTTTGCTGTAGCATCATTTTGATAATCAACAAATGGTTTTGTCTTACCAATTATCTTATCAGATGGAAGTAACCATATATTTCTTTTAGTTTTATTGAAATGAGATTGGATCTCAAGATTTTCATATTCAGTTTTCTTGATATTTAAGAAATCTTTAAGTTTTTTTGAAATACTTGATAATATTTCATCTAATGTAAATTCTCCATTACAAGAACCTATGCTTATTTGATCTGAAGGATATGTATCTGGAATAAATACTTGATCTTCATCTCTGAATTTCAATTTTCCACCAGATTGCGTAAAAAGATGCACTGCTGGTGTCCATCCTCCAGACATGCCAAGGCAGTCACAATCAATAGAAATTTTAGAGCCCACAACTTTTTGACCATCTTTAGAAAGTTGCATTATTGAGATTTTATTAATCCTTTTGTATCCAAATGTATTAACAACTGTATAACCTTTATATATTTTGATATTATTTTTTTCTATTTCTTTGACTAATTTTGAATCAACATTTTCTCTATTATCGATAATAGCTTCAATTTTAATTCCTTTTTGAAATAAACTTATTGCTGTTTCATAGGCGCTATCATTGTTAGTAAAAATAATATTTTTTTGACCACATGCAACACCAAACAAATTCGAGTATTTTTCTATGGCGGATGATAGCAAAATTCCTGGTCGGTCATTATTGTCAAATACCAAAGGTCTTTCTAAAGATCCCGTTGCACTTATAACCTTTTTTGCTCTAATTTTCAGTAGTCTATGACGAACTTTTCCATCTCTTTGATGCAAAGGTAAATGATCCGTTAAATTTTCTCGTGCCAATAAAAAATTGTAGCCATGAAAAGCAGCAACACTTGTTCTTGTCTTTATTTCTAAATTATCAATTTTTTTTATTTCATTTATTTCTTTCTCTAACCATGAGCTCGAGATTTGATTGTTAATCTTGAAGTATTCTGAATTTTGATAAATTGTAGAACCACCAAGATGAGGTTTTTCATCTAACAATAGTGTTTTAAAACCATTTTTTGCAGAAGTTTTTGCTGCAATTATACCTGAGATACCAGCACCAATAACTAGCACATCACAATGGATATATTTATGCTCATATATATCAGGATCAGGCTCCGTAGGTGATTTACCTAAACCCGCAGACTTTCTTATAAAATACTCATATTTTTCCCAAAAACTTGCTGGCCACATGAAAGTTTTGTAATAAAAACCTGCTGGAAGCACAGGACTTAAAAAATTATTTATACCTCCAATATCAAAGTTTACACTTGGCCAACAATTTTGACTTGAAGCCTCAAGTCCCTCATAAATTTCTATTTCTGTTGCTCTAACATTTGGTTCGGTTCGAGATGTATTTTTATGAAGTTGAACAATAGCATTAGGCTCTTCTGAACCAGCAGTCATTATTCCCCTTGGTCTATGGTATTTAAAACTTCTTCCGACTAAATGGATATTATTAGCTAAAAGGGCAGATGCTAATGTATCTCCCTTATAACCATAATAAGTTTTATTATTAAACTTAAATGAAATTTTATATGTCTCATCTATAAACTTACTTGATTTAACTCTTAAATTGTTTGTCATTTATATTTTGTTGGAGGTTTTTCACCCATTTTATAAATTGCTTTAATTTCATCATTAGATGTATCTCTAACCATATTAAACCATTTTCTACATCCATGGGTATGAACCCATCTTTCGAACTGGACACCTTTGATATTTTTTCTCATGAAAAGATATTCTGCCCACTGATCATCACTTAATTCAGTTGGCTGTTTTGGTCTAACTATATGAGCTTCACCTCCAGCTTTAAACTCGCTTTGTTCTCTTTCACCACAATAAGGACAATGAATCAAAAACATCAGTGTGCTACAGCAGCTGCACCATGTTCGTCAACAAGATCTCCACTTACAAATCTATTAAGATTAAATGCAGCATTTAATTTATGAGGTTCATCATTTGCTATTGTATGGGCGAATAGATCTCCTGAACCTGGTGTTGCTTTAAATCCTCCAGTGCCCCAACCACAGTTAAAGTATAAACCTTTAATTGGTGTCTTACTAATAATAGGACTGGCGTCAGGACATATATCTACAATACCACCCCATTGTCTTAACATTCTCATTCGGCTAAATATTGGGTATAATTCTAAAATAGCATTTAAAGTTCCCTCTACAATTTCATGACTTCCTTTTTGAGAATAAGAAACGTAGTCATCTGTGCCAGCTCCAATTACTAGCTCACCTTTATCAGACTGACTAACATAAGCATGTACAGCATTAGACATAACTACTGTATCAATAATAGGTTTTACTGGTTCTGACACTAATGCTTGAAGAGGTTTACTTTCCAAGGGTAACTTTAAGCCTGCCATATTTGCAATTACACTTGAATGACCAGCAGCAACAACACCAATTTTTTTTGTTTTGATATAACCTTTAGTTGTTTCAATACCCTCAATACCATCACCACTTCTTTTAATTCCTTTGACTTCGCAATTTTGAATTATATCAACACCCATTTCATCAGCACCTCTTGCATAACCCCAAGCCACTGCATCGTGACGTGCAGTACCAGCCCTACGTTGAAGTGTTCCTCCTAAAACAGGATATCTAATATCTGGAGAAATGTTTATTATCGGACAAAAGTTTTTTACTTGTTCTGTATTAAGATAAACTGCATCAACACCATTCAATCTGTTAGCATGAGTTCTTCTTTTGAGATCTCTAACATCCTGCAAATTATGAGCAAGATTCATTACACCTCGTTGACTGAACATCACATTGTAATTTAATTCTTGTGAAAGATTTTCCCAAATTTTTAAAGCATGATCATATAAACCTGCACTTGCGTCCCATAAATAATTTGATCTTATTATAGTAGTATTTCTTCCAGTGTTGCCCCCACCGATCCAACCTTTTTCCACTACAGCTATATTTTTCATATCATGTTTTTTTGCAAGATAATAAGCTGTAGCTAATCCATGACCTCCACCACCAACAATTACAACGTCATATTCTTTTTTTGGATCAGGATCACCCCAAGCTTTTTGCCAGTTTTCGTGATAAGAAAAAGAATTTTTAATTAGTGATATTATTGAATATTTATTTTTCATTGTGCAATAAATACTTGATTAATATTGAATATTCAATGATTTCAAGTTACACACTTATTAATGGAAAGGTGGGTGAGAGGCTTAAACCAGTCGTTTGCTAAATGACCGTGCGAGGAAACTTGTACCGAGGGTTCGAATCCCTCCCTTTCCGCCATTTATAATAAAAAATCTACCTTTTAAATAATTCTTTCAATTTATTGTTAATTTCTAAAGAGACTGATTCCCAATTATTTATTTTGTCAGCTTTAATTATTTCTAAATTATCATAAAAACATCTTTCCTTTAATTCTATATGCCATCGCCAATCAGGATTAGAATTAAGCAATAGCAAAGTTTTAACACCCATTGTAGATGCAAGATGAGTCATTGAGGTATCGACTGAAATCAATAGGTCTATATTTTTTAAAACAGAGATAGTATCAACAAAACTTTTATTTCCTAAATCAATTTGTTCAGAGAAATCTGTAATAAATTCTTGCAAGTTATTAGATTTAATATCTTTTGAAAATTTGTCTTTTTGTAAACTTAAAAAAGAGTAACTTTTATCTTTAATTAAATTACTAAAAAATTTAAAAGGAATAGATCTTTGTTGATCATCAAGAAATTTTTCGTTTCCTTTCCATTGAATAGCAATGATTGGTCTTTTTAAATTCTCAAGTTTTTTTTTCCATTTCAAATTATTAGAAATATCATTTGATATAAAAGAGATACATCTTTTAAATTTATTTTCGATTTTATATTGTATGTATGGTAGAGTTAATAAATATTGATAAAAATCAATTTTATTAATTTGATCTAAATCATTTATAATTTTACATGGACAATTTTGAAAAATATGTGAAATTTTTTTATTAATATAAAATAATATTTCACAATTATATTTTTCTTTTAACCAAAAAATATATCTAGCAAATTGTAAATTATCTCCAATACCTTGTTCACTAAGTATCAAAATTTTTTTATTATCTATTTTTTCCTTAAACCATTCTTTACAATTGAAATCTTTAACCAATTTATTCGTAATTTTTAAATTGTCCAATTGTACTTTTTTTCTTGCCTCAAAAAAATAAAAAGCTTTATCATAATCATTTATAGCAAAATAACATTTACTTAATCCTATTTTAGCAATTGTATGATCTTTATCTATGTCTAAAACTTTATTATAATTTATGATTGAGTTTTCAAAATCTTTTATTTGAAATAAACAATTAGCTAAATTTAGCATTGCTTGTTTATTTTTATCATTTATATTAAGGCACTGTTTAAATAAATTAATCGCTTTTTTAAAATTAATTTCCTTTAAATAACAGATTCCAAGATTATTAAGAGCACTTAAATTTTTTGGTTCCTTCAATAAGATATCTTCAAATTTTTTTTTGGCTTTTTCATACTCTTTATTCATCATTTCAATTAATCCAAGATGATATTTAGCTAATGAATTCTCTTGATTTATATTTAGTGTTTTATTGAGATAATCTATTGTTTTATTTACATCTTTTTCTTGAAAAAAAACGAGACCTAAATTTAAATTTGCAAATTCATGATTTTTATTTATTTTGAGTATTTTAAAAAAAAATTTTTTTGCATTTTCATTATTATTTTTTTTTATTTCTATTATCCCTAAGTATAAACAAGCTATTATTTGTGTCGATTTTTCATTTTCCAGAATTTTAAAACACTCAATAGCTTCATTTAGTTTGTTTTTGTTGAAAAATTCTATTCCAGATTTTAATTTTTGTTGGAAAAAAGACTGATTAAATTCCATATTTAATAAAGAGGATCATCTTTAAAAAAATTTTTCATTTTTATAGGTTTTTGCTCTAAGATATATCGATAGACATTATAATTTTCCAAAACTCTTTGTACATAATTTCTTGTTTCTTTAAATTTAATTAGTTCTATCCAGTTTATATAATCAATCTGTTTTTTTTGAGGGTTTTTATTTATTTTTTTCCAATATTTAACTCTTTTAGGACCGGCATTATAAGCTGCAACAGCAAAAGGATAAGCTCCATCATAATCGAGAATTAAACCAGCTATATAATGTGATCCAAGATTTATATTGTACTCTGCATCCTTTGTAAGTCTTGATTTTGAATAGGGAAGCTTTGCTTGTTTGGCAACTACTTTTGCAGTGTAGGGCATTAGTTGCATTAAACCTTTTGCACCGGCATGACTATTAGCACTTAAATCAAATTCACTTTCTTGTCTTATTATTGATAGAATAAAAGCAGTTTCTGGTATCTTTCTTCCATTGATATATTTGGGTGTGCTTATAATTGGATAGTTAAATTTATTATGGAATCTTTTTTCATAGGAAGCAATTTTAGCAATTTGAATTGCAAAATCAAATCTATCAATACTAGTTGCTAGTTGTGCTGCTAAAATTTCACTTCCATTTATGATATTATCATTGGCTAGATGTCGAAGAATATGTTTGGAGTATTTATCATTGTCGAGTTCATCAAGAAGATAGATTATTTTTACTAATTCCTTTTTAAAAAAATAATCCTTATAATCTTTTGATACCTCTAAATCTTTCGGAAGTTCAAACGTTTTATCAGGATTTAGTTCCATAAAAGCTAATTGACCATAGTAAGTAGTCAAAAATCCTGCCGCTTTTTCAAGCCATTCAATAGCTAGGTTTTTTTCTCCAAGTTTTTGGTAAGTTTTTCCTAACCAATATGCACCACGGGAAACACTTATCGGATAGCCCACATTATTATAAAAATTTTCAAAATGATCTTTTGCCAATAAAGGATCATTTAAAAAACTTAGTGCTATCCATCCGCTCATCCATTCCGCTGCTGCATATTCAGGACCTTCGGTCAATGCATGATTACTTGATATTTTATACGCTACTTCAAATTTTTTTTTGTAGATAAGAGATCTTGAAATTATTTCTCTTTCAATCCACCATTTATCAGGTCGAACAAGATAATCTTTAGTATTATTAATCTTTAATAAAATATCTAGAGAACTGTCAACTCTTCCTCTTTTTCGTCTCCATTTTAATCTGTCGTAATTTAATCCTGCATCATTTTTAAATTTAGTAGGCACTTTTGCAATAGCATTATCTACACCATATGACTTACTCATTAAAAGTTGTCTTGCTGTGTATAAAAGCTGATAGTCTTTTGGTAAATATCTTAAAAGCCTTTTTAAATCCCAATATTTATCATTCCAGGCAAGATAATCTGCTCTTTTAATATAATCATCAGAATTTAGATATTTTTTAAATTTTTTCCTATAAAATTTAAGTTCAGATCTGTTAAGTTCAGCTGTTATCCATCCTTCTTTAACTAATGAAATTCCTTTTTGCTTACTGCCTAGCAAAATATAGCTTTCACCTAATATCATTTTTCCAAAACCACTTAACGGTTCACTAGCTTCAAACCAACTAATAATCTTTTTTGGTGACACAGTATCTGTTGAAAGTTTGTGCTCTGCTAAATATTTAATTCGTCCTATTCTTGGGTAATTCTCATTTGCATCAATAAATGCTTTATATTCATAATATGAGGCTTTATTTCCTTTTGTTAAAAGGTGTCTCCATTGTATGAAGTTATAAATTGATTTATCCTTAGCTCTTTTTGAAATCTTTAAAGCAGAGGTCCACTTTGCTTGTTTCATTTCACTCAAAGCTTTTTTTGCTAATGCAAAATCTTTTTTACTGTAATATTTTGATTTTTTAACAGGATCGTCTTTTTTAACTCCTGCTATCAAAGGTTTTTTTTTTGGTAAAATTATACCTATATTCGACTTTTTTTTTGTAACTTTTTTGTAATCAGGTTGTTTTTGTTGGTTTTTTATGACCTTTTTAGTTGATGGTTTTTGCAAAGGTTTTAAGACATCTATAAGCAGTTTCTTTTCTTTTTCCTCTAAAGTTTGTAAAGGCTTTTTTAATGGTATTATTTCTGCAAATGTTTGAACAGATTGATTAAAAATTGTAAACAAACTAATAATTAACAAGAATTTTTTAAACATATTCTTTTACTATATGAATCTTTAAACTATGTTATAAGTACTTATGTTTAAAGGTTCAAATGTTGCTTTAGTCACCCCATTTAAAAATAATCAACTTGATGAAGAAAATTACATCAAGTTAATACATTTTCACATCAAAAATGGTACAAATGGTCTAGTACCTGCTGGCACAACAGGAGAGTCTCCAACTTTAAGTCACGACGAGCATCAAAAAGTAATTGAACTATGCGTAAAAGAAAGTAGCGGTAAAATACCAGTTATTGCAGGAACTGGATCAAATTCCACAGAAGAAGCAATTTCTCTTACAAAACATGCTGAAAAAATAGGGGCAAACGGAGCTCTTATTGTTACTCCATATTATAACAAACCAACACAAGAAGGTTTGTATCAACACTACAAGGCTATAAATGATAAATGTGGGATACCAATCCTGATTTATAATATTCCAGGAAGATCTGTAATTGATATGTCTGTAGACACGATGGCAAGATTATTTGAATTAAAAAATATTGTTGGTGTAAAGGACGCTACGGGAGATTTAAATCGAGTAAATCAAACATTAGAGAAAATGGGAAAAGAATTTATTCAACTAACTGGGAATGATGATAATGCGATGGAATTTAATAAAAGGGGAGGTGTTGGGGCTATAAGCGTTACAGCTAATATAGCACCTAAATTATGTTCTCAATTTCAAGAAAGTTCTTTAAAGAATGATAATAAATCAATTCAAGAAACTGTAAAATTGGATAAAATTTTGCAGCCTTTGCATAATGTAATGTTTGTTGAGAGTAATCCGAGCCCAGTTAAATATGCAGCAAAACTTTTAAATCTTTGTACTGATGATGTTAGACTTCCACTGGTTAAAGTTACAGAAAAAACAAAAGATATTGTAGAAAAAGCACTTCGGTTATCTAAATTGATTTAATGATAAAAAAAACCAATCAAGGTTTAAAAATAATCTGTTTAAATAGAAAAGCAAGTTTTAATTTTTTTTTTGAAAGTCTCTTGGAGGCTGGAATTGTTTTAAAAGGTTCGGAGATCAAATCTTTAAGGCAAGGTAAAGTTAGTATTGCAGACTCCTATGCTGTTGAAAAAAATGGAGAAATGATTTTAATTAATTCTCATATAGCTTCTTACAAACAAGCAAGTTACATAAATCACAAACCACTAGATGAAAGGAAACTTTTACTGAATAAAAGAGAAATAAATAAACTTATAGGCAAGATACAAAGAGAGGGTTTCACAATAATTCCAACAAAAATGTATTTTAAGAAAGGTAAAGCCAAAATTGAGTTAGCAATTGCTAAAGGAAAAAAACAATTCGATAAGAGAGCTGCGATTAAAAGAAGAGATTGGAATCGCGACAAAGCAAGATATGTCAGAAAAACAAGCTAAAATTATTTATTTGAGCGTTGGTTCCAGTCTTGGTAACAGAAAAAAAAATATCGAAAAAACTAAATTCGAATTATACTCCAAAGGTATAAATATAATTAGATCCTCAAATTACTACGAAACTTTATCTTGGCCAAATCCAAAAAATCCAAAATTTTACAATATTATCTTAAAAGTTTCATCAAATTTGAAAATATTAGAACTATTAAAAATTTGTAAACAGATAGAAACATCTTTAGGAAGAAAAAAGGCACCTAAAAACTCACCACGTATATGTGATATTGATATTATTGACTATAATCAAAAAATTACTTCAAATGGCATAAATGTTCCTCATCCTAGAATGCACCTTAGAAACTTTGTATTAATACCATTATTTGAGATAGAAAAAAATTGGAGATACCCTAATTCTAAACGATATATAAAAGATCTTATTTTTTCTTTATCCAATAGTGACATTAGATCTATTAAACTTGTCTAAATTAATGATATAACTAAGTATGTTAAATTCTCAAGAACTTATAAATAAAGTCAAAAATTATAATAAATTTTTGAATCCTGAGAAACTAAATAAAGCTTACGATTTTGCAGTTAAGGCGCACGAGAACCAAAAAAGAGCATCAGGAGATCCATATTCGGTTCATCCAATTGAAGTAGCAAATATTTTAACAGATTTAAAGTTAGACAGTGCAACAATAACAACTGGTTTATTACATGATACTATCGAGGATACATATGCAACCTATGAGACGATCAAAGGAGAATTTGGAATTGAAGTGGCTGATTTAGTTGATGGAGTAACAAAAATTTCTGTATTTGAAAATACCGCATCACCGAACTCAAAAGCGGAAAACTTTAGAAAGTTAATTTTAGCTACGTCAAAAGATATAAGAGTTTTATTAGTTAAAATTGCAGATCGGCTACATAATATGAGGACCATCAAAGCAATTAAAAAAAAAGATAAAAGACAAAGAATAGCTCAGGAAACAATGGAGATATATGCACCTCTGGCTGATAGAATGGGTATGCATAGAATTAGAGATGAATTAGAAGATTTATCTTTTGAAATTTTAAATAATGATGCAAGGTCATTAATTCAAAAACGATTAGACGAAATAAAATTAGATAAAAAAGATATTTTTGAAACGTTATCAAATGAAATAAATACATTATTATCTCAGAACAATATTCAGTTAAAAATTTTTGGTAGAGAAAAAACTCCTTTTTCAATTTGGAGAAAAGTTCAAAAGAAAAGAGTCTCATTAGAGCAAATTACAGATATAATTGGATTTAGAATTATTTTAGATAATATAGATGATTGCTATAAAACTTTAGGGATAATTCATAAAGAATGGAATTGTATTCCAGGAAAATTCAAAGATTATATATCATCACCGAAAATTAATGGATATAAGTCAATACACACTGCAGTAATTGGCTCCTATAAAAAACCAATAGAAATACAAATAAGAACTAAAAAGATGCATGATTTTGCTGAGAGAGGAATAGCATCACACTGGCAATATAAATCTTCTGAAAAATTTAATTCTTTAACTTGGAAAGAGTATGATTGGTTAAAAGATTTAGTCGAAATTATTGAAAAAAATGAAAATCCAGAACATTCCTACGAATATACTAAAATGCAAATGTTCCAAGAAAATGTATTTTGTTTTACGCCCAAAGGATCTGTAATTAAGTTGCCAAAAAACGCAACTCCAATTGATTTTGCATATGCAGTACACACAAAAATAGGTGATACGGCCGTTGGTTGTGAGATTAATGGCAACAAAGGAGAATTACAAAGTATTTTAAGAAACGGAGATACGATAAGAATCATAACATCAAAAAATAATTCTCCATCATTACATTGGATACCAATTACTAAAACAGGTAAGGCTAGATCTGCTATTAGAAAGTATTGGCATGATAAAGGAGAAAAAAAACAGGAAAGAGTAAAAAAATATAATACAACTCTATGGATTTCTTTACCTGATAAACCAGGTCAATTAGGTAATGTAAGTTCACTTATAGGACAACATAAATTAAATATATCAAATCTCGAGATGGTTGGAAAAAACCCTAATTATATTAATTTTAAGTTTCAACTTATAATAAGAGATCTTAAAAACTTTACTAATTTTATTGCAGAGCTTAAACAAAAGGGTATAAAATTTAAGATAATCAGACACGAAGATAAAAGAAATGCTTTCACACAAAAAATCCTTAAATATTTTAAGAAAAACTGATGCGCTTTTAGATGGACATTTTGTATTATCATCTGGTCTCCACTCTTCAAAATACATTCAATGTGCAAAACTTCTAAGTTATCCTTATTTAGCTGAAAAAATATGCAAATCTCTTGCCAATAAGATAAAAAAAAATTTCAGTAAATTTGATCTTATTTTATCTCCAGCAATAGGAGGTATAGTAATTGGCTATGAAATAGGTAGAATTTTAAAAAAAGAAACTATTTTTTGTGAAAGAGTAAAGGGTAAATTCACACTTAGAAGAGGATTTAAGATAAGAAAAGGATCAAAGGTTTTAATAATTGAAGATGTTATTACTACAGGAAAGTCTAGTATCGAATGTGTCAAATTAATAAAAAAAGCTAAAGCAAAATTTATAGGATTTGCTTCTATAATTGACAGGTCAAATAAAAAAAATCTCAAAATAAAAAGTAAAATTATTTCTCAGCTAAAAATAGATGTGCCAGTTTTTAATAAAAAACAAATACCAAATAGTTTAAAACTTATTCCTATAACTACTCCAGGGAGTAGATTTACAAAATGAAACGTTTAGGGGTAAATATTGATCATGTAGCAACTTTAAGAAATGCTAGAGGTGAAAATCATCCAGATCCAGTTTAC
Organism: uncultured Pelagibacteraceae bacterium; assembly: GCA_902541315.1. Classification (GTDB taxonomy): domain Bacteria; phylum Pseudomonadota; class Alphaproteobacteria; order Pelagibacterales; family Pelagibacteraceae; genus Pelagibacter. The sequence goes on from CACBQF010000007.1 coordinate 20,586, forward strand.
GCTGCTAAATTTGTTAAAAAAGTTGGAGCAGATTCAATTACAATTCACTTAAGAGAAGATAGAAGACATATTAATGATGCTGATGCTAAAAGAATATGTTCTATAAAAGGGTTACTAGTAAATTTAGAAATTTCAACAAATTCAAATATTGTCAAAAACGCAATTAAAATAAAACCTAGTTTTGTTTGTATTGTGCCCGAAAAAAGAAAAGAAATAACTACTGAAGGTGGTTTAAATTTAATAAAAAACAGGACCAAAATACAAGATATAATAAAAAAATTTAAAAGATTAAATATAAGAACAAGTCTTTTTGTTAATCCTTCTCTGAAAGATATTAGAATATCAAAAGCAATTAACGTTGATTGTATAGAAATTCATACAGGTAAATTATCCAATTTAGTTAAAACAGGAAAAAATTTTCAAAAAGAATTAAAGAGAATCAAAGAATGTTCTTATCTTGCAAATGATTTGGGAATAGAAGTCCATGCAGGACATGGTCTTGACTATAAAACCACAAAAATCCTAACTAGAATAAAAACGATTAAAGAGTTTAATATTGGACATTTCATAATAGGAGAGTCAGTTTTTTTGGGTTTAAACGATGTAGTTAAAAAATTTAAGACTATAATTAAGTAAGATGAAAATTTTAGGTGTAGGCGTAGATATAGTTAAAAACGATAGACTTAAAATTTTAACAGGTAAAAAAAATTTTATCTTTAGAACTTTTACCAAAAATGAAATAAACTTTTCTAAAAAAAAAAATACAAAAATATCTTTTTTTGCAAAAAGATTTGCAGCAAAAGAGTCTTTTTCTAAATCCTTAGGAACCGGTATTCGAGATAATCTTAATTTTAAAGACATTGAGATACTAAATGATAAATTAGGTAAACCTTATTTTCGAAAAACAAAAAAAATTAACAATCTTATTTATAAAAAATTTAAAGTTAAAAAGTACAATTTGTATCTTTCAATTTCCGATGAAAAAGATTATTCAATAGCATTTACAATTATTCAAAAACAATAATGTTTAATAAAAATTTTTTGATTGAAAACGCTAAAACATTGGTCTACGCTCTTATAATAGCTGTTTTTATAAGGTCCATATTAATCCAACCATTTTATATTCCATCTTCATCCATGGAACCCAATCTCTTAGTTGGAGATAGATTATTTGTTAGTAAATACTCTTATGGTTATAGTAAGCATTCATTTCCATTCAGCCCATCTATCTTTAAAGGTAGAATTTTTTTTAATGAGCCCAAAAGAGGTGATGTAGTTGTTTTTAAAACTCCAGCAGATAACAGAACTGATTATATAAAAAGATTAATTGGTCTTCCAGGAGATAAAATCCAATTTATAAATTCTGAATTATACATAAATAATAATGTAATTTTTAAAGATAAAATATCAATTAATGATAAAATTTTTTGTGGAAATAAAAGAGTAGATGTTTTTTCTTTCAAAGAGAATTTGCCTAACAGTTTAAGTTATAAAACAGTTTATTTCAAAAACGGATCGTTTCAAAATTCAGATATTTTTGTTGTACCCAAAGATAATTACTTTTTTTTAGGAGACAATAGAGACTGTTCCAAAGATAGCAGATATTTATCAAGCGTAGGTTATGTTCATAAAGATAATCTAGTAGGTAAGGCACAGTTTATTTTCTTTTCATCAGACAGATCTTTTGGAAGTATTTTTTATTTTTGGAAATGGAATCAGTCTATTAGATTTGATAGATTTTTTAAAAAGATTAGATAATGAAAATACTTTATAACAGCCTTGAAAAAAAATTAGGTATAGATTTTAAAGATAAGAATCTTTTAGTAAAATCACTGACACATAAAAGTTTTGATAATCAGCATAACAATGAAAAAATTGAATTTTTAGGAGACAGAGTTTTGGGTTTGGTGATTGCTAAAAAACTTTTAGAAATTTATCCAAATGAGAAAGAGGGTGTGTTAGATAAAAAATTTGCATCACTTGTTAACAGAAGAACTTGTTTACAAATTGCGAATGAAATTGAATTAGAAAAATATATATTAATTTTTAGACCCAGAAATAAAAAAACAATTATTGAAGATAAAGTTGTCGCTGATAGTTGTGAAGCTTTGATAGGTGCAATTTATTTAGATAGAGGTTTTACAGCCGTAGAGAAAACTATTCTTAATTTATGGAAAAAACATTTAGAAAGAAGTGTGATAACAGAAATCGACGCAAAAACTAAATTACAAGAATTGTCTTTGAAAAAATTTAAAAAATTGCCAATTTATAGGTTAATATCTAATACAGGTCCTAGACACAAACCTTTATTTAAAGTTGGAGTAAAATTATTTAATACAAAACTATTTATATCTGAAGGTAGATCAAAAAAAGACGCTGAACAAAATGCAGCAATACTTTGTTTAAAGAATATTATTTAATTATGACTTGGGATGATGAAGGTTTTTTAATTTCAAAAAATAAATATAGTGAAAATTCATTAATTGTTGAAATTTTTACAAAAAATCACGGTAAAACTTCTGGTATTATTTTTGGAGGAACTTCAAGAAAAATTAAGAATTATCTTCAGTTGGGAAACCAATTACATGTAAATTATTCTACTAAAACAGAAAATAAGATTGGTAATTTTAAAATTGAGCTACTTAAGGCCTATGCTCCTATTTTTTTTAATAATTATAGGAAATTATTATGTATTTTTTCTGCTTTTCAATTAATCAAAATTTTAACTGCCGAGTCTCAAAAAAATATTAAGATTTATGGTCTAATTGAAAATTTTTATATTTTGTTAAAAAAAGAAAATTGGATAAAAAATTATATTTTTTGGGAGTTAGAATTATTTAAAATCATTGGCTATGACCTTGAGTTAAAAAATTTGGTAAAAAAAGAACTTATTAATAATGAAGTTAAGTATTTAGTAAAATCTACAAAAGAAAAAAAAATTGTTCCAAATTTCTTGATAGATAATAATCAAGATTTTTTAAATGAGGAAATTTTGATTGATGGATTAAGACTAGTTGGTGATTATTTAGAAAAAAGTATATTAAGACCTAATAATATCAATTATCCATTAAGCAGATTGAGATTTTTAAATACATTTAAATAATTAATCTAATATTTTATCAATTCTATCTGCATAATAACTAACAATTGCGTTAGCACCCGATCGTTTAAATGAAATAAGACTTTCCAGAATTACATCATTATTTACAAAACCTTTATTAACAGCATTCGATAATAAAGTGTACTCACCTGATACTTGATATGCAAATACTGGTATTTTAAATTTTTCTTTTACAGATTTTATAATATCTAAATATGGCATGCCTGGTTTAACCATTACCATATCAGCACCTTCTTTAATATCCAAGGCAACCTCTCTTAAAGCTTCATTGCTATTTCTGAAGTCCATCTGATAATTTTTTTTATTCCCTTTTAAAATATTTTTAGAGCCAACCGCATCTCTAAAAGGACCATAGAAACTTGAGGCATATTTAACTGCATAAGATAAAATTTGTGTCATTTTATAACCATTTTTATCTAATGATTTTCTAATTTTACCTATTCTTCCATCCATCATATCAGATGGTGCTATGACATCACATCCCATTTCAGCTTGTAACAATGATTGTTTTATTAAAATTTCTACTGTTTCATCATTCAAAACATATTTATTATTCACTAATCCATCCTGTCCATGTGAAGTATATGGATCCAGTGCAACATCACACATAATTCCAATCTCATTTTGATATTTTTTTTTGATTAATTGTAAGGCTTTACAAACTAAATTTTCTTCATTTAAAGCTTCAGTTCCAAATCTATCTTTATGTTTTTTGTTAGTATAAGGAAATAGAGCAATCATTGGCAGTTTTAATTTAAGTGCTTTATCAACCACTGAGCTTAATTTATCTAATGAATAACGATATACTCCTGGCATAGAATTAATACTTTGCTTTTTATTTTTTCCATCTATAAGAAACACTGGCAGTATAAAATCATTAGGCGTTAAGTTATTTTCAGCTATTAGTCTTCTAGACCAATCATTTTTACGACTTCTTCTAAGTCTCAAATTAGGAAAATTACCAGTAATCATACTTTAAATTATATATATATTGTGCGACAAATGTTATATACAAATATATCTTAAAAGAGATAATAAACAATATCAGGAGACAATTAGCTACAATGAATTTAAATTTTAATGACTTTCAAAAGCAAGATTTGAAGTTTGACATTAAAAAACTCAAAGAGGCCTACAAACAAGTATTATCAATAAAAGGTTTTACAGGTGTTACTGGAGTATCAAATTTTGGAGCGATTTCATTAACTCAAATTCCAGGAGATCCAGACTCTATAAAGGGTAACAAGGCTAGAGGTGTGTTTTGGACAAAACCAGACTCTAGTGGAAAGGAAGTCAGAAGAGATGAAATGATAAATGAAGATGCTTATTCAGAATTTATAAATGATTATAAAAATACTTATTTTAAAGAAGTCTTTGATGTTCTTTCATCTAAATATAAGTTAGGAAGAGTAAGAGTTTTATTAAAAGAACCAAGATCAACATTAAGTTGGCATAGAGATCCAGAACCAAGACTGCATATTCCAATTATAACAAATCCAGGATCGATAATGGTTATAGATAATGTTGCAAAACATATGCCAGCCGATGGCTCTGTTTGGATAACTAATAACACGAAGTATCATAACGCCTTTAACGGTGGAGAAGAAGACAGGGTCCATTTAGTTGCTTGCGTATTAGATTACAAATTTAATTAAATTGAAAAAAGTATTTATTTCATCAGATCATGCTGGATATCAACTAAAGGAGCAGATTAAAAAAAAATTTTCTAGAAAATTTATATTTGACGATTTAGGAACTCACAATTCAAAGAACTCAGTAAATTATCCAGATTATGCACACAATCTTTGTAAGAAAGTTAGTAAAAATGATGAAAATATGGGTATATTAGTCTGTGGATCGGGTATGGGAATGTCAATGGCGGCTAATAAACACAAGAAAATAAGAGCAGCTTTAGGTTATTCAATAAGAAACACTAGATTATCCAGATTACACAATAATGCGAATATTATTACATTAGGTTCTAGATTGACAAAAAAAGATACAGCATTTAAATGTATATCTGTGTTCTTTAATACAAATTTTGAAGGTGGAAGACACAAAAAAAGAGTTAAAAAAATATAGATTATTATGTCAAGTGAAACTAAATATATAAACTCAGATTATAAAGATTTTTTTGAAAAAAGTTTATCTCAATCTGACCCAGATTTGTTCAAAGCCATTAATGATGAATTAGTTAGACAACAAAATCATATAGAACTTATTGCTTCTGAGAATATCGTTTCTCAAGCAGTGCTTGATGCACAAGGTTCAGTGCTAACAAACAAATATGCTGAAGGGTACCCAGGTAAAAGATATTACAACGGATGTGAACATGTAGACGTAGCTGAGAAATTAGCTTTAGAAAGAATTAAAAAACTTTTTAATTGCAAGTATGCAAATGTACAACCACATTCTGGCGCCCAAGCAAATGGAGCGGTATTTTTAGCTCTTCTTAAACCTAACGATACATTTATGGGTATGAGCTTAAATTCTGGAGGTCATATTACTCATGGATTAAAAATTTCAATGTCTGGAAAGTGGTTTAATGCTATTAGTTATGATGTAGATAAAAAAACAGAGCTAATAGATTATGAGAATGTAGAGAGATTAGCCTTAGAACATAAACCTAAATTAATTATTGCTGGAGGAAGCGCATACTCTCGAGTAATTGATTTTAAAAGATTTCGTGAAATAGCAGATAAGGTCGGAGCATATTTGATGGTTGACATGGCTCATTTTTCTGGTCTTGTTGCAGGTAAGGGTTATCCAAACCCATGTGATTATGCACATGTTGTTACTTCAACTACACACAAAGTTTTTAGAAGTGCAAGAGGTGGTATAATTTTATCAAATGATCTTGATTTAGGAAAAAAGTTTGATACGGCAGTTTTTCCGGGATACCAAGGTGGACCATTAATGCACATAATTGCAGCAAAGGCTGCAGGCTTTTTCGAAGCACTAAAACCAGAATTTCAAGTTTATATAAAAAATGTTTTAGCTAATGCTAAAATGTTAGCCGAAACTTTGAAAAATAATGGATTTAAAATTTACTCTGGTGGCACAGATACCCATTTGATGTTAGTTGATCTTAGACCATTCAATGTGAAGGGAAACGTTGCCTCTGAAAGTCTCTGTAGAGCAAACATAACTTGTAATAAAAATGGAATTCCATTTGATACTGAAAAACCAATGATCACATCTGGCATTAGGCTTGGTTCTCAAGCGGCAACAACAAGAGGATTTGGTTTAAAAGAATTTGAAAAAGTTGGTAATTTAATAACTAAAGTAATAGAAGGTTTATCAAAAAACCCTGAGGATAATAGTAAAATTGAGGAAGAAGTTAGAAACGAAGTTATAGACTTATGTTCTCATTTCCCAATTTACAAAAATCTCAATAGATGATCTGTCCTTGTGAAAAGAAAGGTGAGACTTCTGTAGTAGATTCTCGCCCAACTGAAGATGGAACAGCAATTCGGAGAAGAAGATTATGTGAGTGTGGTACTAGATTTACAACATTTGAGAGAATTCAACATCGTGAAATAATGGTGGTAAAAAAAAACGGACGAAAATCTTCATTCGATAGGGATAAATTATCAAAATCAATTTACATAGCCCTTAAGAAAAGACCTTTAGACACTGAAACTATTGAGAAGTTTATTAGTAAAATTTCAAGATCTTTGGAGGAGTTAGGCCAAAATGAAATTTCTAGTAACACAATTGGAACTATGGTTATGGAAGGTTTGAAAGATCTTGACCCTGTTGCATATGTTAGATTTGCATCTGTTTACAGAAATTTTAGAGAAGAAAAAGATTTTATACAATTTGTGGACAAGATAGATGTCTACAAAAAGAGATAATTTTTCGTCAAAAGATAAGAAATATATGAAACTTGCTCTAGATTTAGCAAGGGCTAGAAGAGGTCTTACTGGTGACAATCCATCTGTTGGTTGTGTAATTGTAAAAAAAGATAAGATTATTTCTATTGGTCAAACTGGGTATGGGGGTAGACCTCATGCTGAACATAATGCAATTTTAAATTGTTTTGAAGATCCAAAAGGCTCTAAAATGTATATTACGCTAGAACCATGTAATCATTATGGAAAAACCCCTCCTTGTACCAAGAATATAATTAAAAATAAAATTAGTGAAGTTTATTATTCAATTGATGACATTGACGTTAAGATGAAAGGTAAAAGTTATTCAATTTTAAAAAAGAATAACATTAATGTTAAAAAAGGCCTTTTAAAAAAAGAGTCACTAAATTTATATGAATCATATTACTTAAATAGAAAAAAGAAATTGCCTTATGTAATTGGAAAAATTGCATTATCAAAAAATAAGATTATTTATAGTGATGTATCGAAAAAAATTACTAACGAAATATCAGATAAATTAACTCATTATTTAAGACTAAAATGTGATGGTATAATGGTTACCAGCGAAACACTAAATATCGATAATCCAAAACTTAGTTGTAGGTTAGAAGGATATGCACAGCACTCTCCAAAAAGAATTATTTTAGATAAAAATTTGAAAATTGATTTAAAAAGTTATGTCGTAAAGTCTATAAAAAATGGAAACACTATTATCTTCTATAACTCAAATAATAAAATAAAAAAAAATTTTCTAACAAAAAAAGGAGCTTTTTTAATAAATCAACCTATTCAAAAACATAGAAATTTTGATTTAAAAAAAATTCTTAAAAAATTATATCTGGTGGGAATTAAAAATCTTCTAGTAGAGGGTGGTGATAAATTAACAAAAAGTTTTCTTCAAAAAAGAATGTTTAATGAATTTTATATGTTTAAAAGTTCAAAAAATTTATTAAAAGAAAATAAATATGTAAACTTTACATCTTCTTATATCTTAAATACAAAATATGATAGATATAAAACAAATTTTAAATTAGGTACTGATAAGATAACGATTTATAAAAGATAACATGTTTAACGGAATTATATTCAACAAAGGTTCAATTTCTAAGATTTTTAAAAGACCCAAAGGTATTAATATATTTATAAAATCAGATCTAAAATTGAGTATGAAGGATATAGGTGTTTCTGTAGCCTGTGATGGGGTTTGCCTTACTCTTATATCAATTAAAAATAAGATTATGGAGTTCTATCTTTCAAATGAAACAATTAATCGTTCTAAATTTAATAATATTAAACTAAACGATAGTATTAATCTAGAACTTCCTCTTAAATATGGTCAGAAAATTTCGGGCCATATTTGTCAGGGACACGTTGATACTATTGGAAAAATATTGAGTATAAAAAAAATTGATAAATCTTACTTATTTGATTTTCAAATTATTAAAAAAGAGAGAAAAAATATTATTGAAAAAGGCTCGATTAGTATAAATGGTATTTCTCTAACAATTTCAAAGGTAACAAGTAAAGGTTTTCAAATATGGATTATTCCTCATACATATAAATTAACAAATTTATCATCTCTTAAAAAAGGAAGTTTAGTTAATGTTGAGATAGATATTCTCTCAAAATACGTTAGGAATTATTTTTATGAAAAAAAATAATTATTCATCAATAGAAACCATAATAAACGTTGCAAAAAGAGGAGGTATGTACATCCTAGTCGATGATGAAAAAAGAGAAAATGAAGGTGATTTGGTTATGTCAACTTCTGATACTAATGCTAGGAACATTAATTTTATGGCTAAATATGGAAGAGGCTTAATCTGTTTAGCATTAGACAGTCTTCAAGCTAAAAGACTAAATTTATCTTTAATGTCACCTGTAAATCAATCTAGAAATCAAACAGCATTTACAGTTTCAATTGAAGCTAAAAAAGGAATTACCACTGGTATTTCTGCAAAGGATAGGGCTAGAACTATTAAGATTGCATCAAAAAAAAATGTAAGTAAAAAAGACATTGTATCACCAGGCCATGTATTTCCAATTATTGCTCAAGATGGTGGTGTTCTTGTTAGGGCTGGCCACACTGAGGCTTCAGTTGATATCTCAAAACTAGCTAGAAAAAATAACTCAGCAGTTATTTGTGAAATAATGAATGAGGACGGAACTATGGCTAAGGGTAAAAAACTTATAAATTTTGCACAAAAACATAAACTTAAGATAGGAAAAATTGAGGATCTTATTTCTTATCGTTTAAAAAAAGAAAAATTAGTGAAACTAAAAAAAACATCCGAAATTCAGATTAAAAAACAAAAATATAAGATTAAAATATATGAAAATTTACTAGATGGATCTGAACATTTTGCACTTATCAAAGGTACTCTAAAAAAATCTATTATTCCACGAGTTAGAGTTATTTCATCAAATGTTGTTTATAATTATTTAATAAGTCAAAAATTACCCAATTCATTTGATAAAACTATAGATTATTTTAAAAAATATACTAATTGTGTATTAATTTTTATTAAAGATACTAACTTAAAATCTGTTACACAAACATTAAAAAGTTTTAAAAATAAAGATTTAAAAAGAGATAAAGGAAAAGATAATCTTATAAGAAACTATGGTATAGGTGCCCAAATCATTAAAGACTTAAGAATTAATAAAATGATATTAATAACCAAAACACCAAAAAAAGTTATTGGACTTGAGGGATTTAATATCAAAATTACTAAACAAGAATTGATTTAATGAAAAAAAAAATTTTAATTATTGTAGCTGATTATTATAAAGAAATTTCTTTAGGCTTATTGAACAGTGCAAAAAAAAATCTTCCGAGATCTTTTGAAATAGAGACAATAAAAGTTCCTGGCGTTTTTGAAATACCAATTACTATATCGAAATATCTAAAAAAATTTGACGCTTTCATTGCACTTGGATGTGTCATTAAAGGAAAAACCCCACATTTTGATTTCATATCTCAATCTTCAACTAATGCTATTATGGATCTAGCGATAAACTCAAAAAAACCTATAGGTAATGGAATACTTACTTGTTTAAATATTAATCAAGCAAAAGTCAGAAAAAAAAAAGGTGCTGAGGCAGCAAAAGCTATTGTTTCAGTTCTATCTCAAAAATGAGACTAAAATACAGTGCAAAAAATAATCCAAGAGTAATTATTATTCAAAAATTATATAGCGTTTTGTATAATAATGATAATAAAATTGAATTTCCAAAACATAGGTTTAAAAAATTTATTAAAGACATTGTTCTTGGTACAATAGAACGTAATGAGATCATTATAGAAGAGTTAGACAAGAATCTTGGTGTAGATTTTAATCTATTTAAACTAGACAAAACATTTCAAATTATTTTAAAATCAGCAACATATGAAATTTTGTACAAACCTAATGTATCAATAAAGATAATAATTAAAGAGTATCTTAATGCATCTAATTTTTTTTTAGATAATTCTCAAATTAAATACCTTAATGCATTATTAGATAATGTGGCTAAGAGATTAAGATATTCAAATGCTTGAATTTGATCTAATTAAAAAATATTTGTCCAAATTATCTTTTAATAATAAAAATTCATTAAATTTAAATGATGACGTTTTTTTTGATAGGTCAAAAAAATTAGTTGTTTCTGTTGATACTTATATTAATAAATCTCATTTTTTTGATTTCAAGAGGCCTAATTTAGTTATTAAAAAGATTCTCAGATCATCAATTTCTGATTTAATTTGTAAAGGTGTTAAGCCAAAATATTATTTTATTTCAGGCTCAGGAAATAAAAAGACATTTACCAAATTGAATTTAAAAAAGATTTCCCTTTCACTTAAACAGGAACAAAAAAAGTTTTCTATTTATTTGTCTGGTGGTGATACAGTTTTTTCTAATAAATTAAGTTTTACAATTATTTCTGTTGGTTTTTCAAATAATATTATATTTAGAAACAATGCAAAATTAAACGATGATATTTATGTATCAGGTAATTTGGGAGATAGTTATGCAGGTTTAAAGATTTTAAAAAAAGATATTTCATTAAACAAACATTTGAGTAAATATTTTATTATGAAATATTATCTTCCAGAATTGCATATAAATTTGGCAAAAAAATTACTCAATTTTGCTAATACATCTATAGATATTTCCGATGGTCTTTTTGCTGATTTAGATAAATTAATTAATAAACAGAAACTTTCTTACAAAATATACTTGTCTGATGTTCCAATATCAAAAAAACTAAAAAAAATGATCTTATTAAAAAAACTGAAAAAAGCTGACTTCATATCAAGAGGTGATGATTATCAAATATTATTTACTGCATCAAAAAATAAAGCTAGAATCATTAAAAGGACGTTTAAATCCTTAGGTGTAAAAATTTCAAAAATTGGAAAAATCTGCTCAAGTAATCAAAAATCACAAATTATTGATGAAAAAGGGAATAAAACTACGATAAAAAATAAAGGCTATTTACATAAATTTTAGAAGTTATTTATTGCCTTTTATATCTTTTTTTGTATTGTGCGCCTTTTATAATTAACATTAAAAACTTAATTTAGATTTAAATGAATTCAACTATAGAGACTATTCTTTTATACACAATCGGCGCAGGATTATTATCAATCATCTATGGATATCTAACAGGAAAAAATATTTTAAACTCTAGTGCAGGAAATTCGAAAATGCAAGATATTGCATCTGCTATTCAGATCGGTGCAAAAGCTTATCTTGCAAGACAGTATAAGACAATTTCAATTGTTGGTGTCGTAGTATTAGTTATTGTAAGTTTTGCTTTTAGTATACTTGTTGGATTAGGTTATCTAATCGGTGCAACATTATCTGGAATAGCCGGATACGTTGGAATGTTAGTTTCTGTTCAAGCAAATGTTAGAACAGCAGAAGCATCAAGAAATGGACTAGCTAACGGTTTATCTGTAGCTTTTAAATCTGGTGCGGTAACAGGTATGCTTGTTGCCGGTTTAGCCTTATTATCAATTGCTGTTTATTACTATTTATTATTAAAGTTTAATGTTGAAGAGAGAGAAATTGTTAATGCTCTTGTTGCACTTGGTTTTGGTGCTTCGTTAATATCTATTTTTGCAAGATTAGGTGGAGGAATTTTTACAAAAGGTGCAGATGTAGGTGCTGATCTAGTTGGTAAAGTAGAGGCTGGAATACCAGAAGATGATCCAAGGAATCCTGCTGTGATAGCCGACAATGTTGGTGATAATGTTGGTGATTGTGCAGGAATGGCAGCTGATTTATTTGAAACCTATGCTGTAACAATAGTTGCCACAATGGTTTTATCATCAATATTTTTTCCTGGTGATTTATCTATGATGATTTATCCTTTAACAATAGGTGGAGCATGTATAATAACATCAATAATTGGTACTTTTTTTGTAAAACTTGGAAAAAGTAAAAATGTTATGGGAGCTTTATACAAGGGGTTTGTTGTTTCTGCTCTAACCTCTTTAATAATTTTATATCCAGTTACTGACTTTGTTTTGGGTTTAGAAAATTCCTACGATTTAAATAATAAATCTTTTACTGGTATAAGTTTATATTATTGTGGAGTGATTGGATTAATTATTACTGGGTTATTAATCTGGGTAACTGAATATTATACAGGAACAAATTACAGGCCGGTAAGAAGTGTTGCAAATTCGTCAACAACAGGACATGGCACTAATGTAATTCAAGGTTTGGCTATTTCATTGGAGGCGACCGCTATCCCAGCACTAATAATAGTTGCAGGTATTTTACTTACAAATCATATCGCTGGTCTATATGGGATAGCTATAGCAGTAACAACAATGTTAGCTTTAGCTGGTATGGTTGTGGCTTTAGATGCTTATGGACCTGTTACTGATAACGCAGGTGGTATCGCAGAAATGTCTAAGTTACCAAACAATGTTAGGAAAACAACAGATGCATTGGATGCCGTTGGAAATACTACTAAAGCGGTAACAAAAGGTTATGCCATAGGTTCAGCTGGGTTAGGCGCTTTGGTTCTTTTTGCAGCTTATACAGAAGATATTAAACATTTTTCTAAAGAGATCGGATCAAATTTAGAAGGTATTGTAGTAACATTTGATCTATCTAATCCATATGTAGTCGTCGGTTTATTAATAGGAGGAATGCTTCCATACCTGTTTGGCTCTATGGGTATGCAAGCTGTTGGTAGAGCAGGTGGAGCTGTTGTTATTGAAGTTAGAAGACAATTTAAAAAATATCCTGGGATTATGAAAAGAAAACAAAAACCTGACTATGCTAAATTAGTTGATTTACTAACGGTGGCTGCAATTAAAGAGATGATAATTCCATCTTTGCTTCCTGTGCTTTCACCAATAGTTTTATACTTCATAATATTCGCGATCGGGGGTCAAGTGGCTGCTCTGGCTTCAGTTGGTGCAATGCTGTTAGGTGTAATAATCACTGGTTTATTTGTTGCCGTTTCGATGACAGCAGGAGGTGGAGCTTGGGATAATGCAAAAAAATATATCGAGGATGGTAACCATGGCGGAAAAGGATCTGAGGCACACAAAGCTGCAGTAACTGGAGATACAGTAGGAGACCCTTATAAAGATACCGCAGGACCAGCTGTAAATCCTATGATTAAGATAACAAATATTGTTGCTTTACTTTTATTAGCAGTTATCGCTGGTTAATTTCTTCTCTTTTCTTAGCTCTTACGCCGAGAGGGTCGTTAATTTTTTGTCTTAAGCTAGACATAAAGTCATAAATGAAAGAGTTTTTTGTTATATTTCCCTCCGTAGTTTTTTTTACAATATCTATTTTTTTCATATCATTTACGTTGTAAAAATCTTTTTTCTTTAGCAATCCATAATTATCAATTTCAAGAATTAATACGTCATTTTTATAAATTTTCATTTTACCCAAATTTTTAAATTGAGATTGAGTTTGTTTCCTCTCAATATATATCCACACATCATTATTAAATTTACTTTGTGTAGAAGGTTTTCCTAGTATTTCAATAATTTCGTTTTTATTTGTCTTATTTATGATTAGATTTTTTTGTTTTTTTTCAAGAAAAGATACACCATGGTGTCTTACAACTTTTTCGAAAGAGCAATTAGTTACTATTAATGATAAGATAAATAGATATAATATGTTTCTCATGAGTAAAAATTACATTAATATTTATAATAATCTTATTAATTACACCAGAAATAAAGATTTATATAGATCATTAAATAGAAATGACAATTTTTCTGACAGATTAACACTTTTTTTATTACATTTTGCTTTTTTTTTAAAAAATTTTAAAAATGAGGAGAATAAAGAGGTTCTTCAGGAAATATATGATTTCAATTTCCGACAATTAGAATTGAGTATAAGAGAAATTGGTTACGGTGATCAGTCAATTAACAAAAAGATGAAGGTATATATAAATTTATTTCATTCTATGGTAAGCGAAGTTCATTTTTGGGATAATTTAGATAAAACCAAGAAAATTGAAAAGCTATCATTATTTTTGGAGGATTTTACAAATATTGATAAATTAGTTGATTATTTTGAGGATTTTAAGCTTAAAATATCAAAAAAAAATTTGAATTATCTATTAAAAGGTGTAAGTAACCTTTAATTATGGCTGTACCAAAGAGAAAACAAACACCATCTAGAACTGGTATGAGAAGATCTCAGAATATGAAATTTTCATCAAAAAACGTTATTGAAGATAAGAAAACTGGTGAGTACAGATTATCACATCATTTAGATTTAAAAACAGGTATGTATAAGGGAAGACAAGTTTTAGACCCTAAAGAATAATTTTTTAAGATTTTAAGATGACTAAATTGATAAAAATTGCAGTAGATGCAATGGGTGGAGACAATTCACCAAAGAAAGTAATCGATGGAATTATTCATAATCACCAAAAAAATAAAGATAACTTTTATAAAATTTTTGGAGACAAAGATGAAATTTCAAAGCATTTAGATAATAAGATTAATGAGAGCTTTTATGAAATAATACATACCAATGATGTTGTGAAAAGTACTGATAGTCCATTAGAGGCTGCAAAGAGAGGAAAAAAAACAAGTATGTGGCTTTCAATTGAGAGCGTCAAAAATAAAGAAACCGATATTGTGATTTCTGCTGGTAATACTGGAGCGTTGCTAGTAATTGCAAAATTAAATTTAAAAATGCTTGAAAATATTGATAGACCTGCCTTATCAGCTTTATGGCCGAACAAAAAGGGGATGAGTGTTGTTCTTGATCTAGGTGCAAATATTGAGTGTAGTTCAAAAAATTTAGCTGATTTTGCAATTATGGGGGCTTCTTTATATAAGTCGTTATATCCTAATGATATTTCAAAAGTGGCTTTGTTAAATATAGGTTCTGAGGAACTAAAAGGAAATGAAATTATAAAGGAAACTTATCAATTATTGAATGATAGAAAAAAACAAAACTTTGATTTTGAAGGGTATATAGAGGGAAATGAATTAATGAATGGCAAAGTAAATGTTATTGTTTCAGATGGATTTACTGGAAATGTTGCCTTAAAAACAGCTGAGGGCACTGCTAATTTTATTACAGATGAGTTAAAGAAAGCTTTGAGTGGATCGTTTCTTGGAAAAATATCCTCCCTACTAAATATCTCAAATTTAAGAAAATTTAAAAAAAGATTAGATCCTAGATTATATAATGGAGCAATATTTGTTGGTTTGGACACACCAGTTGTTAAAAGTCATGGTGGAATAGATTATATTGGGTTCTCTAACTCTTTAAATGTTTGTAATAGAATAATTAAAGGAAATTTGATAAAAAAAATTAAGGAAAATATCAAATAAATGAGAACAAACTTAACTAAAAAAGATTTAGTTAATATTATTTACATGCAAGTAGGTTTTTCTAAACAAATATCTGAGCATCTAATAGATGAGTTTTTCACTCTAATAACACTAAATCTGAAGAAAGAAAAAAAATTAAAATTAACAAAATTTGGTACATTTTTTATTAAATTAAAGAAATCAAGAATTGGAAGAAATCCTAAAACAAAGGAAGACAAGATCATTTCTGAGAGAAATGTAGTTTTATTTAAACCTTCTAAAGAATTTAAAGAATTTATAAATTCAAAAAATGAGTAAACTTGAGAGTGCTTATAAAACAATAGGTGAAGTAGTCAAAATTATTGGCTTAAAATCTAAAAGAGGTGATGCCTCACCAACACATACAATAAGATATTGGGAAAAAGAATTTAAACAAATTAAACCCAAAATTTTAAACGGCAATAGACGGTATTACGATAAAAAAAATATAGATTTAATCAGAAAAGTTCATTTTCTTTTAAAAGACCAAGGAATGACAATAAAAGGTGTAAAAAAAATTTTGAATAATCTAGATACTTTAAAACTTGACGAAAATTTAAATGAATCTATAAAAGCTTACGATATCAGAAATAAATTAATTAAGATTTCTAATATTATTAAAAATATTAAAAATAATAAATAATATGGCTAAAAAAACTCATGTTAAAGTAAGACTAGTTCCTGAATCTAAACCAGATAGTTCTTTTTTTTATTATGTTAAAAAACCCGCAGGTGGAGAGAAAGCTAAAGTAAAACTTAAAGCAAAAAAATACAACCCTGTTACTAGAAAACATGAAATTTTTGTGGAAAAAAAACTTCCACCACACAGTAAATAATTATTTTTTTTTGAAGTTTCTCTTTTCGTAATCGATATATGCATAAATCATATTCTTCCAAATCTTATTTGTAATTTTTGGATCAATATTATTTTTCTGAGATTTTTTCTTTATATTTGATAAAATTTCTTTAATTCTTTTTTTATCAACTATTTGACTTTTTTTTTCTTTAAGTAAAAGTACCTTTTTGACTAAAAATGTTCTTTTCTTGACCAGCTTTATCAGTAAATTGTCAAGTTTGTCTAATTCAGATCTAATTTTAGTTAGTTTTTTTTTTTTTAAAGGCGACATTTATTAAATTGGATTAGTTAATAATTATTATATTTATCATTATATGTATATAGAGAATAATTTACTGAGAAAACATATATCATTGTGGCTAATGTTCATGTTTTTTTTGATAGCTTTTATGATTGTTGTTGGTGGTCTAACAAGACTAACCGATTCTGGTCTCTCAATAACAAAGTGGGAATTATTTTCTGGAACATTACCTCCTTTAAGTGATGCCAATTGGTTAGATTATTTTGAGGAGTATAAAAAGATACCAGAATATAAAATGCAAAATTATTCTATGACTATGAGTGAATTTAAAGTTATTTTTTGGTGGGAGTGGGCACATCGTTTTTTAGGAAGACTAATTGGTTTAGGATTTTTAATTCCTCTAATATATTTTTCTTTTAAGATTAAGCTAACAAAATTAATAAATCTTTATTCAATTTTTTTACTTATATGTTTTCAAGGTTTTATAGGCTGGTATATGGTTTCAAGTGGGTTAATTGATAGATTAGATGTAAGTCATTTTCGACTATCAATTCATTTATTAATAGCATTTTTGATTTTGTCTTTAATTTTATGGAATTACCTTAAATTAAATTTTGATATAAAAGAACAATCGCAATTGAATATTTTTTTTCCTATAGCTTTTTTATTTTTAGTTTTTTTGCAAATAATTATTGGTGCTTTTGTTTCAGGGATGGATGCTGGTTTAATATATAATTCATGGCCCATGATGGGCAATACTTACTTTCCGGATGATAATAAATTGGAAAATCTATTTAATTTAGCTGCATTTAGTGATGCATCACTAGTTCAATTTCTTCATAGAAATTTAGCTTATGTAATACTTTTTTATTATTTTTGGATTTTATTTAAAATATATAAATATCGAATAAAAAATTGTTTTTTTGCAATTAATCTAGTTGGTTTTTTCTTACTTACTCAAGTCATTCTTGGAATATTCACTTTAATAAATGGAGCTCAAATAATTTTAGCATCAATGCATCAATTGAGTTCAATTTTTCTTGTTAGTGCATCAGTATATTTTTTATATCTTAATAAAAGAATTAATTCTTTTTTATAGGAAAATAAGTAAGAATAAATTTTTTCAGTACGTTTAAGACTTTATCAGCTTCTTCTAAGAGCATCATATGCCCACAATTGTCAATTATTTCAATTTTACTTCCATCTATTAAATTTGCTAATTTTTTTCCTTCCTTTACAGGACACATCTTATCTCCATTTGCTAAAATAGATAAAGTAGGGATCTTGATTTCTTTGGCAGCCTTAAAACCATTCTTATAATTATCACAAGCTCTAAAATCTATTCCTAATGTATTTTTGATTGTTCTGGACTTAGCAAGCATTCCACCTGTATTAATGTGATATAAACCTGGAACTGGATGTCCACCAAAGTGTCCAGCTGGACCATGTGCCCAGTCCATCATTAAATCAACGGCTTTCGGATCATCGTTTTCTGCTAAAGACAATAATTCTGGATTCATAGGAATGGCTCCAGCTCCACCCATTAAACTTAGTGTTTTTATCTTTTTTGGAAACCTAAATGCACATTCTAAAATAACTAAACATCCTTGGGAATGACCAACTAGAGAAGCCTCTTTGTAACCTACTGCATCTATAACATCACTAATCCAATCAGCCATGTCTTCGATTGTTTTCAAACTTTCACCTCCTGAAAGACCATGTCCAGGCATATCTAAAGCTAAAACACTATAACCATGAAAAGCAAAATACCTAGTTTGGAGTACCCAAGTCATATGTGTTAATCCACTACCATGAACAAAAATTATTAGTGGTTTTTTTTTGTCGAAAGGTCGTCCACCTGTAGAAGCAAAAACTTCTACACCATTAACTTGAAACTTCATTGATTAGAAACAAGTCTAGGTCGCCTTGCAGCTCTAAAACCTGTTTCAAAGTCATTCCTAATATCATCAAAATCTTCTATACCCACAGACAATCTAATCATATCTTGAGATAATCCAGCAAATTTTAATGTAGCCTCATCCATTTGAGAGTGCGTAGACGATGCTGGATGAATTACTAAGGTTCTAGTATCACCAACATTTGCAAGATGTGAAGCAAGTTTAACGTTATTTATAAATGCTTCACCTGCTTCTTTACCACCTTTAATACCAAAAGCTATCATAGAACCCTTACCATTTGGTAAAAGTTTTTTTGCTAAATTGTGGTCAGGGTGGTCAGGAACACTTGGATGAGAAACCCAAGCAACACTCTCATGACTTAATAAATATTCAACCATTTTTTCTGCGTTAGAACAATGCTTTTGCATTCTAACAGATAAAGTTTCAATACCTTGCAAAACATTCCAGGCATTCTGCGGACTTAAACATGGTCCAAAATCTCTCATACCTTCAGCTCTTGCTTTCATAGTAAAAGCAGTAGGCCCAAACTCTTCAGCAAACGAAAGTCCATGGTAACCCTCATAAGGTTTAGTCATGGTTGGAAACTTTTCATTTTGCATCCAATCAAATTTTCCACCCTCTACTAAAATACCTGCCATTGATGAACCATGACCTGCCATCCATTTAGTAAGCGAATGAACCACAATATCAGCACCATGATCAATTGGTTTGCAAAGATATGGTGTTTGATAAGTTGCATCTATAATTAAAGGAACTCCGGCATCATGAGCAATCTTCGCTATTTCAGGCATATTCATAATTTCGTTTCCAGGATTTCCAACAAGCTCACCAAAAATACCTTTAGTATTTTTTTGAATTGCTTTTTTAAAACCCTCAGTATCTCTTGGTTTTACAAATGTACATTTGATACCAAATTTTGGCAAAGTGAGCCTAAATAAATTTACAGTCCCACCATAAAGCTGAGACGAAACTACTAAATGATCTCCAGCTTCACATAGAGTCATTATCGTTAAAAAAATTGCACTCATTCCAGATGAGGTTGCTAGTGCTGCTGTGCCACCTTCTAGAGCCGCAACCCTCTCCTCCAAGACAGCGACTGTAGGATTAGAAATTCTGCTGTATATATGACCACCTCTTTCCAAATTAAAAAGTGCAGCAGCATGATCAACATCATCAAATAAATATGATGTAGTTTGATAAATTGGGACTTGTCTCGAACCAGCATTTTTTTGAGGCTGATAGCCAGCATGAAGACTTAATGTATCAAATTTGTAAGTTTTAGGATCAGTGCTTTTCTTTTTCTTATCGGTCATAAATTTTCCTTGTTTTTAAATATTATTAACTAACTATCAATATTAATATAAATTGACAATATCACATTTATCAGTATTAATCCGGCCATTCATGACTAAATTTATCAAAAAAGAACAATTATCACCATCATGGTATGAAATTGATGCTACTAATGCGGTTGTAGGAAGACTCGCTACAGTAATATCTAAGATAATTAGAGGTAAAAATAAAGCTACTTACACACCACATATGAATAGTGGTGACTTTGTTGTTGTTAAAAATATTGAACAAATAAAATTCACAGGAAAAAAGTTTCAAAATAAAAAATACTATAGACACACAGGTCATCCTGGTGGAATCAAAGAAACTACCCCTGAAAAGTTAAAAGAAAAAAAACCAGGAGAGATTTTAAAACTAGCTGTAAAAAGAATGCTACCCACTGGAGTATTAGGTAGAGAACAGCTTTCCATGTTAAAAATTTATAGTGGTGATAGTCATCCTCATACAGCTCAAAATCCTAAAGTAATAGAATTAAATAAACTGAATAATAAAAACATTGTAAGAAATTAGTATGGAAAGTGTTCAACAAAATCAAAAAAAAATAAAGATAAAATTAGATTTCAAAGATAGCAAATATGCCACTGGAAGAAGAAAAACTTCAATTGCAAAAGTTTGGCTTAAAAAAGGATCTGGTAAAATTTATGTTAATGGAAAACTTTACAGTGAATATTTTTCAAGTGATAATCACAAAATGCTAATAACAAAACCCTTTGAATTGATAAAACAACCCACTGATTTTGATGTTAGATGTAATGTAAAGGGTGGGGGACCAACAGGTCAAGCAGGAGCAATGGTTCATGGAATTTCCAAAGCCTTAGTTTTATTTGATGAAAATTTTAAAACATCTCTTAGAACTGAAAAATTAACCACTCGTGATTCTCGTGCTGTTGAAAGAAAAAAACCTGGAAGAAAAAAGGCTAGAAGAAGCTTCCAGTTTTCTAAAAGATAATTTTCTTTTAATAATTAACTGCTATAATAAAAAATGCCTAAGCTTAATGTATTAGTTTCTGGATCTACTGGATATATTGGTATCCAATTAGTAAAATTGTTAGTCAAACATAAATATGTAAAAATTAAATATCTTTGTGGAAATTCCTCTGTGGGAAAAAAGATTTCATATTTTGATAAATCTTTGACTAGTAAAAAATTACCAAAAATTGTGAAATTCAATAAAAGATATCTTAATGAAATTGACATAATTTTTACGGCTCTTCCTAATGGTGAAGCTCAAGAAATTTCAAATTATTTAAAAGATAATAATGTATTAATTGATCTAGCTGCCGATTTTAGACTAAAAAAAGCTTCTGATTATTTTAAGTGGTATAAACAGAAACACAAATCAACTAAAAATATCAAAAAAAGTATTTATTCCTTACCAGAAATTTCTAAACAAGAGGTTAAGAAATTTAATATAATTGCTTGTCCTGGATGTTACCCAACCTCGATCCTATTACCTTTAATTCCATTGGTACAAAAAAAACTAATTAACCTAAAAAACATTATAATTGACTCAAAATCAGGTTACTCGGGAGCAGGCAGAGGTGTTCACAAAAAATATAAATATCAAAATTTATACGAGTCAATCAGCGCTTATGGAGTAGGGTTCCATAGACATAATTCAGAAATAGAGCAAACTTTAAAAGATTATTCAAAAAAAAAAATTGAATTTAATTTCACTCCACATCTAACACCAATGTTTAGAGGAATTTTAAGTACAATTTACATAGAGGTTAAAAAGAATGTTTCTCAAAACAAAATCAAAAAAGTTTTAACTGATTATTATAAAAACGATATTTTCATTAAAATTTTAAAAAATAACAGTTTTATAAGCACTAATGATGTAATTAACACAAACAGATGTCATATTTCAGTATGCAAGACGAAAATTAAAAATAAGTTTATCATTCTTTCCATTATTGACAATCTTATAAAAGGCGGATCCGGTCAAGGTGTACAAAATATGAATTTAAAATTTGGATTTCCTTTAACAACTGGACTTATATGAAAAAAGTAAATATCCTGATTTAACACAATGAAAAATTCAGTAAATATTGCAATCATAGGCTTAGGACAAATAGGTATTTATCTTTACAACGAACTTAGATCAAAAAAAAAGGAAATTGAGAGAAAAACTGGAAAAAAAATTATTATTGCTGCTATTTCAGCAAAAAATAAGAATAAAAAACGAAAATTTCAAATTCAAAAAAATATTTTCTTTAAAAAACCACTTCAAATTTTTAAAGACAAAAAAATAGATATACTATTTGAGTGTATAGGATTGTCTGATGGTATATCAAAAAAAATAGTAGAAACTGCTCTTAAAAATAAGATACACGTTATAACACCCAACAAAGCTCTAATAGCAAAACATGGTGATAGTTTAGCAAAACTTGCTGAAATAAATAAAGTAAATTTAGAATTTGAAGCCTCTGTTGCAGGAGGGATTCCTATTTTAAGAACAATAAAAGAAGGTTTGGCTACAAATAAAATTAATAAAGTTTATGGAATTTTAAATGGAACAACAAATTATATTTTATCTGAAATGGAAAGTAGTAACGAAAATTTTGAAAAAGTTTTACAAAAAGCTCAACAACTTGGTTATGCTGAACCGGGCAATCCAAAGCTTGATTTGAATGGATTTGATGCGTTTGCAAAAGTGAGAATCTTATCTGCACTTTCCTTTAATACACTAATCTCTAAACATAATTCCATAATGCAAGGTATTGAAAATATCGATTTAAAGGATATTAAAATTGCTAATCAATTAGGATTAAGAGTTAAACTTCTTGGTATTTCTCAAATAATTAAAAATAGATTATTTGAAACTGTGCATCCATGTTTAGTTAGTAAGAACACGTATATTGGTAATGTTAATGGTGTTATGAATGCAGTTATTATAGAGGGCAAACCGATAGGTGAGAGTGTCTTACAAGGCGAGGGCGCTGGTCCGGGACCAACCTCATCTTCTTTATTGTCTGATTTGCTATCAATTTTGAGAGGAAATATTAAATATCCTTTTGGTTTATCCTCAAAAAAAAGAAAATCTCTCAAATTATTTAATAATGATAATTATACTAATTCTTTATATCTTAGATTTGAAGTTAATGACAAACAGGGTGTTCTTTCCTTTATAACAAACAGATTAGCTAAATATAAAATTTCTGTAAAAAGAATAATTCAAACACCAGATAAAAAAAGCAAGAGGGCGACAATAGTCATCATTACCCATAAAACTTCTGAGAAAAATGCTAGTAATTGCTTATCTATTTTTAAAAAAAATAAGAATATTCTTAAATCTCCAACATTAATAAGATTATATAATTAATGGATATTTACATAAAACTTTTTGAGGTTTTATTCCCTGTTTTCTTTGTAGTTGGTATTGGATATTACTTAGGTAAAAAAAATCCTAAAATAGATACAACTTTTATTACTAATTTTGCTGCTAACGTAGGAACCCCAGCAATGATTATTTATGCTTTAAACCCAGTAAATATTTCGTTTAATATTTTTTTAAATTTTTTTTGGTATTACGCACTGGCTATTATTGGTTTTATGATTACTGGAATAATAATACTATATCTTCTAAATACTAAAGATATTATAAGAGAATTACCCCCACTAACAATGCCAAACACTGGAAATATGGGTTTACCCATATGTTTGTTTGCCTATGGTTCACAAGGGCTTGGAGTTTCAGCCGCAATATCTGCTCTGATTATCTTATGCCACTTTACTCTAGGTGTATTTCTTGCTGATAGAAAATTTAGTTTACACGTCATACTTAAAAGTCCTCCATTTTACGCAATAATAATTTCTGTTTTTTTGCTTTATTATGATTTAGAACTTCCAGGGTTTGTTGAAAATACTACCTTTCTGTTAATGTATGCAACAATATTTTTGATTTTAATGTCTTTAGGAATTGCTCTAACAAGACTGAAGGTCTTTTCACTTAATAAAGCAATATTTTCCTCTATAGGACGAGTAATTATTGGTCCTATAATTGGATACTTTTTGATTTTATATTTTAATCTAGAGGGATTTGCAGCGGGAGTTTTATTAATTCAATGTTCTATGCCAAGTGCTGTTCTT
>CACBQF010000008.1 GCA_902541315.1 uncultured Pelagibacteraceae bacterium
CGGTATTTCCACAATATATTCTCATCTTGACAGTGTAATGGTATCGGTAGGAGACAAAATAAATCAAGGAGATATTATTGGAACTGTTGGATCAACTGGGAGATCCACAGGTCCGCATTTAGATTTTAGAGTTAATTGGTTCCAAACTAGACTCGATCCTATGTCTGTAATAAATTAAACATTATAAATTTAATCTAAAAATAATGAAATTTAACACTGTATGGATATCTAGTGCACCGAGAACGGGCTCGATGTGGTTATTTAATATCACAAGAGATATATTTAAAGAGTCTGGTTATAAAATTTTTCCAGAAAAAATACCAAAACGTGATAATGATACTATAAAAATTTTTAACAATATAAATCTTAATGAAAAAAATCATATAAACATATATGTACTTAAAGTTCATAAAATTTTAAGTCATAACTTGCCAATGTCAAAAATTATAAGCACAATTAGAGATCCTAGGGATATATGTGCTTCTTTCAAAGAATTTATGAAAAGTGATTTTAATTCTGCATTGATTGCTGCAAAAAGTGTAATTAGATATTATGAAGCGTACAGAACTTACGATCAAAATTATATCAAAATTATAAGGTATGAAGATATTGAAAGAAATCCTTCAGATATAGTCAATCAAATTGCAAATTTTATAAATTGTACGGTCAATAAAAATTTTATTGAGGAATTAACAGCCAAATACTCTAAAAATAATGTAAAAAAATTAATTGAAAATAATGATAAAATTCTTGAATATAAAATAAAAAATAAAAAAGAAATTAAATATTCAGAAATTGTTTTTTTTTCTAAAAAAAATTATAGATCGTATGATGAGAACACTGGTTTTCAAACAGGGCATATATCTAAAAGAAATATTGGAGACTGGAAAAAAATTTTCTCAGATACAGAAAAGGAAATACTAAATAAAGAATTTAAAGAATTTCTTATTGAACATAAGTATAATTAAATTATGAAAACATTAATACTATTAGCTTTGGTAATTGTTATTGGTTGGGTATTGTTTAGACCATTTACCAAAAAGGAGCTTGATAGATATAATGATAAAAATTGGCCAAATATGGATTTACATTAAGAATTCAAAGAGGGTTGTTTCCTCATATCTTCTTTTTTAATACCAGCTACTCTAACCGGTTTTTTCATAGCGTCTCTTCTGAAAGGTTCGCCTAATTCTTGATTTAATATCACCTCAATAAATGTTGTAATACCTTTCTTTTGATCCTCACAAGATTGTTTAATTGCTGTTGTAGTCTCCTCCATAGTCCTCACTGTAACACCCTTTAAACCACAAGCATTGGCTACTTTCGCAAAACTTAGTTCTGGATCAAGCTCTGTTCCAACAAAATTGTTGTCAAACCATAAAGTAGTATTTCTTTTTTCTGCACCCCATTGATAATTTCTAAATATAACCATTGTAATTGCCGGCCACTCTTCTCTTGCACAAGAACTCATTTCATTCATACTTATTCCAAAAGCTCCGTCCCCTGCAAAACCAATCACAGGAGTATCTGGACACCCTATCTTTGCTCCCAAAATTGATGGAAAGCCATAACCACAAGGTCCAAATAAACCTGGAGCTAAATATTTTCTTGGTTTTTCAAAAGTTGGGTAAGCATTTCCAATTGCACAGTTATTTCCTATATCACTTGAAATAATAACATCTTCAGGCATACCAGCTTGAATCGCCCTCCAAGCTTGTCTTGGTGACATTCTATCTTTATCTCTCTTTCTTGCCTCTTTATTCCAAACAGTTCCTTCATCGTCGTCCTCATGATCCAGACTTGCTAATTTTTGTAACCATGCAGATTTAGTTTGATGAATTAAATCTTTTCTTTTTTGTCTATCAGTATCGCCTGCATTAGAAGATAGTTTACCAAATATTTGCTGAGCAACTAATTTTGCATCTCCACTTATACCTACTGTAACTTTTTTAGTTAAGCCAATTCTATCAGGATTAATATCAACTTGAATTATACTTGCATTTTTTGGCCAATAATCAATCCCGTATCCAGGTAGTGTTGAGAAAGGATTTAATCTCGTACCTAATGCTAGAACTACATCAGCTTTAGAAATTAATTCCATTGCTGCTTTTGATCCATTGTATCCTAAAGGACCTACAGCCAAAGGATGACTTCCAGGGAAACTATCATTATGCTGATAGCCAGAACAAACAGGTGAGTCTAATTTTTCTGCTAGTTTTTTGGTTTCGTTAATTGCATCACCAATAACAACTCCTGCACCAGACAAAATCACAGGAAATTTTGCGTTGGATAAAAGTTTTGCTGCTTTATCTATTGCTTCTGCCCCACCACCTTGTCGTTCTAATCTAACGATTGGCGGTAACTCAATATCAATAACTTGGGTCCAATAATCTCTTGGAACATTAATTTGTGCAGGTGCCGAACCTCTGATAGCCTTTTCTATTACTCTATTTAAAACTTCTGCCATTCTAGATGGATCTCTAACTTCTTCTTGATAACAAACCATATCTTTGAACAAATTCATTTGTTCTACTTCTTGAAAACCACCTTGACCCATTGTTTTGTTTGCAGCCTGAGGTGTTACCAATAATAATGGTGTGTGGTTCCAATAAGCTGTTTTAATCGGGGTTACTAACCCAGTAATACCTGGCCCATTTTGTGCGATAACCATTGACATTTTTCCAGTAGATCTTGTGTAACCATCGGCTATCAATCCACCGTTAGTTTCATGAGCAACATCCCAAAAAGTAATTCCTGCGTCAGGAAAAATATCTGAGATTGGCATGAATGCTGAACCAATTATACCAAAAGCATGCTCAATACCGTGCATTTGTAAAACTTTTACAAAAGCTTCTTCTGTTGTCATTTTTGTCATTAATAGAGCCTTTCTAACCAGTATAAGTAATAGTTTTTTTATAAAACTATTTCTTAATAGACGCGATTAATATATAAGATTTTTGGAAATTCAAATAAACATTTCGACACTATATATGGCTACAGACATCATAATTCACGATAAAAAAGATAATGTAGGTGTAGTAGTTATAGAGAAAATAACCCCAAAACAAGACTGTAAATGCTGGATTATGGAAAATGATAGCTCGGCGTCAATTCAATCAATAGATGAAATACCTCTAGGTCATAAAATTGCGATGGTCGATTTAAAAGAAGGTGATACTATTTTAAAGTATGGTCATGATATTGGTAAAGTAGTTAAAGCAATCAAAAAAGGTGAACATGTTCACGTTCATAATGTAAAAACTAAAAAGTGGTAAATAATGGAAATTCCAAAAAGTTTTTTAGGTTATAAAAGAGAAAACGGTAGAGCGGGAACTAGAAATCATGTAATTATTTTACCTGTTGATGACATTTCTAATGCATGTGCAGAAGCAGTCGCTAACAATATAAAAGGAACGATTGCACTACCACATTCTTACGGTAGACTACAATTTGGAGCAGACTTAGATTTACACTTTAGAACAATGATTGGAACTGGTAGTAACCCGAATGTAGCTGCTGTTATTGTGATTGGTATTGAGCCTAAATGGACTAAAAAAATTGTTGATGGGATCGCTAAAACAGGAAAACCGGTTGAAGGTTTTCACATAGAGCGTACAGGGGATATTGGAACTGTCATGAAAGCTTCCAAAAAAGCGCAAGAATTTTCACAATGGGCATCTGAGAAACAAAGAGAAGAGTGTCCAATGAGTGATTTATGGATTTCAGTAAAATGTGGAGAGTCAGATACAACATCAGGATTAGCATCAAATCCAACTGTTGGAAATTTAATGGAAAAATTAGAACCATTGGGTGTTCATTTATGTTTTGGTGAAACATCTGAACTTACCGGGGCAGAAAATGTCTGTGCAGCAAGAGGAGCAACTAAAGAAGCTTCTGAAAAATTTATGAAAACCTGGAATGATTATAATGACTTCATATTGAAAGAAGCAACTAATGATCTCTCAGAAAGTCAACCAACTGCTGGAAACATTGCAGGTGGTTTAACCACAATTGAGGAAAAAGCATTTGGGAATTTTCAAAAAATAGGAAACTTAAAATTTATTGATGTACTTGAGCCTGCTGAAGAGCCAGCTAAAGGTCCAGGACTTTACTTCATGGACACATCTTCAGCAGCTGCAGAATGTATTACACTTCAAGCTGCAGGAGGATTTAATATTCATTTATTTCCAACAGGACAGGGAAATATAGTTGGAAACCCTATAGAGCCTGTTGTAAAATTAACTGCTAACCCATTAACAGCTAAAAGTATGAGTGAGCATGTTGATTGCGATGTATCAAAAATTCTTTCAAGAGAAATGAACTTATCTGAGGCGGGAGATAAGCTTATTGAGACAACACTAAGAGTGGCTAATGGAAGACTAACTTGTGCAGAAGCTTTAGGTCATAAAGAATTTGTTATGACTAAACTTTATAGAAGCGCATAATCATTAAATTAAAGAATGTTTTTTAAAAATTACTTGGTGTTAATACCAGGCATAATACTTGCATTTATTCTTTATTCTCTTTCCCAAGGTTTTAATAACATTATTGGTATTGAGCTTTTAGGATATAGCAAAAGTCCTATCTCCACAGCGATGGTAGCAATCCTACTGGGTATTTTTTTTGGTAATTTTTTTAAAATTAGAGAAAGTTTTCAAAAAGGATTAGATTTTACTAGAGATTATATCTTAAAACTTGGCATAATATGCTTAGGTATACAATTAAAGCCTTTTGAATTTTTAGAGTTTGGAAAAATTGCAATTCCATTGATATTAATTTGTATAGTTAGTGTCTTAATCGTAATAAAGCTTTTAATTAGAAAACTTCAAATACCAACCCGGATGGCTTACTTAATATCAATTGGAAGCAGCGTTTGTGGTACCACTGCTATCATGGCAACCGCGCCTTTAATAAAAGCAAATAAAAGTGAAATTTCTTATGCAATCGCAAATATTACTTTATTCGGAATATTGTCCATGTTGTTTTATCCTTACTTCTCAAATTTCTATTTTGATGGAAATTCATTATTTGCAGGTCTTTTTTTAGGAACAGCTATACACGAAACATCACAAGTTGCAGCAGCAGGATTAATATATGATCAACAGTATAATAGTCCTGAAACATTAAATATTGCAACTGTCACAAAGCTTTTAAGAAATACTTTTTTGATAGTGATGATTCCTCTTTTTGCCTTTCTTTATAATAGAGGTCAGGTAAAAGAAAAGGGTTACTCCATTTTAAGTATATTTCCTTATTTTATTTTAGGTTTTGTTGGGATGATAATTTTAAGAAATGTTGGTGATGAAGTTTTCTTAACCAATAATAATTGGATTGAAATTATAGATTTTATTAAAGCAAGTTCTAAAATTTTCCTAACTATGGCTATGGCTGCTATAGGTTTATCAACAAACTTAAAAGATATTAGAAATATGGGTTATAAACCTTTTGTTGTTGGATTTACAGCAATGTTAACTGTAGGAGTTGTGAGTATTATAACTATAGAAACTTATATAAAATTTTTTATTTAGTTTGTTTAACTGGTTTCTTAAAATATTTTTCTCTAAACTTTGAAATTAATCTTCTAATAAATGCAGCTGCAATTCCTAAAATAACAGCAAATAAAATCGAAAATAATCCATAAAAGAATGGCATATCTTCTGAAAACTCTTTAATAAATTTTGAGAAGAAATTTAAGTCTTTTAAGCTTATAAGTGTTGTGCCATTCAGTATTTCTTCTGCAAAAAAAGTATCATAAGCAATTACTATTCCTACAATTAATAGTAAAATTGCCAATAACGCTTTTAATCCGGAACTATCAATTTGCTCACCAAGTTTTTGGCCTACCTGTACTCCGACTATTGAGCCTATAACTAACATTAACACTAACATTAGATCTATTGAACCATAATTAATTGAATGAAGAAATGTAACTATGACACTAACAAAAATTGTTACGAATAAGGAAGTTCCAGGAACTAATTTTGTCGGCATCTTAATAATATAAATCATTGCTGGCACTAAGATAAATGCACCACCGATCCCCATTATAGCTGCTATAAACCCAACAACTAATCCAATTATGATGGGTGTGAATATACTTTCGTATAGTTTTGATTTTGGAAACCTCATTCTAAAAGGAAGTCCATGTATCCAATAATGAACATGTAATTTTTTTTTCTCTACAATGTTCTTTTTGGCTTTATCAATTTCACCCAAACTTTCCACTAACATCAGAGTCCCAATTATTGCAAGAATGTACATATAGGCTAAAGAAATTACCGTATCTATTTTACCGATATCTTTAAAATATGTGAAAGTAAAAATACCCACCATAGTTCCTATAGTTCCACCAATTACAATCATTAATCCCATTTTATAATCTAAAGTATTTTTTAACCAATGAGTGGTAGATCCAGATACAGAAGTTGCCAAGATATTGTTGGCCTCGTTAGCAACTGCATAAGCTGGGGGAACACCCATAAAGATTAAAAAAGGTGTCATTAAGAAACCACCTCCTACACCAAATAAACCAGAGAGAACTCCAACTATTGCGCTTATTAAAAGTATTTCGACAGGGTTAATAAATACTTGGGCTATAGGTAAAAAAACATCCATCTAAAAAAACTTTAAATATAACTTAATTAAAAGTTATAAAAGTTCCAAATAAGATCACACCCCAACAAGCTACAATTGCTGAAAAAATTCCAGTTTTAATTAATGTTGTTTTTTTTTCAGAAAGTATTTGAGGTATTTTTATATTTGGAAGGTGCATCTATATTTCTCATACACCCGGTAGATAAATTGTCAAACTATTATTGAAAAATTAATTATTTTTTTAGTAGATAGTTGCACCAAAAACTTTAACCTCGCCATCCTCTACTCCAAGCACAAGTCTGCCTAAGAATTCACCTTGAATTTCTTTGTTAGTCTGCTTTATTAATACTGTTATATGATCACCTCTTCTTAGAGTGCCAAATGGCTCATATGTTTCATTTAAGTTTACAATTAGTTTGTTATTAGCCCATTGTTTACCTAATTCGACCTCATTAGCTCCGAAAAGCATTTGAGTGGAAAAATCTCTAGTAAAACCGCCATAATCTTTCAAATTGGAGGATCTAACTAAGTTTTCCCAGAAGGGTTTACCAATTTCGAATATCTCCTCATCTGATTTAGATAATAGATCCATTGATTACTCTTTATAATATTAGATTAAGAAGCTTTTTTCTTCTCTTTTTCATCAACAATATGATATACGGGGACCTTCTCAAGATTAAATTTACCAGTTTTAGGATCCCTTCTAGATACCGTCAAACAATGCCAGTTTTCATCATCTAACTTCATATGATCACCTCTATAATAATATCCTGGCCAACGAGTTTCTTCTCTAAATAATGTATGTTCAGTCACACACTGAGAAGTCAGAGCCCTATGCTTTAATTCCCAAGCTCTCATTAATTGATGATAATCTTCAGCTCCTACTTTTTCTAAATCCTCTTGAAGCCAGTCTAACAATTGTAGAGCTTTTTTTAATAAGTTTCCATTAGTCATATAGTTAGAGGTAATTCCTCCCACATATTCGTCCATAATTTTTTGAAGTCTTTGTAGACCTTGAATAGGTGAAATATAGCTCGGTGAAACTGTTCCCCCAGTTATTTCATTTTGAGCGACAGTATAAGTGTCTAGAGGTTTATAAACAGCTTTTTTGAAGTCATCACATTGTTTGTCCGAAACTTTAATTCCGTCTGCTTTTTTGTCCTGTATGTATTTCACTGCTGCTTTAGCTGCTAGTCTTCCTTCAGTAAACGAGCCTGATGAAAATTTATGAGCGCTTCCACCAACAGTGTCACCAGCTCCAAATAGGCCATCAATAGTTAACATTCGATTATAACCCCAAAAATATTCAGGTGGAGATAAATCTTCTGGTCCACTCACCCAAGCTCCAGAACATGTTGCATGTGATCCCATGACATAAGGCTCAGATGTTGTTAACTCAGGATTAGTATATTTTGGATCAATATTTTGTGAAGCCCAAACAACAGCTTGCCCAACTGTCATACCTAAAAAATTTTCCCAACCAACGGTTTCTAAATGAGGATCTTGAAAAGCTTCTTTAGTCACCATGTGGATTGGTCCACCTCCCGCAGCTACTTCTTGAATAAACGCATGATTTCTCAAACATGTTGGCGTTGGATGATGATCAATATATTCACCTACTAACTCTTTTGTTTGGTCATACCATTTCTTTTCATAGTTTTCACCATTGGCGTTTTGTGTATATGTTTTCAAATGTAAAAAGTATGCACCAACAGGTCCATAACCATCTTTGAATCTACATAAAACAATTCTGTTTTCCATTTGTGTCATCTTTGCACCAGCTGCTATGGGTAAAGCATATGCTGATCCATTACTCCACGGTGCGTACCAAGTTCTACCCATACCCTCACCAACAGCTCTTGGTTTAAATATATGTGATGCTCCACCTGCGGAGACGATTACAGCTTTTGCTCTAAACACATGAAAGTCTCCAGTTCTCATATTAAAGCCAACTGCTCCACCAATTCTGTTCTCTTGAGCTTCATCCATTAATAAATGTGTAACCATTATTCTATTGTAAATTTTATCGGCAGATTTTTTTGCTGCTTCAGCTACAATTGGTTTATAACTCTCACCATGAATCATGATCTGCCACTTTCCTTCTCTTAAATATCTTCCTGTTTTTTCATTTTTCATCATTGGAAGACCCCACTCATCAAACATGTGAACAGTTGAGTCTACATGTCGAGCCATGTCATATCCTAAGTCTTCTCTGACCATTCCCATTAAATCATTTCGTGCATATCTTACATGGTCTTCAGGCTGATTTTCATCCCACTGCATACCCATGTAACAATTGATGGCATATAATCCTTGAGCTACAGCTCCACTTCTATCGATGTTAGCTTTTTCAACACAAACAATCTTTAAATCTCTGCCCCAATGACGAGCTTCGAAAGTAGCTCCTGTTCCAGCCATTCCACCACCAACAACCAATACATCACACTCTTCATAATGGGTCTTATGTTTGGCCATTAATAATAAACTCCTTTTTTAAAGGACTCTTTTGGTACCGATGGTAATTCTTGATTAGTATTTAATCCCTCTGGCTCACTATACAGTCTTTGAGAATTTATTTCACCTTGATTGGGTGTGTCGCCTTCTGCAAGCTTAGGAATAAATTTTCCCCAAGGTTTAGTTGTTATAGGTGAGACGAAGTTTTTCTCTGTTCCGTTTCTAAATTTGATTTTCCAAGAGATAGTTCCTTTTTCTTCTTCTCTTCTAACTCTAACACTGTGACCCATCGGGGCAAAATCAGCATACCCTCTTACATCTATAGCGTGATTAGGACATGCTTTGACACACGAGTAACATTCCCAACAAAAGTTTGGTTCAATATTTTTTGCACGTCTAATATTTTCATCAATGTGCATGATGTCTGAAGGGCAAATATCTACGCAATGACCACAACCATCACATCTAGTCATGTATACAAAAGTTGACATAATTTTAATTATCCTTTCTATGTAACATATTAATAGTGTTTTGGCTCTTCTCTTTTTATGCCCAAGCCAAATTGTTCAGGCGCATCAGCCGGTGGAGGTAAATTATCTCTTGATCCATCAGCTTCAGCTAAATTTTTTTGAATAGCAGCACCAGGTTTATAAAACATGTGTGCAAATTTTGACCAATATACACCACCAAATAGAATTAAATTAGCTGCAATGAATAAAACTAAAAATAAATAAGACAGACCAATTCGCCCATTGAATTGAGTGAAAGACCAAGCCAA
This sequence comes from uncultured Pelagibacteraceae bacterium, assembly GCA_902541315.1. GTDB lineage: Bacteria > Pseudomonadota > Alphaproteobacteria > Pelagibacterales > Pelagibacteraceae > Pelagibacter. The sequence continues at coordinate 9,827 of CACBQF010000008.1, forward strand.
CCCAAAAGTTGAACAAGCAAGTAAAGCTAAGACAAACAAATCAGCTTTAATAATTCTATACCAAGGATGAGCTTCAGCCGAAACGTCAACTCTTAAAAAAAACCAAAACCAATATCCTCCTAAGCATGTGAGTATTGCTCCGACATGCCAAAGCATTGACCAAGTTTGAGAACTAGGTTTATCAGCACCTGTATAACAAAAAACTAAAATAGCCGAAGATACCCAAAACAAAATTGTACCATACATTCCTAGAACATGGGCAAGTCTCCTCTTTCCAAAACCAAGTTCTGAAGTTGTTCCAATATCCACTACTGTTGTTTTAGCAATAACAGAGACTCTTTCTCCTACACCTAATTTCTTAGTTGCTGAAAGTTTTGCTTTTTTTGCATTATTAAAAAAATAAGTCAGATTTTTATGATGTATCATTTGAATAACTGTACCGATTACAATTAACAAAATCATAGCCACAATAAAAGATTGCATTGCCAACGGTGAGATTGTTTCTGATAAAATTGAAAAAGGATTATTACTTAACATTTCCGCCTTTGTTAAATTTTTGAATTATTATAAATTTTATATATTGTGAATCAATAGTTCAACCTCAAACTGAGGTCAATTTGTCTTTTTATACAAGATTAATTATTTCTTTTATAATGTTGTTTGTTTGGAATAACTGATCTTACTCCACCCTGAGGATTATCAACATCTCCTTCTCTACGAGGAATCAAGTGAAAATGACAATGGAAAATAGATTGTCCGGATACTTTTCCAATATTTGTCCCTAAATTAAATCCTTTAACTGACTTATCTTTTATTAATATTTCATTCTTAATTATTTTAATGAGGTCATTACAGGCTAGCAATTCGTCATTAGATAGATCAAAAAAGTCTATCGTATGTCTTTTAGGAATAATAAGACAGTGGTACTCTGAAACTGGGTAAGAGTCATAACTAGCATATGCAAGATTATTATCATGGGTGTATCCTGTTTTTTTAGCATTACAAAATAAACAAGGTTTGTTTGGATCTTTCATTCTATTAAAATCTATATGAGTTACATCTATTTATTGCTGCATTATAATGTTTTGAAAGAAACCTAAATTTATCTAAATTTTTTCTTTTCCATTTAATCTCATTTATTGTTTTAACTGATGTAACACCTTTACCAGAACCTAATAACAATATTTCATCATAATCATTTATCTCTTTAAGCAAAATATCTTTCTTAAAAATCTTTCTTATTTTTGTTTTGAAAAATTTAAAAGTATTACCCTCGTAATATCCTTTTTTAGGAGTAAAAAATTTTTGATCTTTCACAAATAATAAATTTGAGGTCCCAGTTTCCAATAATTTTCTATTAGATACCAATCCAATGTCTGATTGAGAATTATCCATCTTAGATAAATATGATAATATTTTTTTATATTTAAGGTTTTTATATTCAGGTTTTTCTCGTTTTAATTTTACTAATTTCAAATTAAAATTTAATTTTGGTTTAGTTCTTTTTCTTAAAGATATTGAAATTATTTTTTTATTTAGAGCAATTCTTAATAGATGATTATATCTTTTCTTTTTGGATAAATTTTTCTTAATAATAACTAGTATATCGGCTCGTAAAGATTTCTTGGTAATCTTATATTCTTTTAAAGATTTTATTAAATTATCTAAATGATTTTTAAAAAATAAGATTTTTCCTGGCTTACCAAAAATCCACATCGTTGTAAAAATTCCATGATCTCCCCAAAGATCATGAAATTCGATTTCTTCTAAATTTTTAAGCTGATAGGATTTTTTTAATAAGTATGTTGCCATTGATAGTTAAAAAAGATTCTGGATGAAATTGAAATCCATATATTTTTTCCTTTTGATTTTCAAATGCCATCGCGACTTTTGAATTTAAACATCTCATAGTTATCTCAAAATTATTAGATTTGAAAGGTTCTTGTAACTTTAAAGAATGATACCTTCCAACTTTAAATAATTTTCCTCTTTTAAATAAAGATTTATCACTAACTACTTTGATATTTGATTGAAAACCATGATATATCTTTTTCTGTTCAATAATCTTTCCACCTTCACAAAAAAGAATGTGTTGAAACCCTAGACAAATGCCAATCATCTTTTTCTTTCCCTTAAATCTTTTATAAATTTTAGAAGTTATTGGATAATCTTTTGGACTACCTGGCCCTGGTGAAAAAACTATTGTTGAAGCTTGTTGGATCTTTTTTTCACTAATCTCATTATAGTTATCACATTCAACTCTATCAAATAAAGCAAATTGATGAACGACATTGTGAGTAAATGAGTCGTTATGATCTATCACATATATCATTTAAACAAATCAATTAGTGCTTTGGCTTTTAAAAAATTTTCATTAAACTCATGGTTGGCATTACTATCCACTACGACACCTGAAGCGACGGATATCTCTGACATATTTCTATAATTTAAAATTGATCTAATAATAATATTAAATCTCATATCACCATTAAATTTTATATAACCAAAGCTACCAGTATAAATATTTCTATTTTCTTTTTCTTGATTATTTAAAAGATTAAGCGTGCTTATCTTAGGACAGCCAATAACTGAACCACCGGGCATCATCGCTTTAATTATATCCACGTTATTGATATTTTTTCTTAATTTTCCTTTAATTAAACTTACGTAATGAAATAAGTCTTTATATTCCTCAACAATTTTTTGCTTTGATAGTTTTACAGATCCGATCTTACAAATTCTTGATAGATCATTTCGTTCCATATCTACAATCATATTATGTTCTTTGGTTTCTTTGAGGTTTTTTCTAAAATAATTTAATGCTTTTGACTTATTTAGATTTTTTGTTTTTTTTACAGTCCCAGCAATTGGTTTTGTAGATATTTCTGAGCCTTTTTTTGTTATTAAATTCTCGGGTGAGCAACTGACTATTGAGTAGTTGTTGTCTTTAATCATAAAAGCTTCTGGAGCTAAATTTGTCTTAGATAACCTTGAAAAAAAATCTAATGGATCTATTTTAGATTTAGTTTTGTATTTGGTGCAAATTTTAATTTGATAGGTTTCACCTCTTTTAATTTTTTTTTTGAATTTATTAAATATTTTTGTGTAGCTTTTTTTATTTATATTTATTTTAAAACTTCCAGACTCAAAATCTCTTTTAAAATAACTAAGGTTGTTACTTAATTTGATTTTTTTTTCTGGTTTATAAAAAATACCTTTTGGAAAATTTAAATCTTTTTGTCTGTGTAGTTTTATATTAATTAGATTATTTAAAAGTTCGTAGCCAAAAAAACCAATATAAAGATCAGTATTTTTTATTTTTTTTTTATTTTTCTTCTTCAAAAAACTTTGAATATTTTTCTCGTTTAAAACAATTTTTTTTGAAAAATTTGTGTAAAGATCAAATCCCGTTTGAGATTTGTATATTATATAAGGTTTCCCCGATTGGTCTAGTTTTATTAATTGATTTGATTTGCTCAATTTATTCTGTTTTTAATCTTAAAACTGGTTTTTCCTTGATTGGTAAATGTATTATTGCGGCGAATATGGATAAAGCAATTGCTAAATACCACGCGTAATCATATGACCCATATGTATCATGAAATAATCCACCTAGATAAGCCCCAAAAAAAGATCCAATTTGATGACTTAAAAATACAATACCGTATAAAAGTCCCAAATATTTAGTACCAAATAAATGAGCTACTATTCCACTTGTAGCTGGAACTGTCGAAAGCCACAAGAAACCAAAACTTGCTCCAAATAAAAATGCATTAATGTTGCTTGCAGGAAGGAATATAAATAGTGTAATTGAAATACCTCTCAAAAAATAGATCGCACTTAGTATAATTTTTTTGCTCATTTTTGCTGAAAGATAACCACTTAATAATGAACCGAAAATATTAAAAACACCGATTAAGGATAATATTGCTGCAGCTGTCCAGTCCTCTAATCCTCTATCAACTACATACTTTGGAACATGAGTTCCAACTAAAGTTATATGAAAACCACAAACAAAAAATCCTGAGACTAGTAATATGTAACTCTTGTTTTTAAATGCTTCTGAAAGAGCTTCTTTAAATGATTGGTCAGAAGTTTTTTCAACTTTTTCTGAGTCCGATGGAGATCTTACAAAATATGCCGCAACTAATCCTGATAATAAAAATAAACTGAATATATATAATGTATAATTCCATCCAAACTCATTTAATGAATAATTTGTAAAAATTGGTGAAAGAAAATAACCAAATGATCCTATTGCAGTTACAAAACTCATAGCAATTGTTCTTGTTGATAATGGAAAATGTTTTCCAACTATCGACATTGGAATACTGATCGCTGTACCACCAAGTCCAATTCCAATTAATAAACCCATATGTATTTGAAAAAATATTCCACTGTTAGGCCCTGTGTATAAAAAATAAATACCCAATGTATAAAAAATAAAAGCTGTAATTATAGCTATATGTCCGCCATATTTATCAGCAATTGCCCCAAAAATAGGACCTGTGATACCCCACATAAGCATTTGCATTCCTATGGCAAAACCAAACGCGGTATTGCTGATTTTTAAACTTTCATTAAAATCTATAAAAAATAGTCCGAAAGTTTGTCTTACTCCTAAAGAAATTAAAACAACGAAACATGCAGCTATCAAGGTTATAATTGCAGTTTTAGATTGGAAAAATTTTTCAGAAATCATCTTAAATATCTTAACGCTTGTTTTATATCCTGAATTAAGTCTTTAGGATCTTCTAGTCCTATATGCAATCGGACTAAATGTTCATTTTTCAATAAATTCATATATTTTCTTTTTCCTGTTTCTCTAAATTCTTGATGTAGTACCAAACTTTCAAATCCTCCCCAGCTATATCCATAGCCAAATAATTTAAGCGAATTTACAAATTTTTTGACCGATTTAGCACTACTTGATTTTATTTTTAAACCCATTAAACCAGACGCACCTGAGTAATATTTTTTCCACATTCTATAATTTTCTGAATTTTTCTTAAATGGATAGAGTAATTGAATTTTTTTATTTTTTGATAAAAAAGCTGCTATTTTTTTTGCATTCTCACTATGTCTATCCAATCTCACATCAAGAGTTCTCAAACCTCTTGTAATTAAATAAGCATCATCTGGACCAAGTCTCAAACCTGTAATTTTTTCTGCTGCTTTTACTTTATTAAAAACTTTTTTGTTTACTGCCAAACTACCTCCCATCACATCAGAATGACCAGAATAATATTTAGTTGCGGATACTATTGACATATCAAAACCTAATTTCATTGGTTTCAGGTAATATGGTGTTCCCCAAGTGTTATCGATCGCTGTAAATATTTTATGTTTTTTTGCTATTGAAATGATTTTACCTAAATCTTGAAAATCAAAAGTATTGCTACCTGGGTTTTCTACAAAAATTAATTTTGTTTTTTTTGTTATATTGTTCTTTAATGTTTTCAAATCATGAGGGTTATAAAAAACAGTCCTTACATTAAATTCTTTTAAATAGTTTTCTGTAAGAATTCTTGTTGGACTGTAAACTGGGTCTGCAACTAGCATTTCATCTCCAGGTCTAACAACACTAAATATGGCTAAGAACACTGATCCAAAACCTGTTGGAGTTGTGAAAACATGATAGCTATCCTCTAGCTTAGTCAATATTCTCTGTAATATATAAGTCGTAGATGTTCCTTGTCTCCCATAATCAAAATGACCACTAGTAGGTTTTTTTTGGGCTTTAACTTGTGTCTTTCTTATATGTTGCATTGACTTAAAAATAATTGTCGATGCTCTGACTACTGGTGGATTTACTGATTGGTTGTGAAAATCTTTTGCGGTATGTTTTAAAAATGTCTTAAAAGATTTACCCATAAAAAAATTGATATGATTAAAGGACAATGCTATATCCATACCAGAAATTCAATAAATTAATGAAAAGGATTTGATGAGTTACCCAAAGAAACATAGAGGCCGAAGAAAAATGGGGTCAAAAAAAAGAAGAGCTAGAAAAAAAAATAAGAAAAAGTAGCTTATTCCTTTATCCAACCGCCACCTAATACCTTATAACCTAGAGCATCTTTATTATAGAAAACACATGCCTGGCCTGGTGATATCCCATCCTCAGAGTCTTTCAGATTTACATTCGCATCATTTTGATCGGTTAGATTAACTTTTGCTTCAAGCAATTTACCAGTAGATCTAACTTTTACAAAAATACTGGATTTAAATTCTTGTTCATCTACTAATAAATTAACATTTTTTAATAAGATATTTTTCTTTCCTAAATATTCTTTTGGTCCAACAATTATTTCATTTTTTTCAGAAATAATTTTTATAACGTATAAAGCTTCTTTATCAGAAACTTTTATTCCTTTTCTTTGACCAATCGTAAAATTTATAATTCCATCGTGAACACCAATAACTTTACCTTTTAAATCTTTTATGTTTCCTTTTTTAAATGAGTCTGGTCTAAATTTTTGAATTACTGATGCATAATCTCCACCAGGTACAAAACATATATCCTGGCTATCTGGTTTATCTGCAACATTAAGGTTCAGTTTTTTTGCAATTTCACGTGTTTCATTTTTATGAAGACCACCTAATGGAAATCTTAAATAATCAAGTTGTTTTCTAGTAGTATTAAAAAGAAAATAACTTTGATCCCTATTTTCGTCGATAGCTCTGTACATATTTGTATTATTATTTGAAGTAACACTTTTAACATAATGCCCAGTGATTAAAGCATCAGCATTTAAATCTTTAGAAACTTCAAATAAATCCTTAAATTTAACTGTTTGATTACATCGCACACAAGGTATTGGAGTTTCTCCTTTTAAGTAACTATCAACAAAATTATCTATAACTCCTTGTTTAAACTTATTTTGATAATATAAAATTTTATGTTCTATATCTAATTTTTGAGCAACTCTTTTTGCATCCATAATATCTTGACCAGAACAACATTGCTTTGATTCTGCTACCTGCTTTGCATCGTCATAAAGTTTTAAAGTAATACCAATAACGTCATATCCCTCTTTTTTCATCATGCCTGCGACAGTAGATGAATCTACACCCCCAGACATTGCAACAACTACTTTTGTGTCTGATGGTTTCTTGTTTAATCCTATTGAATTTAATTTTTTATTCATTTGATGGTATTTATACTTATTTCTAATATAAGTTAAATTAAATGATATTAGATTTTGAACCAGGAGACAAAGTTATCAATCCCTCTAATAAAAACTGGGGTATTGGTCAAGTTCAATCAATTATAAAAGAAAAAGTAACAGTTAATTTTGAAAATGTCGGAAAAAAAGTAATAAATACTAAAAATATAGAATTATTAAAGATCAATGAATAATTTAAATTTAAAAGAGATTGTCGAAAATTTAATCGATACATTTATTCACGCAGGAAAAATTTCTTTAGATTTAAGAAAACAAGGACTTATAAAAAAAATTAAAGCCGATAATACCCCTGTTAGTAATGGAGATTTAGAGGTTAATAAAATTGTTACTCAAAAAATTAAAGAATTAACACCTGAACTACCAATCATTTCAGAAGAGACCTCTGATAATAAATCAATAAAAAATCTTGAAAACTTTTGGCTAATTGACCCTATAGATGGTACATACGACTATATAAATAATCTAGAGGAATTTACAATTAATGCTGGATTAATAATTAACAAAAATCCAGCAGCTGGATTAATTTATGCCCCCTCAAAAAAAAGAATGTTTTATTCTTATGGTCCAAATAATGCCTATGAATTTACAAATGGTGAAACCAAGAATTTAAATTGTTCTAAAAATTTTGATAAAAATGACATAAAATTTGTATCTTATTCAAAAAATATTAACCCTGAAATAGCAAAATTACATAAAAAATTTAATGTAAAAAAATTTGTAAGAATGAAAAGTTCTCTTAAATTTTGTGTCATTGCCACCGGTGAATATGATGGATACGTGGCTGAGCCTAGAGCTTGTGAATGGGATATAGCGGCTGGTCATGCAATTTTACAACATGCTGGAGGAATAGTTTCAGATTTTGAAGGCAAAGAAATTAAATATGGAAAGAAAAATTTTAAAAATTCAAGTTTAATCTTAAAAAATAAAAGTATCTAATATGGATGAACAATTAAGAATAATACTTATAATTATTATATCGGTTTCTATTTTTGGCTTATTGGTATTTGTATATGTTAAAAATTATATTAGAAATAAAATCAATCGATTAGTCGAAGAAGAAAAGAAAAAAAAATCAAAGTAGTTTTATTATTTTTAAATAATCATCTTTTTTTAATTCCATAACTTTTTTTGATGTCTCAAAGTCGAAACCATTTCTTGCCAATAAAGAGATATCCTTTTTATAAAAAAGTGGTCTATTATCATCAATTCTAGCTGGTCCAATTCTTTTCTTTTTACAAATTTTAATTGCTGAAAAAAAATCTTGATCTGAATTATCTTCATTAATTTTATTGACTGTATCCTTTATAAATTCATTATTTACACCCTTGCCAATTAAGTAATTTCTAATTTTGTTAATCGAACTTCCCCTTCGGATCATACTTTTGGCTTTACTTTCAGAATAAAATTTATCATTGATAAATTTATTTTTTTCTAAATCAGATAAAATAATATCAATTAAACTTGTCACATCTTGTTTTTTTACATTTGGGACAGATAATTTGAGATATTTTTTTAATAAATATGTTCTCAATTGTTGTTTAGATGGAGCATATTTATCAACATATGCTAAAGCAAAATTTCTCATTTCATCTACAGTCACCTGTAATGTTTTTCTCTTATTTCTTATAGGAATCATTGTAAGATCTAATATAATATAATTTAAAATGATCGAACAAATTTATACCTACTTTACAATTGAAATTCTCTACTTCTGGGTGAATTTGGGAGTTTTACCTTTTTGGTTAGTATTAATATTTCTTCCACAATCAAACTTTACAAAATATTTTGTTACTTCTATTTTACCAATCATATTATTAGGAGGTGCTTACGTATTTGTACTTTATAAAGCTTATTTAAGTGCTTATGATTTCGATAGTAATTTTGAATTGTATCTAAGTATTAATAATTTATCAGGTTTGTTTTCAAGTAATATTTTTTTAATGTTATTTTGGATCCACTTTGTATCAATTAATTTATTCGTTGGTGGCTGGATTGTAAGAGACTCGCAAAAGTTTTTTATCAATAAGGTTCTTGTTGGTATCCCATTAATAATTACCTATTTAATTGGTCCTTTAGGCATGTTAATTTACTGGCTTATTAGAATATTTTACGCAAAAAGTATTAACCTATATGAGTAAAATAATCGATTTTTACTTCGATTTTATTAGTCCATATTCTTACATTGCCTATAAAAAAATTAAATCAATGCAAAATAAAAACGAGATCGATTTTAATTATAAACCTATTTTACTTGGTGGTTTACATAAGTTAGGTAACATAACAGCTCCTGCTTTTAATGAACGAAAAATGAAAAATATGAGGAATGATTGCGAAATTATAGCTGATAAAAATAATATATCTTTTAAGTGGAATGAAAAATTTCCAATTAATACTCTTTATTTAATGAGAGGATTTATTTCAATCGATACAAATAAAAAAAGTGAATACTTCGATATTTGTTTTGATGCCTATTGGAAAAATAATATAGATATATCAATAGAGGCTAACGTAAATGAAATTTTAGATAATTGTAAAATTGATAAAAAAAAATTTTTTGAAGACATAAGCAATCAGAAAGTAAAAGATGAATTAAAAAGTTTAACTGACAAAGCTTTTCAAAATGATGTATTTGGTGCTCCAACTTTTATAGTCAACAACAAACTTTTTTGGGGACAAGACAGACTTGAATATGCTTTAGAAGAGTGTATTTCTTAAACAATCTTGAATTTACTATTTCTAATAGCTCCAAACCCACCATCAATGTGAGAAACTTTTTCAAACCCCATATCTTTAAGAGTTTTTGCAGCCAATGCTGATCTCATACCGCCAGCACAGAAAAGAACCATCTCTTTATTTAAATCTAATTTACCATCTTTAAAGTATGGACTATCAGGATCTAACCAAAATTCTAACATTCCTCGCGGAATATGATTTGAATTTTCAACTCGCCCATCTCTTTCAAGTTCTCTTATATCTCTAATATCAATCAGATTACATTTATCTTCATTCATCATTGATAAAGCTTCATCTGATGAAATTGTTTTAATTTCACTTAAAGCCTCTGTGACTAGGGTTTTTGACGATTTTATATTCATAAAACTAAATTTATTATATAGTTTTTTTTGAAATCACATAAATAAAAATGAATAAAATTTGTATCGTTTACACCCATCATAAATTAGGTGATTTAATCTGGCAATTACCCTACATAAAAGCTATCAGTCAACATCATCAAAGAAATATAGATTTAATTGTCAGAGAAAAAACCCAAGCCCAAAATATACTTAAAGACCTAAAACATATAAATCAAATTTTTTACAATGAATTTAGAAAGGGTATATTTTATTGGTTAGATGTTTTTAAACTAAAGAAAATATTTGATACAGAAAAATATGACTACGTATATATTTTAGATAAAGTAAACAAACCTGCAATTGCTGCAAAATTATCTGGTGTTCGAAATATAATTGCCCCAGGCATAAAAAATCAGAAAAAATGGATTACTTCTAAAAATTATCTTAATGAAAATGATTGGAATTTAAGTTATTCAGAACAATCTCAAAAACTTCTAAAAATAAATTCAATAAAGCTGACTGATGTTTATCCAAAAATTGATGTTGACGGTGAAAGACTTAAAACAACTAATTCAGACTTACTTTTTCCTGGAAATAAAATTTCCTTTGGAGTGGACTCCTTTGAGAATTACAAAATGTGGTACGAAGAGGATTTTGTCGAACTTTCAGAGCTTTTGTATAAAAAAAAATTATTTGATTATATTTACCTAATTTGTGGACCAGATAAATCTCATATAGCTGACAGAATAATTGATATTTCAAAAAGAGATTATTTTGTAAATTGTTCAAACAAAAATTTAGATGGGGTAATGCTTGCAATAAAAAATTCAAAGTTTTTTGTTGGTAACAATTCAGGTCCACTAAATCTTTCAGCCGCAATGGGAGTAAAATCATTCGGCTTAATTGCAAATGATCCAATAAGCGAACTTAAATATAGTAACATTAACATAATAATTCCGAAAAATTATAACTTTAAAAGAAATAGGGATAGAGCAGGAATGAAAAACCTTAAACCAACCGAAGTTTTTAATCATATTCTTAAAAACTTGTGATCAAAAAAAAAGCCCCCGAGGGAGGGGGCTTCTATTTTATTTAACTAACTAGAGAGAAAAGTTTTAAAGGAACTCTCCGATGAGTAATTTTTTACAGAGAGCGAAGAGTTCCTTAATATTGCAAGCAATTAGTCTCTAATTGAGTAAGCTATAACTCCAGTCTCTGACACGTCAGTTCCTTTCGTTTCAGCTTCTTTACTCAATCTGATACCCATTGTAGCTTTCATCAATGACCAGACTATAAATGCAGCAACAAATACAAATGCATTTATTGAAATTACACCTAGTAACTGAGTACCAAAATTTGCACCCGAGTTTGTAGCAGGAACTATTAATGTTCCCCAGATACCTGCAAACAAGTGAGCAGGTACTGCTCCAACTACGTCATCGATTTTTAAAGCAAACAACATTTTCGTACCATAAACAACTATTATACCTCCTACAGCACCAATTAAAATTGAAGCAAAAGGTGAAGGCATCAATGGTTCTGCAGTGATAGCTACTAAACCACCAATACATCCATTAAGCATCTGCACTACATCTGTTTTACCAGATAATCTAGTAACAGCTGCAGCGGCCAAAACACCACCTGCACCGGCTAATAATGTGTTTATAAATATTTTTGAAACAGCAATTGCATCAGGAGCAGTTCCAATTGCTAATTGTGAACCACCATTAAATCCAAACCAACCTAGCCATAGGATGAATACACCCAATGTAACTAATGGAATTGATGATGCTGCAAAAGGTTTAAGTGGTGCTGGAGATCCAGATTTTGTAAATCTACCTAATCTAGGTCCAATGATTATAGCACCAGCTAAAGCAGCTGCTCCACCAGTTGAGTGAACTAATGTTGATCCAGCAAAGTCTGAGAAACCAGCTTTAGCTAACCAGCCGCCTCCCCATTGCCAACCCATTACAATTGGATAAATAACACCAGCTAAAATTGCTGCAAATAAAAAGAATGGCCATAATTTAATTCTTTCAGCCATTGTTCCAGAAACAATTGAAACTGTTGTTACACAAAATACCATTTGGAAATACCAGTCTGATCCATCAGCATAACCAGTATCGATCTTACTAGCGTCGCTCCATGGAATGAATTTTCCAATGTATCCTCCTTCTGGGATACCATATGCTAGGTTGTATCCAACTAACCAGAACATTATTGCTCCAATAGATACTAAACCTATATTTTTTGCACAGATTACAGATACACTTTTTGATGTAACCATGCCTGACTCTAACATTGCAAATCCACAAGCCATAAAAAAGACTAGGAACCCACACATTAAAAACAATAGAGTATTAAATATAAACCCTACTTCTGCAGAAACAGTCGATTCTGCATATCCTGTACTACTCATGTTTAATAAAAAAATTAAACTAACAAGTGGCACACTTATTTTTTTTAAAAATTTAGTCATTAAGACCTCCCTGTTAAGAAGATTTTATATTTTTTAAAACAATGAAAAACTAACGTTGATTATGAGAATTTGATATGCAGAATTTGCATATAGTAACAGCCTTAACACAATAATGCATTAAGGCTGTAAAGTCTTTTATTTATTGAAAACTTCTTTTAAAGCTTTTGCGGGTAAGAATTTAACCTTCTGCGATGCAGCAATTTGAATTTGCTCACCAGTTCTTGGGTTCCTTCCAACTCTTGCCTTTCTCTTAGCTACTTTGTATGTACCAAATCCAGCAATTTTGACTGAGTCGTCAGCTTTTAAAGCGTCCAAGATAGTGTTGGTTATTGTGTCAAAAGTCCTCTCAGCATCAGCTTTACTCAAGTTTAAAGCCCCTGAAAGCTTGACCACTAATTGTTTTTTGTTCATTTTAGCTCCGGTTTATTAGGTTATTTACTATCTTTATCAAAAGTGTTGATAAATCAAGACTTTTTTTAGTGTTTATAAAATACTTATACACAACATTTAGTATAGTAATAAAAATGTTGATTTTATTGGCTTTTTTGAGTTTTTAAACAAATTTTATTGTAATACTCCTAAATCCTTTAAATCATTAAAAGTTGTAAAAAACATTAATGTTAAAAGTAAAATCATACCGATTCGAAAGAATCCTTCTTGAGTTTTTTGTGACAAAGGTCTTCCTAAAATTTTCTCAAATGTGTAAAACATCAAATGACCACCATCTAACATTGGTATTGGGAATAAATTTACTAGCCCAAGACTTATAGATATATAGGCCATCATGCTTATAAAGGCCAAAACTCCAAATTCCGCAACTTGCCCCGATATTTTTGCAATTCTTATGGGTCCTCCTAACTGTGACGTATCAGCTTTTCCAATAATCATGCTACCTATATATTTTAAAGATGCAGTGCTTACATAGATAACTTCATTGGCTGCATGGTATAGAGCTTTAACAGGCCCCAGCTTTACATGATTAATTTCATTATTGTATGCACCTAATTTAATTCCAACCATTCTTTTTTGTATTTTATTGCCAAGATTATCTTCACCAAGAACAGTGTTTGGTTTTACTTTTAGTATAATTTCTTCAGAAAACCTTTTGACCTTAAAATCTATGACATCAGCTGAAGACATTGTGATGTATTTAGAAACATCCATAATACTCTGAACTTCATTTCCATCAATTTCTAAAATAATATCATTTTGTTTAAGACCACCAATCATTGCAGGGCTTTCATTCTGTATTTCATTGATAACTGCAGGAGTAAAATCTTTTCCGATAAAAGTGTAAATTGAAAAAAAAATTACTAAAGCTAAAATAAAATTAGCTAATGGTCCCCCAAAAACTATCAATACTCTTTGATATAAAGGTTTTAAAACAAATAACTTCTCTCTATCAACATCATTATATTGTTTAATTAATTTTTCTTGATCTGCTTGTGAAAATACATTGCGATCTCCAAAAAATTTAACGTAACCTCCAAGAGGTATCCAACATATTTTCCAACGTGTACCAGATTTATCATTCCATCCAAATATTTCTTTACCAAATCCAATTGAAAAATCAGTGACACCCACTTTATACCTCTTTGCGAAATAATAATGTCCATACTCATGTATAAATACGACAATCATTATCAAAATTAGAAATGGAATAAGATAGCTTGTAAGAAATGAAATCATTTTTTGTAAACAGTATACTCAAAATTTTGAGTTGTTTCATTAACTTGTAATAATTTTGCACCATTTCTTGTATGAAATTTTGTTGCCATTTCAGTTAAAGGCGACAACGTGACTAATCTGTTTAAATGATTAGATTTCTTAATTTTTTTAAAAACCTCTTTAACAATTAATTTTCCTCCACCCTTTTTCTTAGACCAAACAGTATATGCAATCGCAATCTGTCCAACATTTTGACCCCTTTGGGTACTTTGTAAAAAAGCATCGTGACTAAATTTATCTAACTGAACAACATCTTTGGGTACTTTGTTTGTAAAAGCAAAACACATTACAGCATGAATTTCATTTTTGAATTTCACTCCATAAATTTTTCTCCCAAAACTTGTTCTAAAATCATTATCTAATTCGGGTCTTACCGGGTCTTCTTTTGTATTACATTGATCTAATTCAATCAATTCCGCCCCCTTGATCCAATCAAAAAAATTACTAAAATTTTTACTTAATAGCTGTTTATTTTTTCTTAATCGCGCTTTTATTCGTGGTTTAAATTTTTTGTTACTTTTTGAAAAATTATTTTCTAAATACTTAGAAGCTAATTTATCCCTAACATTTTTAAACATTTCTCTCATAATTTAATATTATAATTTAAGTTTTTAAGTCCATTAAGTTAAAAATATAATAAGGCTATTACAATAGTTAAAATTGTTACAAAAATTACAACTACAACATAATTTAATCTAATATTAAACTTCTTATAAAAAAATTCCTGTATTTTTTCCCAAAATAACACTACTAAAAAAACTATAACTGCTGGAATAATAAATTTTATCATTTTTAATCTTATTTATCGAGGACGTAAATAGAGACACCTCTTGCATTAATATCAACATCAAATTTTTTGTGTAATGGTGGAAAAGCTCTTTGAGAACAGTCTAATCTATCACAGGTTCTACATGACACACCAATAGGTATCTCTGTTGATTTATCACTCATATTTAAATTTTCTGTATAAATAAAGTCTTTTGCATATTTTGCTTCACATCCTAATCCTATTGATAAGATACTTTTAGTCCTACCAAATCGTCCTATACCTTTCTCGACTGTTCTAGCTATACAAACGTACTTTTCGCCATTGGTCATTTTGCTCACAGCACTTTGGATAACCCCCGGTCTAGTAAATGCTGAATACACATTCCATCTAGGACATGCCCCTCCATATCTTGGAATTTCAATACCTGATAATGAAAATCTTTTTGAGATATTTCCAGCCATATCAACTCTCAAAAAATGAAATGGAATTCCAGGTAACTTTGGATCTTGTAAACAAGTTACTCTATGTGCAACTTGTTCAAAAGATGTTGCAAAAGTATTTTGAAGTAATTCTAAATCATATTTGAGTTTTTTACATTCGGAGTGAAAAAGTTTATATGGCATTAAGATTGCTGCTCCACAATAATTTAGTAATGCTACTTTAGAAAGCTTCTTAGACTCCTCAGATGGAAAAGAAAATTTAGATAAATAATCTTCAATATTTTTACTTGCACCTTCTTGCGCAATTTGAGCAGCAGCATGAAGTTTTTTTGTTTCTAACGAACTATAATCACTTAACAAAAGTTCTTTTTTATTTTTTTTAAAAATTTTAGAAAAAGGTTTGTCTTCCTCAGGAATTACGTCTTTAACTATAATTCCATATTCTGATTTTAAATAATCACAAAGAGCAACATATCTAGTTCTATTATTTTTTTGTACTTTTTCAAAAACTTGATTTGCAAAATCTTCTAATTTTGGAAAATAATTCTTATTTTCCTGTAAAAAATCTGAAATCACTTCACCCGGAAAAGAATTTTTTCTATTATCTACAATTTTACCAGAAATCTTTTCTATTTTATTGACTAATTCATGATCCTTTTTCTTTAGAATATCACCCAACCGAACAATTGCTTTTCCAATTTTTGGATTTGTGCTAACTAAATCTTTTACCTCGGGGCCTAAAATATCTAGGTCTTCAAATAACTTATCATCTAAAATTTCTGATAAAGTGTTCTCTAAATTTACATCAACTTTTGAAGTTAATTGTGAAAGTTCTATATTCAATTTATCACAAATCTTTAATAATAAATCTCCATCTATCTTTCTTTTACCTCCTTCAATAAGATTTAAATAACTTGGTGAAATATTTAATTCCTCTGCAAGCTTGTTGGCTTGTAAACCTAGTTGTCTTCTAAAAGCCTTTATTTTTGGGCCTATTTTTAAATTTAATTGACTCATATTTTCTATTTGTAAATTTTGTAAATTTATATTTACAATATTTTTCCTTAATTTACAACCCTTTTAAGCTTTTTTGTAGATTTTGTAAATTTTGTAAATTATAAGTTATTTATGGACGAAAAATTAAAAAACTACGAAAATGAGGCTCAAATCATTAGTCATGAGGACTTAGCTCAGCATAGTAGAAGAGGTACCTACATGAGAGACGATCATTGTGATTGGGGTTCAAGTGGAATGCAAGATTTAGTTGAGACTCCAAGAGAGTCAAACTAGTTTAATTTTAACATCTCATTTTCACAGCCTAATTTAGAAAGATAGTAAATGAGTGCAGAGAATATATCATACGACCTAAAAAGATTTGCCGGAATTAAAAGGGATTATACACCTAAGGAAGTAGAGAGGTTACGAGGTTCGATTAAAATTGAGTATTCACTATGTAAACAACAATCTATTAAATTATGGAATCTTTTAAATTCAGAGCCATATGTTAATACTTTAGGATCTTTATCAGGAAATCATGCAGTTCAACATGCAAAAGCAGGACTTAAAGCAATCTATTTAAGTGGATGGCAGGTAGCAGCTGATGCAAATACTGCTGGTGAAATGTACCCAGATCAATCTTTATATCCTTATGACAGTGCACCAAAATTAGTTGAGTCTATGAACAATGCTTTAATTAGAGCAGACCAAATTCAACACATGGAAATTAATGATGGTGATATGAAGAAAGAAAAAAGAACAGATTATATGCTTCCGATTATTGCTGATGGTGAGGCAGGTTTTGGTGGACCGTTAAATGTATTTGAGCTAGCGAAAAAATTTATCAAAGCTGGAGCTGCAGGTGTACATTTTGAAGATCAACTTGCCAGTGAAAAAAAATGTGGGCACATGGGTGGTAAAGTTCTTGTACCAACAGGCACAATGATTAAAAATTTAAAAGCTGCGAGATTAGCTGCTGATATAGCAGATGTTCCATTAATAATTTTAGCGAGAACTGATGCTAATGCCGCAAAACTTATTACTAATGATTATGATGATAATGATAAACCTTTCTTAACTGGAGAAAGATCACCAGAAGGCTTTTATTATGTAAAAGCAGGAATTGATCAAGCGATCTCTAGAGGATTGGCGTATGCACCTTATTCAGATTTAATATGGTGTGAAACTGCAACTCCTAATCTTAAAGAGGCGAAAAAATTTGCAGATGCTATCCATGAAAAATTTCCTGGAAAACTATTAGCTTATAATTGTTCACCCTCTTTTAATTGGAAAAAACATTTATCAAATAGCGAGATAGCAACTTTTCAAACTGAAATAAGTAAAATGGGATATAAATTCCAGTTTATTACTCTAGCAGGATTTCATACTCAAAATATAGCTATATTTGAATTAGCAGAAAAATATAAAAAAGAGGGAATGGCCGCTTATTCTAAAATTCAACAACAAGAATTTGCTCGTGAAAAAGATGGGTATACTAGTGTAAAACATCAAAGAGAAGTTGGCACTTCTTACTTTGACGCTGTATCAAATACAATTAGTAGCGGGAAAAGTGCTACTACCGCTATGGACGGCTCAACAGAGTCTGAGCAATTCTAATAAATCAATACCTCTTGAAAATTAGTTTTAAATGGCCCAGTGATGGGTCAGTTACGACTTAATGTTATAACCCTTCTTAAGTAATATTGAGACAGCTATCACACATATCACTAAAAATGAAACCATGGACCCTACGCTTATCCAAATATTGAAATCTGATATTCCGTAAAATGAGAATCTTAAACCATCAATTAAGTAAACTACTGGATTAAAATAAGAAACAGTTTGCCAAAATGGTGGCAACATATCTAGACTATATAAACTGCCCCCTAAAAATACCATTGGTGTAATAACTAATGATGGAATTATAGACATTTGTTCAAAATTTTTGCTCACTACGCCAATCAAAAAACCAAATAATGCAAAGGTAAAAGAGACTAAAATCAACAAAAATATCATCAACATTGGATATTCAACAGATACATCAGCAAAAAAAGAGGCAGTAGTAAAGATAACAGCACCAACTATTAAAGTTTTAGTGGCTCCTGCTCCTACAAAAGCTAAGACTGTTTCAAGAGTTGAGATAGGTGCTGCTAAAATCTCGTTAATAGTTCCATTAAATTTTGGGAAAAATATTCCAAAAGAAGTGTTACTAATTGACTGAGTGAGTAATGTCAGCATTAATAAACCTGGAACGATATATGAACCATAACTAACACCATCAATTTTTTGAATATAACCTCCGATCACTGAACCAAAAACAACAAAATATAATGATGTAGATATCACTGGTGAAAGAATCGACTGACCTACAGTTCTTAAAAATCTATTCATTTCATGAACATATATAGCTTTAAAACCATAATAATTAAATTTCATTATTTTCCTTAACTAAATTAACAAATATTTTTTCCAAATTACTTTGTTCTGTTTTTAAATCTCTTAATTTCAGGCCAGTATCTTTTAAATCTTGTAATAAGTTAGTTATGCCTGTTTGTTTTTCTTGAAGACTGTAAGTATAATTTAGATACGTTTTATTGTCTCCAATATCTAAATTATATTTTTCTAATGATTGTGGTATTTTGTTGATGCTTTCTTGTAATTCGATTGTAAGTGTTTTTTGACCCATCTTTTTTAACAATTCTTTTTTTTCTTCAACAAGTATTATTTCACCCTGATTGATTACACCAACCCTATCTGCAATAGCTTCTGCTTCTTCAATATAATGAGTTGTTAAAATAATTGTCACTCCTGTTTTTCTTAATGTATCTACTACTTTCCACATTTCTTTTCTTAATTCTACATCTACCCCTGCTGTAGGTTCATCTAAAAATAATATCTTTGGTTCATGAGATAAAGCTTTAGCAATTAAAACTCTTCTTTTCATCCCACCAGATAGTTGTCTTAATCTTTGATCTTTTTTATCCCATAAACTTAAATCTTTTAAAATTTTTTCTATGTGTTCAGGTTTTGGTGATTTACCATATAAACCTCTCGAATATGATACAGTATCAAAAACTGTTTCAAAAGACTCTAAACTTAGTTCTTGAGGAACCATGCCAATTCTAGATCTTGTCTCCCTATAATCTTTGATTATATCAAAACCATCGACAGAAACAGAACCATATGAGGGTGTAACAATGCCACAAATTATACTAATTAAAGTTGTCTTTCCTGCACCATTTGGTCCAAGCATTGCAAGGATTTCACCTTGTTTAACTTCAAGACTAACTTTTTTTAAAGCATTAAAACCATTATCATAAACTTTGGAAAGATCATTAATTACTATTTGATTAACTGACATTGTGTCAAATTTATAGACAATAATTTCTTTAATGCAATCGACTAATATAAAAACCTTTTGGCTTTCAAAACTATCAATGGTAAAAATGTTGCAATTACAAAAGATAAAAATAGTAAAGACTGTGACACAATAGGTGAAAATAATTCTTTAGGTAAAAGGATACCAACTAATAAACTTTGAGAGAAATCAGGAGCAGGAAACATCAAAAAACCTCCAATCAATCCAATTATAATTGAAACATATGCAATTTTTTCATTTATGTTTTTATTATAGAAGCTACTAAAAACAGTTAGCACAAAAGCACAACAAAATAAATCAGCTAATAAAAATAAATATAAAATATCAAATCCTTTAGAGGCAATAATAAATGAAATAAAGGATAAAAATAAAATTACATATTTAGACAAAGTTAAATAATTTGTTTTTTTATCTAAATTTAATGTTGCTTTACCATCAACAACTATCAAGCTTGATATTGCATTTACCAAAGTGTCTAGAGTTGATATGGTTAATGCCAAACCTAATATAATTACTACAATAGAAAGTAGTTCATTTTGATCTTTAAGTAATAATGTAAAGAAACCAAGATCTGGTCTTATAGTTGGATCTACAGAGAAAGCAACCATTCCTGTAAATCCCATGTAAAATACTACAGGTATAATAATAAAAAAAGATATAATTAAGCTTTTTTTAAGAGTTTCAAAATTCTTTGCAGCATACACTCTTTGCCAATTACCTTGATGAAATAAATTAGTTGCTGCTACCGCAATAAAAAAAGTTAAACCAGCTGTATAACTTGGTAGGTAAGACGAGCTTAATAGTTGAGGATTTTTTTCTTTTATAAAATCAAAAGAAAATTCAGGTCCTGTAAAAGAGCTTATATAAGCTAGAGAAATTAACAAAAGAACTCCAATAACGACCATCTGAATATTATCAGTAAATATTGATGCTCTTAAACCTCCATATAAAGTGTACGCAAGTGTGGACATAAGCACAATTAAAGCAGTTATCCAAAGTTCTGTACCCGAAATATAATTAACTAAAACAGCTACGGCAGTAACTTCAGCACATAAAAAGATAAACATGTAAAAAATTGTCATTAATAAAATTAATTTAAATAAACTTTTTCCAAACTTTTTACGTAAAAACTCAATCAAAGAGGATCCTTTAGGAAAGTCATTTCTAATTCTTTTTCCAAGATATATTAAAAAAAACATAGGAAAGGCAGTTCCTAGTGAATATCCTATAACAGCTCCTATTCCTCCCCAAGTTGCTGCTGATGCTGGACCAAATAAAACCCATGCTCCTAAAGCTGAAGCAGTTAAACTTGTTGTTAAAGAAAATGATTCAATATTACGATCTGCAGTTAAATAATTTTTTAACCCTTGATATTTTTTTGAGTTATATAAGCCTAAAAAAACAAATATCAAACTTATAATAATAACTAACGTTAATGATGAAGATTGGCTTAAAAAAAAATTGTTCATTTTTTCCCTTTCTGAATTACCGGACAGGTTCTTAGGGTTTACTCTCAGTCTGTTTAGACACCCCTTAATTTAATTGATGACAATATATACGAAATTAAGATTTTACAAAATTATATTATCAATTTGTTTTTCAGCGTCCCTTATTGATTTTTCATAATTTAAAGCCATTTGATCAGCATTAATTGTCTCTATTTTATCAATACCAAAAAAATTTAAAATAAATTTCAGCCAAGGGGTTAAGAAATCCTCTTTACTATTTAATTTAGTCCCACCTGATGTAATAACTAAATAAGCTTTTTTATTTTTTAATAAACCTTCTCTTCTTCCATTTGGCTTAAATTTAAAAGTTTCACCAACTCTTGCAGCTAAATCTGACCACGCTTTTAACGTAGCTGGTGGTCCGTAATTATAAATTGGAGCTGAAATTATAATAATATCGCTTTCTTTAAGCTCTTTAACCAGTTGATCTGATAATTCAAACATTTTTCTATGATGATCAGTTTGATCTTTTTTTTCAATATTCATCCCTGACTCTGTTAACCCTGAGACGAAAACCATTTCCTCATTTAAATCTCTGTAAATTATCTCATCCTCTGGACTTTTAATTTTATTTAATAACTTTTTAGCTAAAGCTCTTGAAGTCGATCCCTCTTTTCTGGCACTGGAGTCTATTTGATAAATTTTCATTTCTTAATTATCCAAAATTTTGAAGAAAAGGAAATATATTTAATAAATAAAAGCCAAGTGCTTGTAGGTGATTAGTTATCATTAAAATACCAGTGATTAACAATATAGATCCCCCAATTTTAGATACCTTATTAATATTTTTTCTAAAATTTTTTGAAAATACTAAAAATCTTTGTATCAAATATCCAGCCAATATAAATGGCACTGCTAATCCAATAGAATAAAAAGTTAAAAGTAAAATACCTTGTTGTAAACTTTCTTCTGTTGACGCTAAAACTAGTATTGATCCAAGTATTGGACCAATGCAGGGAGTCCATCCAAATGCAAAAGCCATACCAATCAA
Organism: uncultured Pelagibacteraceae bacterium; assembly: GCA_902541315.1. GTDB lineage: Bacteria > Pseudomonadota > Alphaproteobacteria > Pelagibacterales > Pelagibacteraceae > Pelagibacter. The sequence continues at coordinate 32,381 of CACBQF010000008.1, forward strand.
AGCTGGACTAAAAAAATTTCTTTTTATATCTGTTTGCACTCTTTTTTCATAATTTAAGAATTTTATATTTATAATTCCAATTAAATGGAGGGATAGAATAATGATTATAACTCCTGATACTATTCTTAACTCATAAGAATTTTGTAAGAGAACTTGTCCAAGTAATGTAGATGCTGCACCAAAAAAAATAAAGACGATTGAAAATCCAACAGTGAATAGAATAATAGGGAATAAATTTACGCTTTTTTTTTCAATTAATTCATTAATTGAACTTCCAGATATGTAAGAAATATATCCTGGAATAAGCGGTAAAACGCATGGGGATAAAAAACTTATCAATCCAGCACCTAACGCAATAAATAGTTCCATCATTTAAATGTATTAATCTTTATAAGGTATGACTTTATGACTTTGTTGGCCTAGCTTATCTATTCCCAAAACGACTTCTTCACCGCCTTTTAAGAAAACAGGTGGCTTCATATTTTCACCAACACCAGGTGGAGTTCCCGTACAACAAATGTCACCAGGATGTAAACTCATACATGAGCTCATGTAAGAAACTAAATTTTTGATATTAAAAATCATTTTACTTGTATTTCCGGTTTGCATCCTTTTCCCATTGACATCTAAAAACATATTTAAATTTTGATAGTCTGGTAATTCGTCTTTAGTAACTACGAATGGGCCTATTGGACCAAATGTATCAAAACCTTTTCCTTTATCCCAAGTTAAACCTCTATTTTTTTGGAAATCTCTTTCACTCACATCATTTACAAGAAAAAAGCCTAGAACATGATCTAAGGCGTTTTCAACACTGACATTGATAGCTTTTTTTCCTATTACAAAACCAATTTCAACTTCCCAGTCGGTATGATTAGATCCTTTTGGTACAACTATTGGATCATTTGGTCCTGTAATACAACTTGTAAACTTTGAGAAAATAATTGGCTCTTTTGGAATTGGTAAACTTTGTTCTTCAGCATGATCTTTGAAATTCAAACCAATACCAATAAATTTTGATGGGTTAGAGACGCATGCACCTATTCTAGAACTTGAATCAAGCTTTGGTAAACTTGAAATATCAGTTTTTTTTATTTTCTCTAATGTATTAAAATCCAATGTGTCAGGGTTAAAATCATTAATTATTGATGACAAATCTCGGTAATTGTTTTCACTATCTATGATTGCTGGTTTTTCTTCTCCAACACTACCTATTCTACATAATTTCATATTTCTCTTCCTAGACTTAAATAATTAGCTCCTTTTGTAGTAAATGAATTTTATTCACTAGTCAATAATTTGTGTTTCTTGCTAATCGAGCTGCGCCCCGAACACCGCTTGCATCACCAAATTTAGGTTTTAAGAAAGTCCCCTCAAATTCACCCCCTGCTACAAATTTTTTCATTTTTTGTTTAATTTCATCTAAAAAATTTATTTCGTTAGATACTCCACCCCCGAAAACAAACACATCTGGATCAATAATATTAACAACAGTGGCTAAAGACATAGCGAGTTGATCTTTATATTTATCAATTAATTTTTCTGCATCTAAATCAAGTTTTCTATGCATCTCAAATATCTTTTGGACAGATAAATCCTTTTTAAACTCATTTTTGAACGCTTTAGAAATACCTATACCTGCAACAAAGTTCTCTATTTCCCCGGCTCTTAAATTGGTTTTTTTTATTTGAACACCTTCAATACAAGCACTCGGTATTTGATTATGTCCCCATTCTCCAGTAATCCCATTAGGTCCATTGACAATTCGTTTATCTATAACTAAACCGCCTCCAACACCAGATCCAAGAATTACCCCAAAAACTATTTTATAATGTTTTCCAGAACCATCTATAGCTTCTGATAAAGCAAAACAGTTAGCATCATTTTCACAATAAATTTCTTTTCCGATCTCACTTCGTAAATCTCTTTGTAAAGGTTTGCCATTAATCCAAAAAGAATTAGGCGCATTCTTAACTAGTCCTGTTTGAATAGAATGAATCCCCGGATGACATACACCTACTGGCAGCTCTTTACCAGCTTTACGCTCGAGTTCGATAACTATTTTTTTTATTATAGATAACGTATCCTTATAATTTTTTGGAACTTCAGTTCTTTCTCTATGATGCTCATTGCCAACATCATCTAATAACACATACTCTATTTTACTTGCCCCAAGATCAATACCAATCTGCATATTTTATCTCATTAATTTATTTATTTCTTTATTAATAAAAAGTTTTGGAATTTTACATGTTGTACTAAGTCTAATTGGTTTATTTGTTTTAGCTGATTGCATAGTCGATTGTATCAAGTCAAGAACATGCAAAGATACTTCTCCATTGCATCTATGTATCTTTTTTTTATCAATACAATAAGCCATTTCTGCAAGACCAACTCCTCTGTAATTAGCGTTAGTAGGTGACTCATTTGCTCTTGAACTTTGAGTTCTAATATTAATTTTTCCTAGCGGCATACGATTTGTTTTAAATTCTTTCCATGGGCTTCCTAATTTTTTACATAAATATACTGAACCACCAAACATATTAGGATCTGGCACAATCATTGAACCTTTGGTTCCATAAAGTTCAATATGATTTCTTTGATGGGCTATAACATCAAAAGACAAAGTAAGTCTTATTATGCTTCCATTTTTAAATATAATTGTTGTAAAATATGTAGTTGGACATTCTACCTTAATTCTTTTTCCCTTTTTAGGTCCAATACCAATTGTTCTAAATCGTGAACCTTTCATTAAACTTGCAGCTTTTACTTCTTTTGCTGGACCTAATAAATTTACTAATGCTGTGAGATAATAAGGTCCCATATCAATTACTGGACCGCCTTCTTTTTTTGCAAACCATGGTTCTGGGTCTGGATGATAAGATTGAACCCCTGGAAAAGCAAAAATCGCATTACCTAAATTTACTTTACCGATACTTTTACCTTCTAATAATTCTTTAGATTTTTGATTGCCTCCTCCGAGAAAAGTATCTGGGGCATTTCCTAAGTATAATTTCTTTTTTTTTGAGAGCTTAAGTAATTCTTTTCCGTCTTTTAGATTTAAGGCTAGTGGTTTTTCTGAATATACGTGTTTTCCATTTAACAGAGACTTTTTTGCAATTTGGTAATGAACTTTTGGAGGGGTTAGATTTAATATTATTTCAACCTGTTTATCTTTAAGTAAATTACTTACCGAAACTGCTTTAATTTTATAAATTTTAGCACATTTCTTAGCTGCTTTTTCTTTAACATCTGCACATTTAATGATTTTAAAATTTTTGAAATATTTGTGAGCTCTGAAATATGTTTCTGCGATATGACCACAACCAATTAAGCCAACTTTAAATACTTTGCTCATTAGGGTTATACTCCCTGTCTTTGTTTTGCTTTACCTTCTTTGTGTAATTTTAGAGCTTTTTCATTTTCTTTGTTTTTGGGAATTTCTAAAGTTGGACTTTCCCAATAAGCTGATCCTTCAAGCCATTGATAGGAATGAGTTTTGATTGAAATAACATAAGTCACTTTTGATTTCTTCGCTCTTTTGAAAGCTTCCTCTAATTCACTGATAGAATTTACCTCTTCAGACTTTGCCCCCATACTTTCTGCATGTTTTGCAAAATTTATTTTTACTAAATTTGAAATATTTGAACTCTCAAACAAACAATTAAATTCTTTTCCACCTTTAAATAATTGAAGTCTATTAATGACAGCGTGACCACCATTATCACAGACAATTACAATTAGTTTATTATTAGTTATTACAGATGAATATATATCTGAATTATAAAGTAAATATGATCCATCACCTACAAATGTGATAACTTCTTTGTTTGGGTTGGCCATTTTAATTCCTAAAGCTCCAGAAATTTCATAACTCATACAACTAAAGCCCCACTCTGTTTCATGAGTATTAAGTTCCCTTGGTCTCCAAATTTGAACAACTTCACCTACCAAACCTCCAGCTGCAGTGACAGCGATATCACTTGGATCAGAGTTTCTATAAATTGCACCAACTGCATGAGCATAACTTGGAAGTTTTTGATTAGTTGGTCCACTTTCTTTATCAACATATTCATTCCAAGATTTAAGTTCATCTCTGGATTTTTTATGCCATTCCTCGGATGCTTTCCAATCACCTAAAGCTTGTGATAGTTCATTTAGAGAAACTTTTGCATCTCCAATAATTGATTGTGCCATATGCTTACTAGCATCAAATCTTGCAACATTAATTGATACTAGTGAAAAATTTGGATTTTCAAAATTGGACCATGACCCAGTTGTGAAATCTCCTAACTTAGTTCCAATAGCAATCGCTAAATCAGTTTTTTTTGCAAAGTTATTTGCTGCTTTTCCTCCTAAACCTCCAATAGGTCCTAAAAAATGAGAATGATCTCTTTTCATAGAAGAATAACCCATTACAGTTTGTGTTACAGGTATATTGTGTTTAACTGCAAAAGTTGAAAGTTCCTCCATTGCATCTGAGTAGAAAACACCTCCACCAGAAATTATGATTGGATTTTTTGATTTTTTAATTTTTTCAGCTGCCTCTTTAATTTGAAAATCATCAGGTCTTGGTCTTCGTATATTATGGATTTTTTCTTTAAAAAAATCTTCAGGATAATCAAAAATTTCTCCTTGTATATCCTGACATAGAGATATGCATACTGGACCACAATCAGCTGGGTCTAATAAAACTTGTACAGCTTGGGGAAATGTTTGTAAAATTTGTTCTGGTCTGGTTATTCTATCAAAATATTTTGTAACTGGTTTAAAAGCATCATTTTGGGTAATTCCTGGATTATTAAAATGTTCTACTTGTTGTAAAACTGGATCAGGCATCCTGTTTGCGTAAGTATCACCTGGAAGAAATAAAATTGGCAGTCTATTACTCATCGCAACTGCTGCAGCTGTTACCATGTTTGTAGAACCAGGACCTACAGAACTTGTTGCTACAAATACTTGTTTTCTTCTTTTTGCTCTAGCGTAAGCAATTCCTGTTAAAGCCATATTTTGCTCATGATGACCTCTATAAGTTGGAAGTTTAACTTTATTTTCCTCTAAAGCTTGTCCTAAACAAGCTACATTGCCATGACCAAATATTCCAAAAGCACCAGCGAATAAAGGTTCTTTTTTACCATTGATAAGAATTTTTTGAGAAGTCAGGAACTTTACAATTGCATGAGCACATGTAAGCTTTATTTTTTTCATAATTGTAGATATATTCTCTTAAAATTTCACTTAATTAACCATAAAATAAAAATTATGTATAGTAAATTTGGGCAGTTCATTGATGGTAAGTGGCAACAAGCGGAAAAAAAAGAAACTTACGATGTTATAAATCCTGCTACGGAAGAAATTATTGGCCAAGCGTCTAAAGCGTCTTCAGCAGATGTTCAAAAAGCTCTTAAATCTGCAGAGAAAGGTTTGGAAGTTTGGAAAAACACTTTACCTTGGCAGAGATCAAATATTATTAGAAAAATTGCTGATCTTTTAAGAAAAAAACAAGATATTTTAGCAAAGTGGTTAACGATTGAAGTTGGAAAACCTTTAGCAGAGGGAATTGGCGAAACTGGTGGGGCTGCTGATATTTTTGAGTGGAATGCTGAAGAAACAAAAAGAATTTATGGACAAACAGTCGAAAGTCGATTTCCAGATACGAGAGTTCATGTTTATTATCAGCCAGTTGGAGTTGTAGCAGCTTTAGTGCCATGGAATTTTCCTTTAATTCTAGCAGCAAGAAAAATTTCAACAGCATTAGCTGCCGGATGTTCAGTAATTTGTAAGCCTGATGTAATTACTCCAGGAACAGTAATGGAGTTGGTAGATATTTGTAAAGAAGCGGGAGTCCCTCCTGGAGTTGTAAACTTATTATCAGGAGATCCTGAAAGTATTTCAAATGAGTTGTTAGAATCTGATATTATTAAAAAGGTTTCAATTACTGGATCAACAAGAGTAGGTAAATTAATCTTAAAAAAGGCCGCAGACAAAGTTCAAAGAGTCACAATGGAGCTTAGTGGACACTCACCTTTTATAGTTTTTGATGATGTTGATATAAATAAAGTTGCAGATATGGCAATTACTGCAAAATTTAGAAATAATGGTCAAGTTTGTATTTCACCTAACAGATTTTATATACAAGAAAATAAAAAAGACGAATTCATTAATGCGTTTATTGAAAGAACAAAAAAATTAAAAATTGGTAATGGTTTAGATGAAGGAGTTCAATTAGGTCCTTTAACAACTGCAAAAAGATTAGGAGAAATTGAAGAATTAGTTGAAACAACTAAAAAGGAAGGAGCAAAAGTTTTATTGGGTGGAAAAAGACCTCAAGGTTTTAACAAAGGATATTTTTATGAGCCAACAGTTTTTGACAATGTAAAGGACAATTTTACAATAATGAAACAAGAACCATTTGGTCCATTAGTTCCGATGTTGTCATTTAAAACTTTTGATGAAGTAGTTGAGAGAGCCAATGATAATGACTTAGGATTATGTAGTTATATTTATACAAATTCTATGGATAAAGCTCACAGAGCTTCAGAATTAATGGAAACTGGTACGGTTGCGGTTAATACTCCTGCAGTTGCGATAGCTGAAGCACCTTTTGGCGGAATTAAACAAACTGGATATGGACGTGAAGGCGGTTCAATGGCAATTAAAGATTATCTCAATATAAAGTACACTCACCTTGGTTTGAAATCTTAAAATGAGGCCAAATAAAATAAAAAAGATGATGAATGATGGTGAGCAAATAATTAATGGCTGGTTACAAATTCCTAGCTCTTTTTCAGCGGAAGTAATGTCTCATCAAGGTTGGGACTCGCTTACAATTGATATGCAACATGGTGTTATAGATTATCCAAATGCATTACAAATGCTGCAATCAATTTCATCTACAGATGTTACTCCTTTAGCTAGAGTAAACTGGAATGAACCAGGACAAATAATGAAAATTTTAGATGCAGGGTGCTACGGCGTAATTTGTCCAATGGTCAGTAACAAATTTGAAGCAGAAAAATTTGTTCAAGCATGCATGTATCCTCCTAGAGGGTATAGAAGTTTTGGACCAATTAGAGGATTAATTTATGGAGGTTCAGATTATGGAGATTTTGCCAACGATGAAATTTTAAAAATGGCAATGATAGAGACAAAAGAGGCCTTGGATAAATTAGATGAAATTATGAGTACGCCAGGAATAGATGGAATTTATATCGGACCTGCTGATTTAAGTCTGGCCATAGGTCAAAAACCAGCTTTTGATAATCCTGAAGGAAGTCCAACTTATGAAAAGATTTTGAATATCTTGGAACATGCAAAAAAAAATAAAATTTTTGCAGGTATTCATAATGCTAGTCCAGAGTATGCAAAAAAAATGCTTAATTTAGGATTTAATTTAGTAACCATTGGATCGGATCAAAGGTATATGAGTGCAGGTGCAAAAGATGCTGTATCTAAATTAAAATCAATCAAATCAAAAGAAGACTCTAAAACTTACTAAATTTAAGTGTCAGATAAAAAAAAAATTTTGATAATTCAACCTATTCATAAAGCGGGAATAGATCTTATAAAGAATAACCCAAATTATGATTATGAGATTATTGAAAATTTAGATGACAAAGATATTAAACAAAAAATTTTGGAGTGTGATGGTCTATCAATTAGAACAGCAAATTTATCTAGTGAATTAATTAATATATCAAAAAAACTTAAGATTATATCTCGCCACGGCGTTGGGTACGACAATATTGACCTCAAGTCCTCTAAAGAAAAAAATATCACCTTGGCAATTACGGCTACAGCAAATGCTGTTGCTGTGGCAGAACATGTTATGTTTATGTTGCTCAATATATCGAAGAGAAAAAACATGTATGATGAAGCTGTTAAAACAGGAAATTTTTCTAATAGAAATAAACTTCCAAAAACAATTGAACTTTGGAAAAAAAATATTTTAATTGCTGGGTTTGGAAGAATAGGTCAATCTTTAATTAGAAGATGCAAAGGATTTGAAATGAATGTTTTTGTTTATGATCCATTTGTTTCAAAAGATATTATTGAGGAATTGGGTGGAAAAAAAGTTGAAGATCTTACAGAAGTGGTAAAATCTATGGATGCCATTTCTTTACATATGCCTCTTAATGAAAAAACGAAAAATATTATTAATTATGACTTACTTAAAACAATGAGGAAAAATTGTATAATTATTAACGCCGCAAGAGGTGGGATGATTAATGAGATTGACTTAGATAAAGCATTAAATGAAAGTCTTATATTTGGTGCAGGTTTAGATGTTTTTGAAACAGAACCACCTAAAGATGATAACCCTTTGCTAAAAAACAATAAAGTTTTTTTAAGTCCTCATACTGCTGCATTTACTGAGGAATGCATGATAAGAATGGGAAAAGAAACAATACAAAATATAATTGATTTTTTTGAAAAAAAATTAGACAAATCAAAAATTATTAAACTTTAATTATGCGAATAAATTTCAAAAATTTTGGACTATTAGAAGCATTAGTGTTGTTGTCGTTAGTATATGTGGTTGGGATGTTGATTTGGACCGCAAGTACAAGGCCCGCAGTTGAAGCAAAAGCTAACTTAGTTAAAGAAAATCATAAGAAAGTAGTCGATTTTATCAATGGAGAAATAAATAATTGCGGGAATAATGATGAAGGTAAATTGACTGTTTGGGGTGATCCCTGCAATGGCGAATGGTCTTCATCTAAAGTTGTGAATTATATAAACAAAAATCTTAATATAGAGAATCCTTTTTCAGAGGATACCAAAGTAAAAACTGATCCTGATCCTAGAATTAAAGCAGAAGGTAAAGCTGGGCAATCAGTCGAGATGGGTGTTATATTTGTGATGTCATCAAATTTTTTACCTGATCCTGGATCTGAATGGGTTGTGGGTGCTTGTTTTAAATCTCCATGTGTTGCTGCTGGAAATAATGAACTAACTTCACTCTATAGATAATCAATTTGTATAAATTTCAATTTCAGATTTTTTTAATGTATCTGTAAGATATTTATAACCAATTTTTGCATATTCTAACGGATTTGCTTTTGCCGGATCTTGCTCTGCCTCAACTACTAACCATCCTGAATAATTATTATTTTTTAATACATTAAATAAAGGTTGATAATCAATACAACCATCTCCTGGTACTGTGAACGCTCCCTCTAAAAAAGCAGCTCTAAAACTTAAATCCTCTTTTAAAGATTTTTCAAGAACTTGTTTTCTTATATCTTTACAATGGACGTGCAAAATTCTTTCATGATAATTTTGTAATATGGATTTTGAGTCCCCTTTTGCAAATAACATATGTCCTGTATCTAATGTTAATTTTACACTTTCATGAGTATTTTCTATAAGTCTTTCAGTATCTTTTTGAGTTTCAATTACTGTTCCCATATGATGATGATATGCCAAAGGCATCCCTTGATCCTCTAAATATTTTCCTAGTTCAGAAATTTTTTCACAAAACTTCTGCCATTCGTCCCTTTCCATTTGAGGCCGAGTTGATAATTTTCTGTTAGGATCTCCTTGTATAGAGCCAGAAACTTCCGCAAAAACTATACAAGGTGCATCACAATCTTTAAATAAATTTAGTTGTTCTTGAATGGATTTTTTTTCTTCCTCAACAGAATTTTTTCTTAGATTAGCACCATACCATCCTGAACAAAGTTTAAGATTAAATTGATTTAATTTTGGAATTAATTCCGAAGATTTCTTTGGAAATTTTCCACCAGACTCTATGCCTATATAGCCTGCTTCATTGGCTTCTTTTAAACATTGTTCTAATGTAGTTTCACCACCTAACTCGGGCATGTCATCATTACTCCATGCAATGGGTGCAACTCCTAATTTTACTGACATAAGAAATTTTTTTAGTTAAGTTATTATTTTAATACAAATTTTAAATGATTGATATAGCTTTATTTGGACTTGGTAGAATTGGTATTATGCATGGAAAAAATTTAATGCGTAGTAAAGATTTTAATCTTAAATATATTTATGACATTGAACAAAAATTATCTAAAAAATATTCAAAAACATTAAAAACAAAAGCTATAAACAATCCATCTGTTGCTTACAAAGATAAAGATATAAAAGCTATTTTTATTGCCTCAACAACA
>CACBQF010000009.1 GCA_902541315.1 uncultured Pelagibacteraceae bacterium
CGTATCTATTTAGTTTATTTCTTTTTTTTAATCTTTGAAGCATATTTATTTCATTAACAACGTTTAGAAAAGTAAAATCAATTTTAAAATCATTTAGAATTACATTATGAATCTTTTTAATTAGATTTAAGTCAACACCTAACCCAAAATGTTGATAAGCTATTGTAGAGTCAATAAATCTATCTATAATTATAATTTTTTTTTTATGAAATTTTTTTAATTCTTTAATATTTTCACTTCTAGAAGCAGAATATAAAAATAAATCAGTATATCGATTAAAATTTGATTTTTTATTAAGAATTAATTTTCTAATAATTTCTGAATTTTTACTACCACCAGGTTCCCTTAAACATATATATGGAATCCTTTTTTTTTTTAAAAATTTACATATATTTTTTACGTGAAGGGATTTTCCGCTGCATTCAATACCTTCAAAAACAACTACAGGTTTATTAGACATCGCCCCAAATCAAATAATTGATGGACTTCATAAGTCTTGAAAAAATATTAACTTTTTTAACATCATTAGCTGCTAACAAATCATATTCTCCAATTAAATTTTCATTATAAGAAATATTTAATTTTCCAATGATTTGATTTTTTTTAATTGGCGCTTCAACCGGACCATTGTAGTAAATTGATACTTTTAGTAATCTTTTTTGTGCTTTTTTTATAGTTTTATATATGTCCTCATTTACATACACATTTACTTGTTTTTCCTTTCCTAACCATACATCAACTTTATCTAAAGATTTTTTTGCTTTAGCTATTTCGATAAGATCAAAATTTGTAATACCATAAGTTAACAACTTAGTACTCTCCCTAGATCTACTATTTTTAGTTTCAAATCCACTCCCAACAGCTATTAATCTACGTCCATTTTTTTTTAATGATGAGGCTAGAGAATATTTTTCAACCGCTAAATAACCAGTTTTGATTCCATCAGCTCCAAGGTTTTTATAAAGAAGTGGATTACGATTTCCCTGTGTTATGGGGTCACCACCTGTCCTATCCCAAGTAAACTCTGTTTCACTAAACAGTTCATAATATTCAGGGTGTTCTTTAATAAGGTAATTAGACATTATAAGTATATCCCTAACAGTTGAGTAATTATCAGGATCATTAATTCCTGACGAATTAGTAAAATTTGTATTCTCCATACCTAATTCTTTAGCTTTCATTGTCATCAAAATTGCAAATTCCTCTTCGGTTCCTGCAATCCCCTCTGCTAAAGCAATGCAAGCGTCGTTACCAGATGCAACAATAATCCCTCTAAGTAAATTTTCTACAGTAACTTCATCACCAACCATTATAAACATTGAAGAGTATCCAGCGGTAGATAATCTCCATGCTTTTTCTGATATTATAAATTTATCTTCTAAACTTAAATCACCAGACTTAATTAAATCAAATGCAATTATAGATGTCATAATTTTAGTCATTGAAGCCGGATAAATTGATCTATCAGGATCTTTTTCATAAAGAATCTCACCAGACAAAAAATCTTGTAAAATAGCAGTTCTAGCCTTTATTTGTATATTTGCATTTAAGTAAGTTGAGAGAAATAAGACTGTTAAATTGATTATAAAGATCTTCTTAAACATTATTTAATATTTCTAAATTTTCAAAATTCATTGGACTAAGTTTTTCATAGGACTCTTTTAAACTTTTTATATCATTAAAGGGGCCTATTAGTACTCTAAATTTTGTTTTTGAAAGTTGTTGTATTCTAGAATTTTTTATATTTGTTTCATTTTTAATTCGTGAAATCATCATCTTTGCTGAACTTTTATAATAAAAGTCAGCTAGTTTTATTGAATAGGAAAATTTAAGCTTTATATTCTTCTTTTTCTTTGTAGGTGTCGAATTTAGATCTTTTATTTGAATACCATCAATGGGAGCCTTTTGAGCAACTTTTTTTTCCTCTTCGAATGTCTTACTTTTTTTTGCAATAAAAGTAGAATTTCTTGAGACCAATACTATTTCCAATAATGGTTCATTAAAGTCAAGATCCAAATCTTCGGCTATTCTTTTAGATATAACAGAATTATAAAAATCTGAAAATTTTTGATTATTAGATTTCACTTCTGCAATCAAAGACTTATCATTTTTTGGGTTTGTAATCTTGACAGTTGATTTTCTTTTTAGCAATTTATGATAAATCATTAATGATCTATCATCCAATTTTTTTATTTTATTTAAGCTTTCATCATAAATTAAAGCAAATCCACTATTAGAGTAAACTTTTTCTAATTTTAGCTCATTCTTATTCAATTCATCAGGTATTTGAACACAACTTATCAAAAAAAAAGAGAATAATATAAGTAAAATTTTATAATTCATTTTTAAATTTATTTTTTAAAGTACAAACAGCTAGCGCAAATCTTAGGGATCTGTTCCATTGAAGAATTATTTCATAATTATCAAACACAATATAAGCAGGGTTTAAAGTGTCAGCTCCTGGAATAATATTTTTGTCAGGAGTAATTATTGCAACATTATAGTTAGATTTTAAAAAACTTAATTCATCGTAATTTTCTATATATTTTCTAAAAAAACTTAATTTTTTTTTATTATTAAGTTTTTTAGCAGATACATTTAAATATTTTTTTGGTGTGTTTTTTTTTAAATCTATCTTGTAAAAGCAAGGGGAATTTTTTTTCCAACCAATTTTTTTAAGATAGTTTGCTGCAGAAGCATAAGCATCATGAGAATTTTTCAAATTTATGTGATTATCGGTATTAAAATCAATAGCATGGTTTTTTATAGTTGAGGGCATAAACTGAAAAAAACCAAATGCTCCCGCCCATGAACCATATAATGATTTATAATCTATTTGATTTTCGTCTATTAACTTTAGTAATATTAGAAGTTCTTTAGTAAAAAACTCAGATCTTCTTTTATCGTAACTCAATGTCGCTAATGAAGAAATAATATCCATTTTGCCAACATAAGTTCCATAATTTGTTTCTATTCCCATTAATGATAATAAAAGTTCTTTTTCAATTTCGAACTTATTTTCAACAACATTAATTAACTCTTTATGATTTGAATAAAAGTCAACGCCTTTACTTAATTTTTTAGAAGACGCTCTTTTTGAAATATAAGTCTTGGTATCTTCGTAAAATTCAGGCTGATATCTATCGTATTTTATTACATTGGATAGAAACTTAGCATCAGTCATTACAAGATCAAAAGTTTGCTCAGAAATATTATTGGCTAAGGCTCTTTCTTTAAAATTTTTTTTCCAATTTTCAAAACTTTGAATTTCATTAGCAAAGGAATTAGAGTGCAAAAAAAATACAATAAAAAGAAAAATCTTAATTTTGTTCATATAAATCGTTTAAATATATAATTACAGCAATCCAAATGATAATAAAACTTAGAAATTTCACTAATGAAAAATCCTCCCCATAATAAAAATAACCTAAAATGAACTGTAAAGTTGGGGTAATGTAAAAAATCATTCCAGTTGGACCTAAACCAATTAACTCAACACCTCTTACATAAAGGAACAAAGGAATCACAGTCATTGGACCAGCTAAAATCAGATACAGACTTAGTCCTGGGTTATTCAAATTAAAATCATTAAAATTGTTATTTGCAATAATATAAAATGTAACAAGGGCAAATGGAAAAATATACAAGCTTTCAATTAATAATCCAATGTCAGTATCTATTTCAATTTTTTTTCTGACTAAATTATAAAATGCCCAACTAAAAGCTACGACAAGACCAACCCAAGGTAAAGATTTAAGATTAAATATGATTAATATTATAATTGATATTAAAACTAGAAGGATTGAGAAAATTCTTTTTTTATTAAGTTTTTCTTTAAAAAAAATATATCCTAATAGAACACTGATTATTGGCATAATAAAATATCCGAAACTTGCATCTATAATTCTTTCTGAGGCTACGGCATAAATCCATATAGACCAATTAACAAAAATTAAAAAACCAGATACAAATAATGCGATTAATTTTTTTCTATATTTAATTTCTTTTTGGAATATTTGCCATTTGGATAAAAAAGTTGTGGTAAAAACCAACATGATTGCAGTCCATAAACATCTATGCACAACTAATTCAGTATGACCGATAAAGGATACCGACTCAAAATATATAACCCCAATAAATCCCCACCAAAATGAACCCAGTGAAGTTAAAATCAAACCTTTATTAAAATTATTTTTCATACTAATTAAATGAACAAAATATCAAGACTAATTAGACTATTTTATTGTTGAATTAAATATTTTTAATTATAAAAGCTTCTACACGGAGAGATGGCTGAGCGGTTGAAAGCACCGGTCTTGAAAACCGGCAAAGGGGCAACTCTTTCCTGGGTTCGAATCCCAGTCTCTCCGCCATAAATTTATTAATATTTAAAATTTTTGAATAAATTATTAATTTTATTATCCTCAAATTCTATATTGGTTGTTAAACCATTATAAAAATTGTATAGATTGTTATCATCTATTTCTAAGAGCTTTATTAATTCATTTAAATCTTCAACATTTAACTGATCTAAGTATTTATTAGTGAAAGCTCCTAAAAGTTTATCCATTTCTTTGGTGCCGCGATAATTTGATCTGTATATAATTTTTTTTTTTATTTGTTCTATATCAGCGGTCATAATAGGAATATAATATTAGTTTATGGATATTAAAAGAAATTATGAATATTTATTATCTGACCTAAAATCTATAAAAGGTGTTGGTTTAAAAACATCAAATTTATTAAAAAGAAAAAAAATTAATAGTATTTTCGATCTGTTATGGAAATTGCCAAAATCGTATACGGATCGAAGTTTATCTTCGAAAATTAAGGATTTAAAAATTGATGGGGTACAAACTATAACTGTAATTCCTCAAAAATATTTATTTCCAAGAGTAAGAAACTTACCAAATCGAGTTTTATGTAAAGATGAGACTGGTGAAATAGATTGTGTTTTTTTTAATAGTTACGAGGGATATATTAGAAAAATATTACCTATTGGAAAAGAGGTAACAATTAGTGGTAAAATTAAATACTTTCGAAATAAATATCAATTAACAAATCCTAAATATATTTCAGAAGACTCATCTATAATAAAACAAAAGCATAATAGCTATTCACTAACTGAAGGAATTAGTGAAAAAGTTTATAATAAGATAATATTACAAATTATTAAAAATTTGCCTAAAATTGATGAGTGGCACTCAAAAGATATATTAAAAAATTTTGACAATATTGGTTGGAATGACTCAATCAAAAAATTACATGATCCAGAAAATATTGGCAAATTCAAAGAAAATTTCTATCAAAGACTCGCTTTTGATGAAATTTTTTCAACTTTTTTGGTAAATTCAGAAATTAGAAAAAAGATCAAAAAAATAAAAAAAACAAAAAAAAAATTTGATACTAAAAAACAAAGTGAAATAGTATCCAAGTTAGATTTTTCCCTAACTAATGATCAAACTAAAACATTAAATGAGATTAACGATGATTTGTGCTCGGATAACAAGATGTTTAGATTACTTCAGGGTGATGTTGGTAGTGGCAAAACAATAGTAGCGTTATTATCTGCATTCAATACAATCAGTTCTGATTTTCAAGTAGCAGTAATGGCTCCTACCGAAATATTAGCAAGACAGCATTTCTTATTAGCAAAAAAAATATTTCCTAAAATTATTAAAATAGAGTTACTCTCCGGAAAATCATCATACAAAGATAAAAAAAAAATTTTAGATAAACTTATTAAAAAAGAGATTGATATTGTTTTTGGAACACATGCCTTATTTCAAAAAAAAGTAGAATTTAAAAAACTAGGTTTAATAATAATTGATGAACAGCATAAATTTGGAGTTAGTCAAAGAAAAAAGCTATCTGATAAAGCTGGGAAAGATTGTGATGTTCTTTTAATGACAGCAACACCAATACCACGTACTTTAACAATGACTATTTACGGAGATATGGATCTTTCAATTATACGAGAAAAACCGAATAACCGAAAACCTGTTAAAACTTATAGCAAAATTGAAAGTAAGATTGAGGATGTTATTAAATTCATTAAAAAAGAAATACAACTTGGAAATCAAATTTTTTGGGTATGCCCTCTTATAGAAGAGTCTAAAAAAATTGATCATTCTTCAGCAGTTAAAAAGTCTGAATATTTAAAAAAAATATTTCCTAATGAGGTTTATTTACTCCATGGAAAAACATCGATTGAGGAAAAAGAAAAAATCTTAAACAAATTTTTAAAAAATGAATTTAAGATTTTAGTTTCAACTACAATCATTGAAGTTGGTATAGATTTTCCTAATGCAAATGTAATTATAATAGAAAATGCAAATAAGTTTGGTTTGTCTCAATTACATCAACTTAGAGGTAGAGTTGGTAGAGGCAAGAAAGAGTCTTCTTGTATATTGATGTTTAAGTCAAATCTAAGCGAAAATGCTAAAAAAAGAATTAATATATTAAAAGACTCTAATGATGGATTTGAAATATCTGAGGAGGATTTGAAATTAAGAGGTTTTGGAGATATTCTTGGTTATAAACAAAGTGGAATAAAAAACTTTAAATTGGCAGATCCAATACATAACCATAATCTTTTTATTTTAGCTGAGAAAGAAATCAAAAGAATTGAAAATGAAAAAGAGGATATAAGTAAATTTAAACCACTAATTAAACTATATGATCGTGCAGATATAATTAACGATATAGCTTAATTCTTACCTGTGGATGTACCTGCTGAAACAATAAATTTAGATGCCTCTTCAAAAGTCATATTCAAATAAATTACTTCATCAATTGGAAACATAAGTAAAAAACCACTGGTAGGATTTGGTGTTGTAGGAACAAAAACGTTAATTAATTTTTTATTAGTTTTTTCTGCCATCTCACCTTTATTTTCTTTCGTAGCAAAACCGACAGCCCAAACTCCTTTTCTCGGATATTCAACTAAAACGACACTCTTTTTATCATTATCATCTTTATTAGAAAATGTTTCAGTCATTTGAACTATTGCAGAATAAATAGTTCGCAAAACAGGAATTCTTTTAAATAAATCATCAATCAGTTTAAGAATTCTTTTACCTAAAAATGACAAAGATAATCCTCCAACGATGGTTATAAAAATTACTGAAATCAAAATTTCTACTCCAGGTATAGCAAATGGTAGATAGCTATTTGGATTGATATTTTCTGGAATTATCTTTGATGAAATTCCAATTAAAACCTTACTTAAATATAAGGTAAATCCAATTGGAATCAGTACAACTACTCCTGTAATAAAATAATTTCTTAGAATTAATGTAATTGATTTTTTTTTTTTATTTTTTGACATAATCTAATTAAAGCTTGAATAAATAACAAAAGTAATTGCAATAAAAAATAACACTAACAAAATTTTGTTATTTAGATTCATTCAAATATATAATATCAATGTTAATAAAAATGAATAGAAGAAAATTTTTGTCATATCTTGGCTGTAGTTGTGGTGGTTTTATTCTGAATTCTTGTACATCGGCTCCAATTACTCAAAGAAAGCAATTAAGTATTGTTCCAGAGGCAAAACTTAATGCACAGGCTGCAAAAATTTATGAAAAAGTGAAAAAAAAAGAAAAACTTAGTAAAGACACAAAAACTCTAAATTTAATAAAAGAAATCGGAAAAAAAATGGAAGATGCTATCGGTGAATATTTTTATCAAGCTAAGTTAGATGACCCTACAAAATATTTTGATTGGGAATATATCCTTATTGAAAATAGAAAAATAAGAAACGCATGGTGTATGCCAGGGGGTAAAATTGCTGTATACACAGGTATATTGGATGTCACAAAAAATACAGATGGTTTAGCTGCAGTAATGGGTCATGAAATCGCACATGCAGTAGCAAAACATTCCGTTGAAAGAGCAAGTAGAGGAACTTTATTAAATGTAGGTACAAGAATAATTGATATTGCAAGCGGAGGAGTTCTGTCTGATATAAATAGGACCACAGGAATGGATACTGTGGGCTTACTGTCCCAGTTAGGAATAATGAATCCTTTTAATAGAAAACAAGAAAGTGAAGCAGATTATTTGGGAATGATTTTCTCCTCTTTGTCTGGCTATGATATTAGAGAAACTTCTAAAATTTGGGAAAGAATGAAGAAATATAACAAAGGTCAAACGCCTCCTGAATTCATGAGCACTCATCCATCAGCAGAAAATAGAATAATAAAGATTGAAGAATGGAAGAATGAAATTATCTTAAAATATCCACCAATAAATATTACTTAAATTTGGTGAGCCGTGATGGACTCGAACCATCGACCCATTCCTTAAAAGGGAATTGCTCTACCAACTGAGCTAACGGCCCAAAAATACTTTGTATATACATATTTATTTTAATATTTCAAATAAGAATTGATGAGACATAAGGTTTCCTCTTTACAACTTATCTATATATTTATCGTGAAAATGATTAAAAGTACCTTTTTGGATATTTTTTCTAATTTCACACATCAATTCTTGATAAAAATTGATGTTATTTAGTGTTAAAATCATTGATCCTAAAATTTCATTGGTATTGAATAAATGATTTAAATAATTTTTTGAATATTTATTCAAATTTAAATTTTTACATCTTTCATCAAGAGGCGAGTTGTCTTTTTGATATTTATTGTTCTTAATATTAATTCTTCCATTCCAGGTAAAAGCTAAGCCTGTTCTGCCTGATCGTGTTGGCATAACACAATCGAACATATCGATTCCTCTTTTAACTGCTCCCAAAATATCAGACGGAGTGCCTACACCCATTAGATAATGTGGTTTGTTTTCTGGTAAATTCTCTTTTATGTCGTCCAAAACCTTAAACATTTCATCTTGTGTTTCACCAACAGCTAATCCCCCAATAGCATATCCATCAAAATCTAAGTTTATTAATCCTTTTAAAGATAAAAGTCTTAAATCCTTAAAAAGACCACCCTGCACTATTCCAAATAATGCTTTGTGAGGATTTTTACCAAATGCTTTTTTTGATCTATCAGCCCAATCTAATGATAATTCCATAGATTTTTTAATAAACTCATAGTCATCAGTTTTTTTTGGGCATTCATCCATAATCATCACAATATCTGAGTTTAAACCAAGTTGAATCTTAATACTTTCCTCAGGACTTAAATAAAATTTTTTTCCATCTACATGAGAGTTAAAAATTGCACCTTTTTCTTTATCTATTTTATTGAGTTTTGCAAGTGACATAACTTGAAACCCACCAGAATCAGTAAGTATTGGTAAATCACAATTCATAAATTTATGTAATCCACCAGCTTGTTCGATACGTTCAACACCTGGTCGGATCATTAAATGATAAGTATTTGCCAGAATTATATCTGAGCCTGTTTTCTTTATATCATTTATTGTGCAAGCTTTGACAGTTGCTTGAGTTCCTACTGGCATAAAAGCAGGTGTTCTAATGTTTCCTCTGTGTGTTTCTATAACACCTTCTCTTGCGTAATTATCTTTATTTAATAATTTAAAGGCAAAATCTTTTAATGCCATCAATGTATTACAAAGACTTAAAACTAATTATCATATCTGGATCTGAAACGGCACCATTATTATTTTCATCACCACGCTTAATCTTATCAACAAATTCCATGCCTTCAATTACTTTTCCAAAAACAGTGTACTGATTATCTAAAAAAGGGGCAGGCTTGAAACAAATAAAAAATTGACTATTAGCACTGTTTGGATCAGATGATCTAGCCATTGATAAAGTTCCTCGATCATGTGGTAGATTACTAAATTCCTGTTTTAGGTCTGGTAGATCGGAACCACCCATCCCAGCCATTTTCAAATTGAAATCTTTTGATGAGGAATTTCCAAATTTTACATCACCAGTTTGTGCCATAAAACCATCTATAACCCTATGAAAGACTACACCATCATACTTACCACTATTTGCTAAATCTTTTATTCTTTTTACATGGTTTGGAGCTATGTCATCGAACAATTCAATCTTAACATCCCCATTTTTTAGTTTTAAAATCATAATATTCTCCTCTGAAGTTACATGGTTTATCATTAAAAAAAAGAAAATTAATATATTAATTAAAAATTTATTCATATTTTTTTTTTAATAATTTAATTGTACTTTTTGTAGTAAATTTCTTTATATCACCTTTTAGATTTACTATCTCTTTAACAAATCTTGATGAAATAATCTGGTTTTCAACATCAGACATTAAAAATAAAGTTTCAATATTCTTATTTAACTTTCTATTCATACCCGCAAGTTGAAACTCGTATTCAAAGTCAGAAACAGCTCTCAATCCTCTCAAAATAATATTTGATTTATATTTTTTACATAAATCAGTAGTTAAAGAACTAAAAGAAATTACAATAATTTTTTTTTTATTTAACTTTAAATCATCAAATAATGCTTTTTTTACTATTTCAATTCTTTCATCTGAACTAAATAAATAGTCTTTATTTTCTACATTTGAAACAGCGACTACAATTTTATCAAAAAGTTTTAATCCCTTTTTAATAACATCAATGTGTCCAAATGTAATTGGGTCAAACGTGCCAGGATAAATAGCAACTTTATTCATCAAACTAAATTATCATCAATTTTGTCTGCTGAAACAACTTTTTCTTCTCCAGATAATTTAATAATTCTAACACCTTGAGTATTTCTCCCTGCTGTCCTAATTTCTTTAACTGCAACACGAATTACTCGCCCTTTATTTGTGGATATAAGTATCTCATCGCCATGATATACAGGAAAAGAGGATGAAATATTTCCATTTCGTGGTGAATTTACTATCCCAATGATACCCTTACCCCCTCGATTTGTTACTCTATACTCTGAGTGACTTGTTTTTTTACCAAAACCATTTTCAGTAATCGATAAGATAAATTTTTCTTTAGCTTTTTGTTCGGACTGTTCATCCTTGGATTTTTTTCCATTTTTTTTAAAGTTATCATTATTTATAATTGAGAGTGAAACAATTTGGTCATATGGAGACAAAACTATCCCCTTAATGCCTTTAGATGATCTTCCTTTAAAAACCCTCAATTTCTTTGACTCAAAACGTATGCATTTTCCCAATTTGGTACTTAAAATAATATCTTGATCTTCCTTACAAATTTTTACACCAACTATCTTATCATTGTTATCTAATTTCATTGCAATTTTTCCAGAGGTATTAATTGAGGAGAAATCCTCTAAGCTATTCTTTCTAATTTTACCCTGTGCTGTTGCGAAAACTATCTGATAGTTCTTTAATTCAGACTTAGTGTCAGGAAATGGCATTATGGAGCTTATTGATTGGTGGTTTTTTAATGGAAGAATATTAAATAGTGATTTGCCTTTAGAAGCTGAGGAACCCTCAGGTATTTTCCAAGCTTTTATTCTATAAACTAAACCCTCTGTAGAGAAAAATAAGACCGAGGTGTGTGTATTAACTGATAAGGTTTGAACAACTGAGTCTTCATTTCTTGTGGTCATACCAGTTTTTCCTTTACCCCCTCTTTTTTGAGTCTTCACACTATTTAGTGATCCACGTTTAATATACCCTTGTAAAGTAACTGTAATTAATACGGATTGTTTTTGTATAGTTTCTTCAATATCATAATTTAAAACAGCATCTATTATCTTTGTTCTTCGAGGTAATGAATATTTTTCTTTTATATTTTTTAGCTCATCACTAATTACTTTTAATAATTCTTTTTTAGAGGAAATAATTTTTTTATATTTAGTTATTAATTCAGCTAAATGTTTAATTTCAATTTCTATTTCATTAATACCTAATGCTGTTAATTTTTGTAATCTTAATTCTAAAATGGAATTAACTTGTAGAGTTGATAATAAATAAACATTTTTTGATTTTATATTCTCTACAAGTGAAATTAATCTTTTTGATCTATCAATTTTCCATTTAGTTTGTAAAAGAGTTTTTTTGGCATCTTCTGGATTTTTTGATGATCTAATTAGTTTAATAATCTTATCTAAGTTATCAACTGACACAGACAAGCCTATTAAGATATGAGCTCTCTCCTCAGCTTTCCTTAATTCAAATTTTGTTTTTTTAACAACTATATCTTCTCTGAAAGATAAGAAATTTGATAAAAAATCTTTCAGGTTACAAGTTTCAGGTTTGCCATCAACTATGGCTAGTGTATTGAATCCAAATGAGCTTTCAATTTGTGTATTTTTATAAAGTTGTCTTTTTACAGTTTCAGGTTCAACCCCGCTTCTTAAATCTATAGAGACTCTAATTCCTTCGCGATTAGACTCATCTCTTATATCTTTAATACCCTCAATTTTTTTTTCTCTTACTAGCTGAACAATCCTTTCATTCAAAACAGATTTGTTAACTTGATAAGGAATTGAAGTAATAACTAATCTTTCTCGACCATTTTTTAAACTTTCAATAGAAATTTCACCCCTAATCTTAAATGAGCCTCTTCCCTTATTATAGCCTTGCTTAATCATATCTTTTCCAATTATTACACCACCAGTTGGAAAGTCAGGACCTGGTATGTGTTTCATAAGATCCTTAATCTTTATGTCTTTGTTTTCAATTAATGCTAAAGTTCCATTAATTATTTCGCCTAAATTATGAGGAGGTATACTTGTTGCCATTCCAACTGCAATTCCACCTGCCCCATTAACTAACAAATTAGGAAATTGAGCAGGTAAAACTGTGGGTTCTTTCTCAGTTTCGTCATAATTATTTTTAAATGAGACAGTATTTTTTTCTATATCATCAATTAAATATTGTGAAACTTTAGATAATCTGGTCTCTGTGTATCTCATAGCTGCTGCTGGATCTCCGTCTATGGAACCAAAATTTCCTTGTCCATCAACAAGAGGTAAGCTCATAGAAAAATCTTGAACCATACGAACTAATGCATCATATACAGATTGATCTCCATGCGGGTGATATTTACCAATCACATCTCCTACAATCCTAGCTGATTTTCTATATTGTTTAGACCAATCATAACCACCTTTATACATTGCATATAGAATTCTTCTGTGAACAGGTTTTAGTCCATCTCTGATATCTGGCAAAGCACGACTAACAATAACACTCATTGCATAGGAAAGATAAGACGAGCTCATCTCATCATGCATAGAAATTAACTTAATATTTTTATCATTTTGATTTTCAGAATTTTGCATAATTGCTAAAATGGAATTTCGTCATCCATTTCATTAGAAATTTGAGACATATCATCATTATTATTTGATGATTTATTATTATCATTTGCAATTCCACCACCAGAATTACCTCCACCCAACATTGTAAGTGAAGAATTATATCCTTGAATGATTATCTCAGTAGAAAATTTGTCTTGACCTGATTGTTCATCTTTCCATTTTCTTGTTGATAGTTGCCCTTCAACATAAATTTGAGCTCCTTTTTTTAAATATTGTTGAACAACATTTACAAGTCCCTCATTAAATACAACCACACGGTGCCATTCTGTTTTTTCTTTTTTTTCACCTGAGTTTTTATCTTTCCATGATTGGCTTGTAGCAAGACTTAGTCTTGCAACATTTTTTCCATTTACCATTTGTTTAATTTCAGGATCTGCGCCCAAACGACCAATTAAAAGTACTTTATTTAAACTTCCAGCCATAATATTTTAATATTTGTATTATTAAATAATTAGTTTTATATCACAATTTACTCTGAATATTAATTTTATTAAGTCAAAGCAATAAAAATTATGATGAAAAAGATACTTATTAAAGGGGCTAAAGAGCATAATCTTAAAAATATTTCATTAGAAATTCCTAAAGACAAATTTGTGGTTATAACAGGTCTCTCTGGCTCAGGAAAATCCTCACTAGCATTCGATACTGTTTATGCAGAAGGTCAAAGAAGGTACGTAGAAAGTTTATCAGCTTATGCACGTCAATTCTTGGACAAAATGAAAAAACCTAATGTTGATTTAATTGAGGGTTTGAGCCCTGCTATTTCAATTGAACAAAAGAATACTTCGAAAAATCCTAGATCTACAGTTGCTACAGTCACTGAAATTTATGATTACATGAGAGTACTCTATGCAAGAGCGGGAATTCCTTATTCACCTTTTACTGGTAAACCAATAGTTTCTCAAACAATTACTCAAATCGTAGATAAAATTAAAGAATTACCGAAAAAATCAACAATCTATTTATTTGCTCCAGTTGTAAGAGGTCGTAAGGGTGAATACAAAAAAGAAATGTTAGGTTTTAAAAAGCGTGGGTTTAGAAAAATTAAAATAGATAATAAACTTTATGATATAGATAACGTCCCTGACCTTAATAAAAAGATAAAGCACGATATATATGTGTTAGTTGATAGGATTATACTAAATTCTTCTTTAGGTAATCGTTTAGCAGAGGGAATTGAAACATCAATAAATTTAGCAAACGGTTTAGTTTTTGTTGAGTATGAAAATGAAACCTTACCCAAAAAGTTTAGAAAATTAGAGAGATTAATCTTTTCAACTAAATTTGCTTGCCCTGAAAGTGGTTTTACAATTGAGGAAATTGAACCAAGATTATTTTCTTTCAATAGTCCGTTTGGTGCCTGTGAGGAATGTGAGGGTATAGGTATAAAACTTAATGTAGACCCTAATTTAGTTATACCGAATGAAAAAAAATCTATTATTGATGGTGCTATCGAACCATGGGCTAAAACTACTACTTTATATTATGCCCAAACACTATCTTCCCTAGCAAAACACTACGATTTCTCTCTTAATGAAAGATGGAATAAATTACCAAAAAAAATAAAAGATATAATACTTTATGGTTCTGATGATGAAGAGATAAAATTTACTTACGATGATGGATATGAAAAATATTCACATAAAAAGACATTTGAAGGTGTCATAAACAATCTTGAGCGAAGGTATCTAGAAACCGATAGTGATTGGAAAAGAGAGGAGATATCTCAGTATCAATCAGATACTAAATGTGAAAGATGTAATGGTCATAGACTTAAAGATGAAGCTTTGTGTGTAAAAATAGATGGTTTACATATCAGTGAGGTAACCGAAAAATCAATTTTAGAGGCCTCCAAATGGTTTAAGGAACTTCAAACAAACCTAAATAAAAAACAATTTAAAATTGCTGAACATATTTTGAAAGAAATAAATGAAAGATTAGATTTTTTGTTAAATGTTGGACTTGATTACTTAACACTATCAAGAGAGTCAGGCACATTATCAGGAGGCGAGTCTCAAAGGATAAGGCTAGCATCACAAATAGGATCAGGTTTGACAGGTGTACTCTATGTTTTAGATGAACCTTCCATAGGTCTTCATCAAAAAGATAATGTAAAATTGATTAATGCTTTAAAACGATTAAGAGATTTAGGAAATACTGTTATTGTTGTTGAACATGATACAGAGACAATGGAGAATGCTGATCATATAATTGATCTAGGTCCTGAAGCTGGTAATAATGGCGGCCAGGTTGTGGCGCAAGGAACTTTTAAAGAAATAGGTCAGAACAAAGATAGTATTACTGGAAAATATTTATCTAATAAACTCAAAATCATAGTTCCACCAAAGAGAAGATTAGCTAAGAATGGAAGATTTTTAGAAATTACTGGTGCTACAGGAAATAATTTAGACAACGTAAATTTAAAAATACCCTTAGGAAGTTTGACATGCGTAACTGGTGTGTCAGGTAGTGGAAAATCTACTTTAGTTTTGCAAACACTTTATAATGCTTTAAATTTAACTTTGAATAATAATAAATCTAGAAAAATTCCCAAACCATTCAAAAATTTTAAAGGAACAGAATTAATAGATAAAGTTATTGATATTGATCAATCACCTATTGGTCGTACTCCAAGATCAAACCCAGCTACATACACAGGTGCATTTGGACCAATTAGAGACTGGTTTACATCATTACCTGAATCTAAATCACGAGGTTACAAACCTGGCAGATTTTCTTTTAATGTTAAAGGTGGAAGATGTGAAGCTTGTGAGGGTGACGGAGTTATTACCTATGAAATGCACTTTCTCCCTGATGTGTATATTCAATGTGATGAATGTAAAGGTACAAGATATAATCGTGAAACTTTAGAAATAAAATTTAAAGATAAAAGTATTGCAGATGTTTTAAATATGACTGTTGATGAGGGATGTGAATATTTTGAAAATATTACAAATATAAAGACTAAATTACTTACTCTGAAAAAAGTTGGATTAGGTTATATAAAAATTGGTCAGCAAGCTACTACACTCTCAGGCGGAGAAGCACAAAGAATTAAACTCGCAAAAGAATTATCGAAAAGATCTACTGGACGTACAATGTATATACTCGATGAACCTACTACTGGCTTACACCAACACGATATAAAAAAATTGTTAGAAATTCTCCATACATTTGTTGCTCTCGGAAATACTGTCGTAGTAATCGAACATAATCTTGATGTAATAAAAACTGCTGATTATATTGTTGATATGGGGCCAGAGGGTGGAGTAAAAGGAGGTAAAATTATCGCAGAAGGAAAACCCGAGGAAATTTGTAATGTAGACAGTAGTTATACAGGAAAATTTTTAAAGCCTCTTTTGAACTAGAAAAAATATTAGTAAATTTCATTTGAATTTGATATAAATAATATATTGTGATTAATTTACTATCATCATTATCTAAGACAGTTCATACATCAATTGCCATAGCTATAATTTTGTTTCTTGGTTTATTTTATCAAAATGGAGGATTTAGTTTTGATGCTCTTTTTTGGAGTTGGGTAGCTAGATATACTCATGTTTTAGTCGGGATTATGTGGATAGGTTTATTATGGTACTTTAACTTTGTTCAAATTCCTAATATGGGAAAAATACCGGATGAACAGAAGCCAGCTATTGGAAAAGTTATTGCTCCCGCAGCATTATTTTACTTTAGATGGGCTGCTGCATTTACTGTAATCTCAGGATTAATCCTAGCAGGACTTAATGGGTACTTACATGATGCCATGACCTTAAGTATTGGATCAGGTGTTCCAAAACATACAGCTATAGGTATTGGTATGTGGCTAGGTTTGATAATGGCATTTAATGTTTGGTTTGTTATCTGGCCCAATCAAAAAAGAGCTTTAGGAATTGTTGATGCTGATCCTGACTTAAAAGCTAAATCAGCTAAGACTGCAATGTTGTTCTCTAGAACAAACACTTTATTGTCCATTCCAATGCTATTAACGATGGTTATAGCACAAAATTTATATTAATTTTTTTTTTCATCTTTTAAGATAGTTTTTTGGGAAACATTTAATCTCACTAGAATAGTATTTGCTATATAAATTGAAGAATAAGTTCCAAAAATAACGCCAAAAATCATTGCTAGTGAGAAACCTTTTAAAATTTCTCCACCAAAAATAAAAATTGAAACTAATGCTAAAAGTGTAGTTATTGATGTAATCAAGGTTCTTGATAAAGTTTCATTGATTGAAATGTTAGTTAACTCAAATATCTTAATATCAGCGTATTTTCTTAAATTTTCACGAACACGATCAAAAATAACCACAGTATCATTCATAGAATAACCAACTATAGTTAAAACAGCTGCTATTATTGATAAATTAATTTCCAAACCTAATAATGAAAACAAACCCAATGTAACAATTACATCATGAAACAATGCACAAATGGCACCTAGACTAAATTGCCATTCAAATCTTATCCAAATATAAATTAACATTAAAGCTAGTGCTACTGAAATAGCAATTATACCTGATTTTAATAATTCGGCGCTAACTTTAGGACCAACATTTTCTACTCTTCTAAAATCTATATTATTTCCAAATGATTTATCTAAACTTTTTTTAACGTCTTCAATAATGTTCTTTTTATTGTCTTTATTTTCAAACTTAATCAAATAGTCTGTTTCATTACCAAATTTTTTAACTGAAACATCTCCTAAATCCATTTGATTAAATTTGTCCCTTAAAGATGATACATTAACCTTTGAGTCTGTAGATCTAAGTTCTATTAAAATACCTCCTTTAAAATCTATTCCAAAATTTAATCCCTTAAATATTAAAAATAACAAAGAAATAACAACTAAAGATAAAGACAATATATTAAATTGATTATAGTATTTATTAAAAGCTATCATTTATATAACAATTTCTTTGTTTTTATTTTTTGAAATATACAAGACGGTTAAAAGCTTTGCGATGAAATAAACAGAAAATAGAGTTGTAAAAATCCCAACACCCAAAGTTATTGAGAAACCTTTAATCGGACCTGAGCCCATAAAAAATAATATAATTGCTGCTAATAAAGTTGTTATATTTGCATCAAGAATTGCAGTTTTTGATTTAGAGTAACCACTGTCGAAAGCAATTAATCTATTTTTTTCATTTTTAAGTTCTTCTCTTATACGTTCAAAAATTAACACGTTGGCATCTACAGCCATTCCAACAGTTAAAATTATTCCTGCTATACCAGGTAAAGTTAGAGTTGCTTCAAAAAGTGTGAGAACACCAACTAAAAGGAGTAAGTTAATTATTAAAGCCACGTTAGTAATTACTCCAAAAATTCTATACTTAACAATTATAAAAAAAATAACTAAAACAAAACCTATTATTAAAGCTATTATACCAGCATCAATAGAATCTTGACCTAAATCTGGTCCCACAGTTCTTTCTTCAATAATGTTTAAAGGAGCTGGTAAAGCTCCAGACCTTAACAATAAAGCCAAGTCAGTAGCTGACTGAAATGTAAATCCTCCAGTAATTTGTCCAGAACCACTAGCTATTGTGTCTTGAATAACTGGAGCACTAATGATCTTTCCGTCTAAAATTATAGCTAATTGTCTTCCAATCCCCGTTGAGGTTGCTTTACCAAATCTTTTTGCACCCACTCTATCTAGATTAAATGTTACTACAGTTTCATTCGTTTCACTATCCATCCTTGGTTGAGCATCAAGTAAATTGTCTCCACTAAGTATTATTCTCTTACTAACAAATTCTGAACCCTCTTCATCCTCATAGTCTAATTTTTCATTACCAAATGAGTCCTCCTTATTATTAGAAACAAATCTGAATGTAAGATTAGCAGTTTTTCCTAATAAAGTTTTTATTCTCATAGGATCATCCAGGCCTGGTAATTCTACTAATATTCTATCATTTCCTCTTCTGAGAATATTAGGTTCATTTGTTCCAACTTCATCTATCCTCCTTCTGACTATTTCAAGGGCTTGTTCTTGTGATGATGTTTTAAGTTTTACTAAACCTTGTTTAGAAAATTTTACACTTAGAAAATTGTTTTCTTCATCAATTTCAAGTTGATGTGATTTAAATCTTTGATAATAAGGATTTATTTCACTTTCTTCATCATTAAATACATCTAAAACATTTTGTTTATCATTTTCATTTACTTTAAATAAAACTTTTTCATTTTGAAGTTTAAAATTTACTAACTTAATATTCTTCTCTTTAAAATAATTTCTTATGGTAATTGTTAAATTTTGAAGTTTTTGTTCAATAACAGGCTTATTATCAATTTCTAATAAAAGATAAGAACCTCCTTGAAGATCTAAACCAAGATTTATATTCCTTTTTAGAAAAATATTATCAAATTTAAATAAATTTGAGGAGGCAATCAAAATTAAAAATAATGATACAACTAGAATACAAATTATCTTTAGTTTAGAAAAATATAACACACTATTAAATTAGACTATTTCTTAGGTTCTTGAGAATTCATTAAGCTTTGAATTCCTGTGCCTCTTATGACTTCAACAGTTACATTTTCTGCAATTTCAACCTCAACTTTGTCATTATCCACAACTCTAGTGATGATCCCCGTTATTCCACCTGATGTAACAACTTTGTCCCCTTTTTTTAAATTTTCAACCATAGTTCGATGTTCTTTTACTTTTTTTTGTTGAGGTCTAATAAGGAAAAAATAAAATATTACAAAAATTAATATTAGCGGTATAAACTGACCAAATCCTGAACTATCCATAAAACTCCTAATTTTATTTTGAATATTTATACCATCTAAAGAATTAAAACAACTTTATTTAAGTGAAATTTTTTCTAAATTATTCATATAAGGACGTAACACTTGCGGGATTGAAATAGTGCCATCTTTTTGTTGATAGTTTTCCATAATCGCTATTAGTGTTCTGCCTATAGCAAGTCCACTACCATTTAATGTGCCAACATACTTTGTATCTTTATTTTGAGTTTTATATCTTGCTTTCATTCTACTAGCTTGAAATGTTGAACACGAAGAACAGGAAGATATTTCACGATATCTATTTTCCGAAGGTAACCATACTTCTAAATCGTAAGTTTTTTCTGCACTAAATCCCATATCTCCGCTACATAGGATAATTTTTCGATAAGGTAATTCAAGTAGATCTAAAATGCTAGTCGCACAATTTGTCATTCTTTCAAGTTCCTCTAGACAGTTATCTTGCTCTACAATACTGACGAGTTCTACCTTATAAAATTGATGTTGTCTTATCATCCCTTTCGTATCCTTACCGTAACTACCTGCCTCTTTTCTAAAACAAGGGGTTGAAGCAACAAATCTCATTGGCAAATCTTTTTGATTTATAATCTTATCTTTAACAATGTTTGTTAAAATTACCTCAGCTGTTGGTATAAGAAATTTTCTTTCATTTCCCTCCTCAATTTTAACTTCAAATTGATCATTTTCGAATTTAGGTAATTGTCCTGTACCATACATAGTGCTTTCTGAAGCTAATAATGGTGGTGATATTTCGCTATAACCATTTTTAGTTACATGAGTATCCAACATGAAATTTGATAATGCTCTCTCCAATAGAGCTAATTTATTTCTTACAAAAACAAATCTTGATCCGGTAGTCTTTGTTGCTAATTCAAAATCGAGCATGCCAAGATCTTCACCTAATTCATAATGACTTTTAACTTTAAAATCAAAATTTGGTATTGTTCCAGATTTTATAACTTCAATATTATCATTTTCATCCTTACCAATCGGAACATCTTCGTGTGGAATATTCGGAATATTTGATAAAATACTTTCTAATTCTATCTTAATATTTTTTTGCTCTTTTGTAATCTCATCAATATCTTGAGATAATTTTTTTGATTTTTCAAACAATGATTTATCTTTAGATTTTGATATTTCTTTTTTTTCTTGCTCTAAAGATTCTTTTTTTTGAATTAATTCTCTATTTCTTTTATCCAATTTTTCTAAATTTGAAATATCTATTTTGATTGATCTTTTTTCTAAAGACTTTTTAAAATTATTAAAATCTTTTCTAATCTCTTTAAGATTGTGCATCAGATTTTTCTAAATTTTTATTTTCAATAAACTTTACTGAAAAAATTGATAATTCATATAAAATTAGTAAAGGTATCGCTAATCCAATTTGAGTTATTGGATCAGGTGGTGTTAGTAATGCAGCTGCTGCAAATATAATTACAACAACGTATTTTCTTCTTTTTTTTAAAAAATCTGAGTCAACTAATCCTACTCTTGCTAACAAACTTAAAACAACTGGAAGCTGAAAACTTATTCCAAATGCAAAAATTAATTTCATAACTAAAGAGAGATACTCATTCACTTTGCCTTCTAATTGGATTGGTAAATTGGTAGAAAAACCTGAGCTTTCAAATGAAAGAAAAAATTTAATTGCTAGAGGCATTATTAGATAATAGACAAGTAATCCCCCTAAAAAAAATAATACAGGTGTTAAAACTAAATAAGGTAAAATCGCAATTTTTTCATGCTTATAAAGTCCTGGCGCAATAAACTTCCATATTTGCATTAAAATATAAGGACAAGTTACAAAAAAAGCAGTGAAAAAAGAAACTTTTAGATAAGTTAAAAAGGTCTCTTGAAGAGCGGTAAATATTAATCTTCTATTTGTCTCATCGTCTTTGACTGCTTGAGCATAAGGTTCAACCAAAAAACCATAAATATGCTCAGCAAAAAAATAACATCCTACAAAAAAAATAATTAGAAATATAAAACTGTGAATTAACCTTTTTCTTAATTCGGCTAAATGACTAATAAAACCTGTGTCTTTATCATCGTTAGTCATTTTTCTTTTCTTCTTTTTTTTCTTTTATTTCATTTTCATCAATATCGATGTTAGAAACTTCATTTTGGATATTATTAACATACCTTTTAGCAGTACCAATCCAAGAGCCAACCTTCTTAAGCATTATTGGAAAGTCTTTTGGTCCCAAAATAATAATAGCAATACCTACGACAATTAAAATTTCAAACCAACCAATTGTAGGCATGTGGTTTATTCTTTGTTGTTAGATTTATTATTGTCCTGATTATCGTCAGAAATATTTTTAGGTTCTGACTCATCTGTTACGTCAGATGCCATACCTTTTTTGAAACTTTTAATACCCTTGGCTACATCGCCCATCAAACTAGATATTTTCCCACGACCAAATAGTAAAACAACTAATATAACTACTATAGCTATTTGCCAAATTCCTATACTCATGGGTAACTTATATCCTTTTTATTAAAAATTTAAAGTGACAAATTACTTTTGCTCATCCTTATCAAGAGTGCTACTCAACATTTCATCAATATTTGAGTAAATGTCCTCTTTTTTTTTATCTTCTTGTTTTTCCCTGTAAAATTTTCCTGTACCAAATATTGCATTATCTATATTAGCACTATCAATTAAACCTGCAGCTCCTAACTCATCAATGGTAGGTAAATCAGATAACTTTTGCAGGTTAAAATGACTTAGAAAATTATCAGTCGTAACGTATTGAATTGGTTTTCCAGGAACATCTTTTCTTCCACCAGGCTTAACCCAATCTAATTCCATCAATATTTCAATAGTATTTGTCCCAAAAGCTACACCTCTAATTTCCTCGATTTCTGCTCGGGTTACAGGTTGATGGTAAACAATAATTGACAAAGTCTCTATTGCAGCTCTAGATAATTTTTTCTCAACAGTCTTTTCTTGTACCATCAAACTTGATAATTTAGCCGATGTTCTAAAAGACCATTTATTAGATATACAGACTAAATTGATTCCACGATCTTTATATTCATTTTGTAGTTTTTGTAGAATTTTTTCTACATCTGATTTTTTAGAAATTTTACTTTCAATAGTACTAATATCTAAAGGCTCAGCTGCAGCAAAAATAATTGCTTCAATTTCTTTTTCAATATTTGATAATTTTGAGGGAAAATCAATTATATTATTTTTTTTTTTCTTTTTTATCATTTATTTTCTTTTATATAAATCTCTTCAAAAAGATCATCTTGCTTAATTTTTAAATTTCCCTCTTTAACTAATTCTAATGAACCAGCAAAAATTCCAGCAGTTCCAGTACTTTTGAATTTTTTCTCATTTTTAAAATTTTTTGGTATCAAATCATCTAATTTTTTCCAATCCAAAAGCTTACCAAAAAAGTCTCTGATAGTTTTTATACCATCTTCGGTTGTAAAAACTGGAAGCCTAGGAATGTTAATTTTTTGAAAATCTTTAGTCATTAAAATAGAAGAGTACGTTTTTAAAAGATCGAATAAACTAATGTTATATTCACTATTATAAATAGGTCTTATTCCAGACATCATACCTCTTGATCTGATTTCTTTTCCAAGTCGTTTTCGCTTAAGCATTTGATCTGACAACAATCTTATTAATTCTAATTTTTTAAGTTGTAATTTTAATTTTTCAGCAACTTCTTGAAGTTTGAACTCTTCCTCCGGAGAGCTTGGTAGTAATAATTTTGATTTTAGGTAAGCTAACCATGATGCCATTAACAAATATTCAGAGGCTGTATCTAAATTTAAATTTTTTTCATTTTTAATATAATCATTAAATTGATCTGCCAATCTGGTTATTGATATTTTTTCTAAATTTACTTTTTGAGCTTTTGCAAGATCAAGTAAAATATCTAATGGTCCATTATAATTTTCAATTTGAACGTTGAAAAATTCAGAATCATTGAAAGACATATGCCAATATTATCTTAAAATATTGTAAAATTGTGATGTTTTTTTTATTATAAATTTACTTATTAAAGGTGAGTTTTTACCAACAATTTCCATTTCTTTTAACTTACCATTACAATGTAACGCTAAATTACAACCAGCTTTAAAAGTATCAATTGTATTTATTTTAAGACCCTTTTTAAGGCTCTTCATTGATAAATCGTCAGAAATTAATAGATTTCTAAATCCAACTTTTTTTCTAATAATATCTATCATTTTTCTAGAATGAGTAACTGTATTGTCTTTATCAATTTGATTAAAAATTAAATGACCAGTCATTGCAAAAAAAGAATTTTTATTTTTGAAGGCCTTAAAATCATTCTTTAAAAGATATTGAAGCGATTTATTAATACATGGAGTAGAAAAATGACTATCAACTTTAGCAAGACCATGACCAGGTATGTGCTTTATAATAGTGCCAATAGAGTTTTCTTTGTAGGCTTTAATACATATGTCACCTATTTTAGAGACAATATTAGGATCTCTTGAAAAGGATCTGTCTCCAATTATTTTACTGGAACCACTAATTCTAAGATCTAACACTGGAACAGAATTGATGTTTATTCCCAATTCTTTTAATAAATACGATGTTTTATCTATGAAAATTTTAAAGTAGATATCAAAATCTTTTTTATTTTTAACATATTTTTTTCCAAAAAAATCAGAGGTCAAGTTCTTAAAAGAAATGATATTTTCTAACCTACTTACACGACCACCCTCTTGATCAATCATTATAGGGTATTTCTTATCATTGAAAATATTTCTTATTTTTGAAGTTAGTTTTTTGGTTTGATTTAAATTTTTGATATTTCTAGTAAATAAAATTATCCCCCATGGTTTATATTTTCTTAAAAAAAGTTGTTCCTGTGAACTAATCTCAGTCGATTTAAGGCCAACTATAAATGATCTACGATTATTCATTACTTTCTAACAACTTCCAAAAATTATATTTTTTTTTATTAGATTTAGTCTCCTCAACATATTCAATTATATTTTGAGTATCACTTTTTAAAATTGGTAGCTTTTTTACATAATTACTTATTTTCGTATCGATATTGTTCAATGATCTATATGATTTTTTTTTATGTTCATCAGAGAAATAATATCGAATAGTAAAAAATAAGAACAAAGAAATTAAGATAATAAATACTAAATACTTAATCTCTTTAATCATTACATTTTTTCTGGTGTTGAAACACCAATAATATTCATACCTGATTTAATTACATTGGAAATAACTTTAAGAAAAATCAATTTATCATTATTGATTTTTTTTTGTTCATTAATAAATCGTTTATCTGGATTATCTTTTCCTAAATTCCAATAAGAATGAAATAATGATGATAAATCATAAAGATAAACAGCTACTCTATGTGGCTCCAATCTATTACATGATATATCTATACATTTTGGCCATTCAGCTATTTTTTTTAAAATCTGTATTTCATCATTTGAATATCTAAAATCATAACTATCAATATCTAATTCAGAACTTAAATCTTTATTTAAGTGTCTAAATACAGAAGCTATTCTAGCATAAGCATATTGTACATAATAAAGAGGATTTTCTTTTGACTTCTCCACAACATTGTCAAAGTCAAAATCTAATTCCACATCACTACTTCTATTAAGCATTATAAATCTAGTAGCGTCTTTACCAACTTCACCTATTAAGTCATCCACAGTAATGTAGTCACCTTTTCTCTTTGACATTTTAAAGGGTTTTTTATCTTTTATAAGTTTTACGAGTTGACTTACTTTACAAATTAATTTTATCTTTGAGTTAGACAACGCATCAACAGAAGATGAAATTCTTTTAATATACCCAGCGTGATCAGCACCTAAAATATTTATTAAACAATCAAACTTTCTGTCTAATTTATTTTTATGGTAAGCTACATCGCTTGCAAAATAAGTCCATGAACCATCACTTTTTTGTAATGCTCTATCTTTATCATCACCAAAATCAGTTGATTTAAAAAGAAGCTGCTCTCTTTCCTCCCAATTATTTTTATCCTCTCCGATTGGTGCTTTAATCTTACCTGTATAAACAAAATTATTCTCTTTAAGCGTTTGAACAACTTTTTCTACTTCTTTATTAGAAACTAATTTTTTCTCACTGACAAAACTATCATGATTAATTCCAAGACTATTAAGATTTTTTTTAATTAGATTTAATGCCTCTTGAATTGACAAAATAGTTAGATTTTCAGAAATACTTTCAAAATTTTCAAGGTTTAGGTCTTTATTTGATTTTATAATATTTTGAGCAAAATCTTTTATATAATCGCCTGGATATAAGTTTTCATCATTAGACGGGAAGCTCTCATTAAATTTTATTTCTCTAATTCTAAAATAAACTGATTTTGTAAAATTAATTATTTGATTACCATAATCATTTACATAGTATTCTTTTGTTACCTTATGATTATTGTACTGTAACAAATTTGCCGTTACGTCACCTAAAATAGCACCTCGACAGTGACCTACGTGTAATGGTCCAGTCGGATTGGCAGATACAAATTCTATTAAATAATTTATTTTTTTTTCTTCTTTATTTACTCCAAAACTTTTGTAATTTTCGATTACGTCTTTTATAAAATTTGTCCAAAATGTTGGTTTAAATTTAATATTAATAAAACCAGGTTTTTCAATTGATATCCTTTCAATTTGCTCGTCATTATCATTTAAAATTGGAGATAAAATTTCAGCAATATCATTAGGTGTCTTTTTATTAATCTTTGCTAAGAACATTGCTACATTGGTTGAAATATCACTATCAAACTTGACTGGTGGAATTTCAGCGGTAATTCCTTCCAAATTTTGAGGCAAAATAATCTTATTTTGTTTAGACAAATCGTTAAGAATGTCTTTTATCTTAATTAGATATAGATCAAAAATATTCATTTTAAATCTTTATATAAATTAATAGCATATCTGTCAGTCATCCCAGATATAAAATCAGAAATTGCTCTAAACTTATCAACAGTAAGCTCTTTTCTTGAAATAAATCTTTTTGGATTTTTTGTAATCATTTCAAAAAGTTTTTTAATAATATATTTTCCTCTGTTATTTTTTTTCAAAACATTTTTGTTATTGTACATTTTTGATTTTAGGAAAAATCTAATCTCATAATCCGAATTCTTTATTTTGTCAGAAAAATTTACAGTTAGGTCTTTTGTTTTTTTTATATCTTTAGACTCTTTAATTCTATTTTTTTTTAAATTTTTTAAAGTATTAGATATTAGATCTTTTATCATTATATCAATTGAATCTCTTATGATCTGATATACTGCGATATCATAGTTATATCTATTTATTTTTCTTTTATATTTTTTATAAATGTTATTAAAAAAATCTATTTCAACTAACTCCTCAATTGAAAATAAATTAGCCTTAAGTCCATCTTGTATGTCATGATTATTATAAGCAATATCGTCTGAAATAGCTGCAATTTGAGCTTCTAATGATGGATATGTTTTGAAATTGATTAAATTCTTAAATTTTTTTGTACCTATTAAATCA
Source organism: uncultured Pelagibacteraceae bacterium (assembly GCA_902541315.1). Classification (GTDB taxonomy): domain Bacteria; phylum Pseudomonadota; class Alphaproteobacteria; order Pelagibacterales; family Pelagibacteraceae; genus Pelagibacter. Next base: position 27,502 of record CACBQF010000009.1, read on the forward strand.
TTTACTAAATTTAAGTCCTCCACTGGCCCGTTGTGTTTTAAAAGACCCTCCAAGGTCTCAATTGATAAATTTAGACCGTTAAATTTCATATATTTATTTTCTAAAAACATCACAATTCTCAATGTTTGCAAATTATGATCAAACCCACCATGTTCAGCCATGCATTCATTTAAAGACTCTTCACCTGCATGGCCAAATGGAGTATGGCCTAGGTCATGTGCCAAACTTAAGGTCTCTGTTAGATCCTCATTTAAATTGAAATAACGTGCTATAGACCGTGCAATTTGAGATACTTCCATTGAATGCGTTATACGAGTTCGATAATGATCACCCTCTGTATTTACAAACACTTGGGTCTTATGTTTTAATCTTCTAAACGAAGCGCTATGTACAATTCGATCTCGATCTCTTTGAAATGGAGATCTATATTTTGAGGGTGTTTCGTAAAATATTCTACCCTTACTTTTGAATAACCCTAGCTTTGAGTAATTTTTCATCCTTTAAAATATAAATTTTAGTATTATATTACTAATATCAGTGATCAATTATGATTAAAGAAATTAAATTTACCGATAAAGCACTAAAACAGATCAATGTTCTTTTATCTAAAAAAGATAAAGGCTCTTTTTTTAGAATCGCTATCAAGGGTGGTGGATGCTCAGGTTTTCAATACGAATTCACTTTTGACAAAGAAAAAAATGATGATGATTTAAATTATCAAAACATATTAATTGATAAAGCTTCAGCAGATTTACTCAAGGGATCTGAAGTTGATTATGTCTCTGAATTAATTGGTGAGCAATTTAAGATTAATAATCCACAAACAAAATCATCTTGTGGTTGTGGTGTCTCCTTTTCACTTTAATGATAATCTCATCATGGAATGTAAATTCTGTTAGGGCTAGAATTGAAAATATAAAAAGTTATCTACTAAAATATAAGCCTGATATCTTGATGATGCAGGAAATCAAAACCGAGGACTTAAATTTTCCTTATGACGATTTTTCATCTATGGATTATGAAAGCCATGTATTTGGTCAAAAAAGTTATAATGGCGTAGCAATTATTTCAAAAGGAAAATTAAAGAATATCAGAAAAGACTTAATTAAAGATAAACTAAAACAATCAAGAATAATTTCTGCTGAAATTGAATATAAGAAAAAAAATATCCAATTAATCAATATTTACACTCCTAATGGTAATCCAGTTGACACTGAAAAGTATGATTATAAAAAAAAATGGCTCAATGACTTAATTAAGCAATTAAAAAATTTAAGTAAAAAAAATCAAAATATTATTTTGGCTGGGGATTTTAACATAATACCATCAGCGGAAGATGTATATAATCCTAAAAGTTTTGAAGATGATGCCTTGTTTAGATTGGAAATTAGAAAAAAATTGAGAGAAATGATTAATCTAGGTTTTAATGATGTCTATAGACATTTTTATGATACCAAAGAAGGTTATACTTTTTGGGACTATATGAGAGGTGCTTGGCAAAAAAATAACGGAATGAGAATAGACCATTTTTTAGTCTCAAATTCTCTAATAGACAATATTAAAAGTATCAATATTAATAAAGACCCTAGAGGACGAGAAAAGCCATCAGACCACACTCCTATAGAAATAACTTTAGCTTAAAGACTTTGTCTTACTTGCTAGGTTGTCATTTATATTTTGGGATCTTTATTTAATTTATTTCTAATGTTCATGATTATGCTCTTCATTTAAATTCTTTATATCTATCTCTCGAATATCAATAATCGGTTTTGCTATCCGCCAATTTCTTACTCTTCCACCCTCTGCTCTCTCGGTTATTATGGTTTCTATAGGCGGGCAATTAGGTTCATGGCAACTTAACTCAGCCATACTTAAAATAGATGTTTCAGGTATTTGATATCTTTTCGAAAATAGAACTTTTAAATTTCTAATAGTTTCCGCATTTGGTTTTTTTTTATTGAACATAAGTTAATTTTTTTCCTCATCCCAAATCGATGTCCATAAAATATTTCCTCCCATATCTCCTATTAAAAGATGTGAGCAATCATCAGTGACCGCAATGGCAGAAACTTCAAATTCAGTAAAACTTCGAATAATTATTGTATTATTTGCTTTTTCAATTTCTGATAAATAAACTGAGCCATCACTTAGTCCAGTTAAAATTGCATTTTCATTAGGAAATGATTCAACAAATGTGACTAATTGTTTTCCTACATACGGAAGACAAATTGGTTCACGACCTACTGGTCCATCGCCGTCAAATGGCCAACATACAGCATCATTCGCACCAGATGTTGCTAAATATTTTGAGTCACCTACAAAGGCGAAACTTTTAACTTTTGCACCATATCCTGACATTGCAGAGTCAATCTTGTCTTTTAATCGCCAAAAATGAAGTTGGTTTTCCTGCATGGACGTCACCAAGTATCTGTCGTCAGGACTAAAAATGACTTTATTATGAGAACCCTTCCAAATTAAATCAGAAGAAGTCCATTTGTTGCTATAATCTTTTTTCCAAAGAGTAACTCCACCATATCTAGAAACTGCTAATTTTCTACCTTTAGAGTCGAACGCTACACCACCAATAGTGCTGTCATGCTCTAACAGTTTTGGTTCTTTTTTATTTGACATCCAGAGATATACAATATTTCCGGATGTGCAAACCACGCTGCCATTTTTTGATGTAACATGATCTACCCAACGAGTACCAAAGTTACTAATCTCATTTATATTTCCATCTAGAGAAATTCTTAAAAAACGACCATCATCTCCACCAGTTAAAATATGATCTCCATCTTTTGCCATACAAAGAACTATACCTTTATGTGCTTTTATCGGTTCAGAGCTTTTTCCAGACGAGAAAATTCTAACAGTTCCATCTCCAAATCCAACAGCTATAGAATTGCCAACTGTAACAGCATTAATGACGGGAATTCCTAGTCTAAACTCTTTTCCTCGGTTTTCAAATTTAGTTTTATTTAACTGTGGAAAATTATTTAGATCAGCTTTCATGCCGATTTGCAGTTTTCAAATCCTTCCTTCAAATTCATAGTTTCAAGATTTCGGCCAATAAAAACTAATCGAGAACTACGTTCTTTTCCTTCTGGCCATTTACCCATTGGTGAAGCATCCATGAGCATATGCACACCTTGAAATACATATCGATCACTTTCTCCAGTAAAGTCAAGAATTCCTTTTGTTCTTAAGATATCTTGACCCTTGGTTTGTAATAATTTGGTAAACCAATCTTGAAATTTCTCCATATCTAAAGGAGTATCAGAAACAAAGGATAAGCTAGTTACATCGTCATCATGCTCATGATCATGATCTGATGTAAGAAAATCAGGCTCTACTTCTAAAACACGTTTTAAACTAAATGCATCAAGATTAAGAACTTCGTTCAAAGGAACTCCACATTTAGTGGTATTAATAATTTTAGCAAAGGGATTAATTTTTTTAATTCTCTGTTTTACAACTTCTAATCCATTTTCATCGACTAGATCTATTTTATTTAGTAATACAACGTCTGCGAAAGCAATTTGTTCTTCTGCTTCGTGATGATCGGTTAATTGAGAACTTAAATGAACAGCATCTGCAACCGTAACAATTGCATCTAACTTTGTGCGATCAGCAACATCTTGGTCAACAAAAAATGTTTGAGCTACAGGAGCTGGATCAGCTAACCCAGTAGTTTCTACTATTATTGCATCAAGTTTGTCCGCCCGCTTCATTAGTCCACTTAATATTCGGATTAAATCACCTCTAACGGTGCAACATATACAACCATTATTCATCTCAAAAACCTCTTCATCAGCATCAACTACCAAGTCATTGTCAATACCTTGTTCACCAAATTCATTAACTATTACAGCATATTTTTTACCATGCTGTTCAGTTAATATTCTATTTAAAAGAGTAGTTTTTCCGGCACCTAAAAAACCGGTTAAGACAGTAACAGGAACTTGTTTGTTTGTTTCTTGCACTAATTAAATTAACAACCCTTAAAAGAATTAGACATATTTTTAATTAAATCAAAATACAAGTTTTTTCCTGGATCTAATGTTGCACCTAATGGATCTATAACCCCTGTTGCAACATTTGTATCTTTTGCAACAGCCTTAATAATGTCAGGATTAAATTGCGGTTCTGAAAAAATACAGCTTACTTTATCATGCTCAATTACTTCTCTTATTTCAGCTAATTGTTCAGCACCTGGCATAACATCAGTGTTCACTGTAAATGCCCCAAGAATATTTATCCCAAATCTTTCTTCAAAATATTGATATGCATCATGGAAGACTATTGATTTAAAATCTTTATTTAATTCAGATTTTACTTTTTTAGTTAGATTATCTAAATCTTTATGAGCGTTTTTTAAATTTGCTTTATATTTTGCCTCATTTTTTTGATCATTTTCAATTAAGTGTTCTGCCATTTCACTTAAAATTATTTTTGCATTCATCGGATCAAGCCATATGTGTGGATCAAACTCTCCGTGAGCATGTCCCTCGTGTCCATGGTCATCGTGATCATCTTTTTTATGACCTTTTTTATCATGATCGTGTTCATCATGACCATGTTCCTTCTCTTTTTTATCATGGTCGTGATCATCATGATCATCTTCTTTCTTAGCATG
>CACBQF010000010.1 GCA_902541315.1 uncultured Pelagibacteraceae bacterium
TATTTAAAAAATCTTAATAAAGCCCAAAAAGAGGCAGTTACATATCTTGATGGGCCGTTATTAATCGTCGCTGGTGCAGGATCCGGCAAAACTAAAGTGCTTACGACTAGAATTGCAAATATTATTAAAGAAAAAAAAGCATTTGCAAATCAGATACTTGCTGTAACCTTTACTAACAAAGCTGCTAAAGAGATGCAGTTAAGAGTAAGCAAAATTTTAGGATCATCTGCAATAGGATTATCTTGGCTGGGGACTTTTCACTCAATTTGTGCAAAATTATTAAGAAAACATGCTTCTGCAGCTAATTTAAATTCAAATTTTACAATTATAGATAGCGATGATCAAATAAGATTAGTAAAGAACATCTGTAAATCTGAAAATGTAGATGTAAAAAAATTATCACCCAAATACATTTTAGCAATTATTGATAGATGGAAAAATAAAGGATTTTATCCTGATAAAGTAATTTTAAACAAAAAAGATGTATATGAAAAAACTATATTGCCAATATATAAAATTTATCAACAGAAACTTACAGATCTTAATTCTTGTGATTTTGGAGACTTAATCTTACATTCCGTAAAAATTTTAGAGGAAAATACTGATGTTAGAGAAATATATAAAAAAAACTTTAAATATATCATGGTTGATGAGTATCAAGACACAAATTTTATACAAAATAAATGGCTTAACCTTTTAGTAGACAATAATAAAAATATTTGCTGCGTTGGGGATGATGATCAATCGATTTATAGCTGGAGAGGTGCAGAAATAAAAAATTTTTTAGAATTCGATAAAATTTATGATAATACAAAAGTTATCAGATTGGAACAAAACTATAGATCTACTCAAAATATCCTTTCAACAGCCTCAGACTTAATTTCTAATAACGAGAATAGAGTAGGTAAAACTCTTGAGACGACTATGGAAGATGGTGATCTTGTAAGTCTAAATTGTTTTAAAAATGGTAAAGATGAATCCATAGGTATATCGGATGAAATTGAAAAAATAAAAAGAAAATTTTCATTAAATAATATTGCAATATTGGTAAGAGCTATTTTTCAAACCAGAGAGTTTGAGGAGAGGTTTTTAAAAATAGGAATGCCTTATAGAATATTGGGAGGAACAAAATTTTATGAGAGAGCTGAAATAAAAGATTGTGTTGCTTATTTACGTTTAGTTTATCAAGAAAAAGATGACCTTGCTTTTGAAAGAATTGTTAATAATCCAAAAAGATCAATAGGTGAAACTACACTAAAAGATATTCACACTTTTTCAAAAAAAAATTCACTTTGTTTAGAAATTTCTGCAAAAAGAATGATAGATCAAAATTTGATTAAACCTAAAGCAAAGGTAGGTTTAAATATTTTTTTAGATTTAATTTATAAATGGAGAAACGATTTAAGAAAAAAAAGCATAAATCATGTTAAATTACTTCAATTAATTCTTGATGAGTCTGGATACTCAGCAAAGCTTAAAAGTAAAAAAGATTTAGAAAATGAAAATAGGCTTGAAAACATCAAAGAACTTTTAAGTGCTATGAAAGAATTTGATAACTTGGAGAGTTTTTTAGAACATGTCTCTCTGGCTACTTCAATAGATCAAGACTGGGAAGGGGAAAAAATAAATATGATGACGATGCACTCCTCAAAAGGATTAGAGTTTGATGTTGTTTTTTTACCCGGTTGGGAGGAAGGACTTTTTCCTCATCAAAAATCAATTGAAGAAAAGGGACAAAATGGTTTAGAAGAAGAAAGAAGACTAGCTTACGTGGGCATTACACGTGCAAAAAAAAAAGTAATAATTTCTTTTTCTATGAATAGATTTTATCAAGGTGACTGGATTGATAGTATAGCCTCGAGATTTATTAATGAGCTTCCAGAAAAAAATTTAGAAAAAAATTCTTTTTTTGATCAAAATAATAATGAAATAGATGATTTTGAATTTAATCAAGATGTAAATTTTGATGATGATAACATTAGAAGTCCAGGTTGGATTAGATATCAAAAAAAGTTGAAATGATAAAAAAAAGATTATTTTTTTTAAAAAAAAAATTAAATTTATTGGGTATTGATGGATATGTAATACCTAAAAACGATGAATTTTTTTCTGAGTACTCAAGAAAAGATAGGTTAAAGATCATATCAAATTTTAGTGGATCTGCAGGATATGCCATAGTTTTAAAAAAAAAGAATTATCTATTTGTTGACGGCAGATATACAATTCAAGCAAAAATAGAATCCGGTAATAATTTTATAATTAAAAAAATTGAAGAAATTATCAATTGTAAACTATTTAAAAACCTCACATTGGGAATTGATCCTAAAATATTTACAAATAAAGAAATTAAAAATTTTTTTTTAAAAAATAATAAAATTAAAGAAATTAACTTTAATTTAATTGATCAAATATTTAACAAATATCCAAAACATACAAAACCTTTTTATTCTTTAAATGATGAAATTACTGGGGAAAATTATAAAAATAAAATCAAGAAAGTTTCAAAAATGCTTTTGAAAGTAAAAGCAGACTATTTATTTGTCAGCGCTCCTGAAAACATTGCTTGGTTACTAAATATAAGGGGATACGATAATCCTAATAGCCCATTGCCTCACTGTAGATTGCTATTAAAAAAAGATAAAAATTTTTCTATATTATGTGAGAAATCAAAGGTTAAAAATTTAATCAAAGAAAAAAAGGTTACTGATAAGCAAATAATTAATCCAGATAATATAAATAATTTATTCAACAAAATTAGGAAAGGTAAATTTATCGTTGATGATAAGACTTGTTCTATATTTTATAACAATTCTCTAATTAAAAAACACAAAATTCTAAATAAAGATGATCCTATATATTTCTTGAAGTCAATAAAAAATAAAAAAGAAATTGCTAACATGATAAAAGTTCACATTTATGATGGAGTAGCTTTAACAAAATTTTTATATTGGATAAAAAAATCTAATAAAAAAAAGATAACAGAAATAGATGCTCAAAATAAATTAGAGAAACTAAGAAAAAAAAATAAAAAATATTTATTTCCAAGTTTTAATACTATTGCTGGGACAGCAGGAAATGGAGCAATTATCCATTATAGAGCAAAAAAAGAACACACAAAAAAAATTAACAAAAAAGATATTTTTTTATGTGATTCTGGAGGTCAATATAAATATGGCACAACAGATGTGACTAGAACTATTTGTTTCTCTAAACAACCAAGCTCAATAAAAAACATTTTTACAAAAGTTTTAAAAGGTCATATAGCTGTTGTTACATCCGATCTTAAAACTCATTATAATGGAAAATTAATAGATAAAAGAGCAAGAAAATATTTAAATGAAAGCGGGCTTAATTTTAGACATGGAACAGGACATGGAGTAGGTTTTTTTTCTAATGTACATGAGGGACCTCAAGCTATCTCAAAATTAAATACCATCAAATTGCAGGAAGGTATGATACTAAGTAATGAACCTGGATATTATAGAAAAGGTAAATTTGGCATACGAATTGAAAATCTTATATATATTAAAAAAATAAATAATAATTTATCTTTTGTAAATCTTACTTTAGCGCCAATTGATAAGGATTTGATCAATTATAGTCTTCTTGATAAGCAGGAAAAAAATTACCTTTTTAATTATCATTTAAATATTTATGTCAACTTATTTAAATATTTAGACAAAAAAGAGAGAAAATGGTTAGCTAGTTTTATTTAACATTTTTAACCATTCTTTTTGTGACAATATGTTTATTTTCATTTTTTTTGCTTCATCAATTTTTCTTTTTGTTGGTTTTTCACCTATTACTAAATAATTAAGTTTTTTTGACACATTACTGATGATTGAGCCAGAATTCTCCTCTATCAATGATTTTGCTTCAGCTCTACTTATACCCTCAAGCTTACCAGTAAACATAAAAGTTTTATTATTTAATATACCACCACCTTTTGATGGAATTGCATCCTTTACAAAAATTAATTCATTTAAATCATTTAATACCTTTAAATTCGTACTATTCATAAAAAAACTTTTTATCGAATTAATCTGAGTTTCACCAATTCCATCAATGTTGATTAAATCATCAAATTTTTTCGACTTTGCAAGAGAAATGAAATTTTTTAATGATTTTAAGTTTTTAGAAATTAATTTTGCGTTTTCTAAACCGATATGTCTTATACCTAATGCAAAGATAAATTTATCAAAAGAAATAGTTTTTCTTAAATTTATTGAATACTTTAAATTAGACACAGATAATTTGCCCCAGCCATCTAAATTTTCAATCTTAGCATAGTCAAGTTTAAATATATCTTGAGGTAATCGGATTAATTTTAATTTCCAAAAATTTTCAACTATTTTTTTACCAAATCCATCAATGTTTAATGCCTCTTTTGATACGAAATGTTTAATTTTTTCTATAGAAATTTTTTCACAAATAAAACCTTCACTACTACATCTTCTTACTGCGTCTTCTTTTTTTGTTGTATAATTATATTCTTTCACAGTTTTTGATCCACAAGATGGGCAATTTAATGGAAATGAAAATTTTTTTGACTTTTCGTTTCTTAATTTTAAATCAACAGAAATTACGTGAGGTATTACATCGCCGGCTCTTTCGATTAATACAGTATCGCCTATCCTAATATCTTTTCGAATTATTTCCTCCTCATTATGCAAAGTGGCATTAGAAACTACAACTCCACCAATATTTATAGGTTTTATTTTGGCAACTGGCGTCAATGCCCCTGTTCTACCGATTTGAATTTCTATATTTTCAATAATAGAAATTCCACTATTTGCTGAAAACTTGTGTGCTACAGCCCATCTAGGTGCATTAGCTACATTACCAAGTCTTTTTTGGAGCTTAAAGTCATTAACTTTATATACAATGCCGTCTATATCAAAATTTAATTTTCCTCTTTTATTTTCTATTTCATAATAATTTTTCATTAAATTTTTAATCCCTTTTATAGTTTTATTAAAAGGATTAACTTTAAAACCCCATTCTTTTAATTTTTTTAGAAATTCATTTTGTTCGGAAATTTTCATTCCTTTTTCATAACCATAAGTATAAGCAATAAATTTTAGTGGTATCTTTTTTGTTTCCTCTGGATTTTTTTGTCTTAAAGATCCTGAAGCAGCATTACGGGGATTTGCAAATTTATTACTTATCTTTTTGAAATCATCATTTTGAATAAATATCTCCCCTCTGATATCTATTTCTTCTGGAAAATCTTTTAAGGCAATTTTATGTGGAATATCACGAATTGTTTTCAAATTTTCGGTAATATCCTCTCCTTCTTTGCCATCTCCTCTTGATAATCCAGTAACAAACTGTCCATCTTTATATATTAATGAAGCTGAAATACCGTCAATCTTCGGTTCGGCACTGTATTCGATTTCAACTACTTCTTTTTGATTTATAAAATTCATTATTTTTTTTTCAAAATTTATTAAATCGTCTTGATCAAATGCGTTAGCAAGTGAAAGCATTGGTACTTTGTGTGCAACTTTTGTAAAGTTTTTAGACGGTCTAAAACCGACACTTACAGATGGCGAACTCTTGTTTTTAAGATAATCATACTGTCGTTCCAGTTTAAGAATTTCTTGTTTCAGTCTATCATATTCGCTATCTTCAACGATAGGATTGCTTTTTTCATAATAAAACTGATCCAGCTTAACTAATCTTTTAATTTTTTCATTATAGTCTTTTTCAATTTTTTTTTTAGTCATCTTACTCAAAAAGAGACTTAAATTTTTTTAATATTTTCTTATTTTTTTTTTTAGTCTCTTTAAAAATATTATTTTCTTTAATCTTATAATTTTTATTAAACAGACTATAAGTATTTTCATACCATTCTGATGATCCATAATTGTACCCAAGAAGCTGTGCATATTTTTCAGCCTCATCAATCAATCCAATTACGTAATGAACCTCTACAAGTCTATGTAATGCCTCGGCTGTATAAATTGTAGTGTCATAATCCTCAATTACAGTTCTAAAACGGTTAATTGCAGGTATCCATTTTTTTCTCTCAAAATAATATCTGCCTATATACATTTCTTTTGATGCTAAAATATCATTAATTAAACTCAATTTGAATTCTGCATCAAGTGCATATTCAGTATTGGGGTATTCTTTTACCAAAAATTCAAAATTAGTTTTTGCACTTTGAATTGATTGTAAATCTTTTTTTTCATCAACTATCTGTTCAAAATAACAAATCCCAATTAAATAATGAACGTAAGAAATATTTTTGTGTGATGGATAGACTCTTAAAAATCTTTTTAATTCTGCAATAGAGTCTTGATAATAATCTTGAACATAATATGAATAAGCTGCCATCAACGCAGATTTTGGCGCATACTCTGATTGTGGAAATAATGTTTCCGCCTCATTAAACTTTTTTGCTGCATACAAAACGTCTCCTCCTTCAAGTGCATCTTTACCCAGATTATAAGCCTCTAAAACTTGAAGCTCTAAACTTTTTTCTTTAATTACTGATGGTTGAATTTTTTCTTTAGAGCAAGAAACTAAAATTATAAAAAAAAAGAATAAAAATAAAGCTCTTAAAATATACATGGAACTTTTATATAATTTTAAACAATAATTTAAAAGAATAATATAATTATGCTATAGATCTTAGTAACCTTTTATTTATGATTGAGTGTGGAAGATTTCTCTCTTGAATCTCAATTATTGAAAAATTGTCTTTATTTTCAAATACTTTTTTTAACAATTGATTAGTCAGATAATGACCTCCTTGGGAACATGTCACACTAGCTATAATTCTATAACCAGAAGTATATAAATCTCCTAAACAGTCAAGAATTTTATGATTTACGAATTCTAATTTATTTCTTAAACCATGATTATTTAAAACCTTGTCATCTTTAATAACAACAGCGTTATCTAAGCTGCCACCTTGTGCAAAACCTTTTTTTTTAATATTTTCAATATCTTCGAATAAACAAAAAGTTCTCGAATTAAAAATATCATTTAAATCATCCTCATAAATATTAACTTTATTTTTTTGATTTCCGATCACAGGATTTTTATATTTTAATTCAAAATCAATATCTAAGCTTAATTTTGATGGTTCAATAGATATGAATCTTTCCTTCTCTTTGAAAATTACCTTTTTATTAATCTTAATAATTTTGATCGGTGACTCACTTTTTCTTAATCCAGTTGTAATAATCTTTTCAATAAATTCTTTAGCAGAGCCATCTAAAATTGGAACCTCATCATTATCGATTTCAATCAACACATTATCTACGCCAAGTCCATACAAAGCTCCCATTAAATGTTCAATTGTAGATACTTTCACACCAAACTCGTTTGAAATAGTCGTGTTTAGAAAAGTGTCGCTAACGTTAGAAAAGTTTGGATAAATTATATTATTAGTTTTCAAATCTACTCTCTTAAAAACTATACCCGTATTAGGTTCAGATGGTCTTAAACAAATATTGGATATTTTTCCACTATGCAGACCTATTCCACTGAAATTTAATGAATTTTTAAGTGTTTTTTGATTTAATAAGGTCATTGAAAGCTTTTATTACTGTTAATAATTAATTGGAAAACAACAAATATTACTGGAAAATACAATCAACCAAATAAATTAAAAAATTTTTCAAAAAAACCAATATTTTTTGATGTTTTATTTGTTAGTTTAACTTCATTTTTATTATGTCCATCTATAATTTTGCTTACTATATGAAAATAATTGACGCTTTCATCATTCAAATATCTCTCGATATATTTCGAACTAACTATATTGTTCAGCATAATTTGGTAGGTTTTTAATATACCCTCAATCTTTCCAACTATAACTTCTGGAATACAAATAAAACTAATATCTAAAGAAAAGTTTTCACATTTTTGGTTTAAGGGTAATTCAGTATAGATATGATTATCAATTATATAATTATCAATTAAAATGTGAATAATCTTATTTTTATGTATTGTGTTATTACACTGATATTTTGCATCCTTTAATAAAGAACTTATAGTTTTCAAATTAATCTTTTTATTATAATCATTTTTCTTAATAGAAAGTTGTAAATTAAAAAGATCACTAGATTTGATTATCAAATTTACTTTCTTAATAAAATTACCAAGGGTTTTTTCAATTTTAAAAATATTTTCATTAAGAAAAAAATTCAATTTTTCAAAATCTAAATGAGTGGATTTTTCATTAATAACAAATTCCTTATTAAAAACTGATACAAAGTCAGTCTTACGATTAACAGATAATATTATTTTTTCAGGACTAAAAAATAAAAAAACTTCAAAATTTAAATTATCCCTCATTTATTATAATCTGATTGTGTTGACGAAGATCCAAAATCTTTACTTTTTTGAACTCATTATTATTTAATATATCTAATGATAAATTTAAAGAATTTTTTAGATTATCTTTTGGTAACTTTATAATTACATCAAGTTTTGTTTCAATATCCCATCTTCCTGACTTGAAGAAATATAAATTTTTTATATTTGATATTCTAAAATTTGAATTTTTTATAGACTTCAATAGATTAAAAAAAGAGTCTTTATCATACTCCCCAAATATATTCGGTAGATTGTTTTTTTTTTCAATTGATTCTATTAATTTACCATTTGAACCTAATACAAAAGATTTTCCATTATTGAACACATTGGCTAAAAATTTAGTTTTATTAACTTTAATTACTATTGATGATGGATATTTCTTAAATATTTCGTAATTTTCAATTAATTTATTTGCATCTAATTTGTTCGTAAGTTCAAATTTTTTTAAAAAGAAAATATTATTTAAATTGAGTAATTGAAGGTCATTTAATAAATCCTGCTTTTCATTTTCCTGCAATCCTAATACAGTTATTTGATCTACATTTTTAAATCTGATTTCTGAGACGTGTTTACTATTCAATGTGCTTAAAAAAATTATTAAAAAAATATAAAATATTATTTTTTTACTTAGACTTGATTGCATCTTTTAAAAGTAATTCAATTAATTTAATAAAACTAATCTTTTTAAATGCTGCTATTTCAGGTACTAAAGAAAGTTTTGTCATTCCTGGTTGGGTATTAATTTCCAAAAGATAAAACCTATTTTTAAAAAATTTAAAATCTGATCTTGTAACACCACTACACTTTAAAATTTTATGAGCTTTTAGGGATATGTTCATTAATTTGTTATATTGATTCTTAGATAAATCTACAGGAATTATATGCTTAGTTTTTGCTTTTGGATTATATTTGGCTTGATAATCATAAAATCTTCTCTTTGGCTTTAATTCGATAGCCCCAAGTTTATTCGATCCGATTATCGCTGCTTGGATCTCACGGCCAGCTATAAACTCTTCGATAATAATTTTTTTATATTCTTTTAATAAATTTAATTTTCTAAAAATATTTGATTTGTTGCATATAAAAACATTTACACTTGATCCTTCGTTTATAGGTTTAATTACAACTGGAAATTTTATTTTGCTATCAATTTTTTTTATCAAATTATTTTTTGATAAATCAAACGAATAACAAAAATATTTTGGAGTTAATATATTATTTTTTATAAAAATTTTTTTTGATATCTCTTTATCCATAGCTATAGCAGAAGATATAACCCCTGAGTGAGTGTAAGGTATTTGAGTGCTTTCTAAAATTGTCTGTATATAACCATCCTCTCCAAACTGTCCATGTAATGCATTAAATATGACGTTGGGTTTGAATGATTTAACATTCCTAAAAAGTTTATAATTTGGTTCTGTGATTTTAACCTCATAACCGTTTTTTTTTAATTCTTTTGCTACTTGTCTGCCAGTATCAAGACTAATTATTCTCTCTTTTGAAATTCCCCCTGAAATTATTAATATTTTTTTTTTCAAACTACTCCAATATTTTAATTTCTTTTTCTAAACTAATTCCAGTTTTTTTTAAAACTTTTTCAGAAACATGATCTATCAATTTTTTCATATCCTGAAACCTCGCGTTACCTTTGTTTACAAAAAAATTGCAATGTTTTTCAGATATACATGCATCACCAAAAGATTGATTTAAAGGCACAGATTCTTTTATAAGCTGCCAAACTTTTTTATCGGTTTGCAATATTGGATTCTTAAAAGTGCTTCCACTTGTTTTGACTCTAGTAGGTTGATTTTTTTCTTTTTCAAATTTAAATTTATTTATTACATCTTCAATTTTTTTTTGATTTGACTTAGTTCCCTTAAAAGACGCACTCAAGAAAATATAGTCATCTGGTATATTGTTTTTTCTGTATTCAAACTTTATATCTTTTGAAGGTATTGTTATCACTCTACCAAAATTATCAATCGCTTGAACAGAGATCAATATGTCTTTAAATTCTTTACCAAAACATCCAGCATTCATTGATATGCCCCCACCAACTGTGCCGGGTATACATGATAAAAATTCAAAACCACTTAAATGATTTTTGGATGCGAAATCTGATAAACTTTTATCTAATACTGCACTACCAGCAATTACGATATTCTCACTATGTAATGTGATATTGCTAAAATTTTTACCTAACTTAATAACTACCCCATCAAATAAGTCATCAGTTATTAAAATATTTGAACCTGCGCCAAGTATAAATAGCCTTTCTTGGTTGTTGAGAATTTTAAGGAAATTAATGAGTTGGTTTAGATGATCTGCTTTAAAAAATACTTTAGATTTACCACCTATATTAAACCAATTTTTTTTTTTTAGATCATGTTCAAAATATACACTATCACCAAAACTATTAAGTATTTTTCTAAGTTGATTTATTTTCATTTCATTAATTCTGGAAGTTTTCTCATCCAATTTGAAATAGTTCCAGCACCCATGCCTATTACCATTTTTTTCCCGTAAATATTTCTTTTAATAAATTTTGCTAATTGAATATTATCCTTTATTAGGAATAATTTAACTTTTGAATTTTTTATAATTTCTTTAGCGAATTTTAAATAACTGAAGGGTAATTTTATTTTTTCTCCAGCTAAATAAACTGGACATAATATAACGATGTCTGCTTTTTGGAATGCAGATGAGAATTCCTTACGAAGATCTCTCAGTCTTGAAATTCGGTGAGGCTGAAATACACAAACTTTTTCATAGTCTTTATAAACCTCGTTTACTCCATCTAAGACCATCTTGATTTCAGTCGGATGATGAGCATAGTCATCATAAAAATTTACACCATTAAATGTAAATATTTTATTAAACCTTCTTTGAACACCCTTAAATCTTAATAAGCCGTTTTTAATATCCTTTATTGTAATACCAACTGTTAATGCTACAGCAGCAGCAGCTACAGAGTTTCTAATGTTGTGAATCCCAAGAAGTGGAATTTCAATTTTTTTAATTATTTGTTTTTTTTTATTTGGTAAATTTACTACTAAGTCAAATGCTGTTATTTCTTTTTTTTGATTAATATTTCTTATTAAAAAATTTGATTTTAAATTTATACCATACGTATAAAAATTTTTATTTTTACCATTACTAATAAGTTCCCTATTTATTTTATCATCAATACAAATAAATGATTTTCCAAAGGAAGGGACTTTTTCAACAAATTCATTAAAAGACTTCTTTAAATCATTTATTGTTTTATAAAAATCCATATGCTCTCTGTCTATATTTGTGATTATTGAATAAGTAGGCGGAATATGAACAAAACTCCCATCCGACTCATCAGCTTCCAATATTGACCAATCACTTTTACCTAATTTTGCTGAGCTATTTAGAGAGTTAATGACTCCGCCATTAATTATTGTTGGATCTAAACTGGTTTTTTGAAAAATTGAAGCAATAAGTGAGGTGGTGGTAGTTTTTCCATGAGATCCTGCTACCACTATATTTTTCATCAACGAAACTATATGTGCCAACATTCTTCCCCTCTTTATTATTGGTAAATTTTTTTTTTTTGCTTCTATTAATTCAGAATTATTTTTCTTAATTGCAGACGAAATCACAACAATAGTAGCATTTTTTATATGTTGTTTTTTATGACCTATAAATATCTTTATTTTTTCTTTTTTTAATCTTTCTATATTCTTGTTTGATGCTATGTCGCTACCTTGAACTTTAAACCCTTTTCCTTTCATAATAAGAGATAGACCACTCATCCCAATTCCACCTATGCCAATGAAATGGATAATTTCATTTTTTGCAAGTTCAATTTTCATCTAAATTATTTAATATTTTTTGATTAACATTTTTCCAAGTATTTTCATAATTTAAACAACTTAAATTTTCTTTTTTTTTGGTAAAATGGGATTTATTCTTTAAAATTTCTTCAATCAATTGTTCAATTTTTTCATTAAAGAGATTTTGTTCTAAAATCCAACAGCAATTTTTTTTTAAATAAAAATTTGCATTTTCTAATTGATGATTATCTTTTGAATTTGGTAATGGCACCGCTATAAACGGTATATTAAGAATAGATAATTCTGCTAATGTCGATGCCCCGGCTCTAGTTATGCAAATATCGGTTTCAACAATTTTTTCTATAAAGTTTTTATCGTAATTAAAAATTTCATTTTCAATATTATTTTTAGAATAGAATTCCTTTAGTAAAGAAATATTTTTTAGATGTGTTTGCTGAATAACTTTTATCGGAAATTTTTTTGAAATATTAAGAATTGATTTATTTAAGTTTTTATCAAATATACTTGCCCCTTGGCTTCCCCCAACAATTAATAAGCGAAATTTCTCATTATCATTTTTATGATTTTTTATTTTATAAAACTCCTCTCTCACAAGTGGATATATAATCACTCTTTTATATTTATATTTTTCTGGAAAATTTTTTATTTGGTCTGTGTAACAAAAAATTTTTTCACATGAACTTAAAAAAAATTTATTAGCTCTACCTAAAACAAAGTTTGGCTCAATTAAATAAATTTTGAGATTTAAAAATTTACCCGCTAAAATTAAAGGTAATGACATATAACCACCAGTTGAAATTAATTGACTTATTTTTTCTTTCTTGAGAAAAAAAATAGATTTTATGAACAAAAATAAAATCTTAAAAAAATTGATAGGTAATAATAATAAATTCAATTTTGGGGTATCTATTATTAAAATTTTGTGAATACCTTTATTTAAGTATTTATATCCCCTATTATCTGTTGAAATTATTACGTCCTTTTTTTTTAAAAGATGATCATGAAAAATAGTTGCTGGTATTACATGACCGCCCGATCCTCCTGTAGAGATTAAAATTTTTTTTTTCATTTTTAATCTAATTTTCTTTTTGTTAAATTTAAAATTATTCCCGATATGATAGACATGCTTACGATTGAAGATCCTCCGTAACTTATGAAAGGAAGAGTCATTCCTGTTGTGGGAAATAATCTTATATTTACCCCAATATGTATCATTACTTGCATCAAAATTAAGCTTACACAACCCACTAGAATTAGTTTTGATCTATCATCATTTTCTAAATTTACTTTTCTAAAAACTGAATGAACAAAAACTAAAAACAAAAATAAGATTAAAATTATGGCAATTATTCCAAATTCTTCTGATATAACAGAAATGATATAATCTGTGTGCGCTTCTGGCACTCTATTCTTCAAAGTCCCCTCTCCCATACCTTTGCCAAAAAATCCACCACTAACAATTGACTCTATTGCCTTATCTGATTGAAAATTATGTGTTCCAGTATCTGTGTCAAAAAATGAGATTATTCTGTTTTTAATATAAATAAATTTTGGAATAAATATTATTAGATATGAAAATGATAGAGCTATTATAAAAAAAAAAGTGATTAGAAATATAAAATTCATTCCTGAGATAAAAATTAATACTGCCCATGAAAAAAGAATTAATAAAGTTTGACCAATATCAGGTTGTAAAGCTAACAAAAAAACAACGCTCAACGTCACCAAAAAGGAAATACAATATTTCAAATAAATATTAAGATATTTTTCGCTGCTTAAAATAATACTTAAAAACATAATCAAAAAAGGTTTGACCAATTCAATAGGCTGGAATCTTGGCAGCATGTAAAGGTCAATCCATCTCTTGGATCCTTTGACTTCAATACCAATTAATGGAACTAGTAATAGTAGAATTATCGATATAACAAAAAAAATAATTGAAATTCTAAAAAGATTTATCTGACTCATAGATGAAAAAATAAAAATGCAAAATATACCAACACAGAGAAAAATTAAGTGTTTGAAAAAGAAGGAATAATCATTTGTGTTCAATTTATCAGACGCAATCAATGATGTAGATACAAGTGAAAAGAATAAACCCACTAAAAATAACAGAATTATAAGAGTGAGCAAAAATTTATCAATATTTTTCCACCATTTATAATATAATTTTTGTAATGATACTATTTTATTCATTTATATATTTTTTTATAAGTTTATTAAAATAATTTCCTCTATCTTCAAAATTTTTGAAACTGTCGAAAGAAGCTGCAGATGGGCTAAAAATTATAGTATTTTTTAAAAATTTTTCTTTTTTTATAATTATGAATATTCTTCTTAAAGCTTGATTGAGATTTTTGAAATTAGTAAATTGAATTTTACCCTTTAACTCATCATTAAAAAATTTTTTATTTCTTCCATATATGAAAGCTTTGATATTAGAGTAGTACTTTTTATGTAAATTAAATTTATCACCTATTTTTGGTATTCCACCTAGTAACCAATAAATATTCAATTTTTTCTTTAAAACTGATGTTGATGATGAAAAAGTTGTGGACTTAGAGTCATTTATTATAGTAAGAGACGGGCTTTTATGGATTATTTGTTGACGATATTTTAAACCTTTAAATCTTTTTAACGTTTCAAAAACTATTTTTTTTTTTAATTTTAACTTACTGGAAATTGCCATTACAAAAGATAAATTTTCGTTATTTGCCTCGTTCAAGAAGTATTCGTTATTTATTTTTTCTAAAATATTATTTGTGGAATTAGTATTAATTTTGAATAATTTTCTTTTTATTTTTTGTCTTTTTAACTCTTTGATTGTTAATAAATCTTTTTTATTTATAAAACCAAAAAAATTTTTTGACTTGCTATTTAGAATTTTAATCTTAGCTTGTACGTATTTATTAACAGTTTTGTGTCTTTCTAAATGATCTGGGGATATATTCAATATGACTGCATATTTCGATTGAAAAATTTGACTATATTCGAGCTGATATGATGAGGCCTCTACTACAAAAATTGTTTTAGGTTTAATATTCTTTGTTGACAAAATTGGATTACCTATATTTCCAACTAATTTCACGTCATATTTATGTCTTGATAATATTTCCCACAAAAGTTGACAAGTGGTAGATTTTCCGTTTGTCCCTGTCACCGAGATACAACTATTTTTATAAAATGAGTAAAAAACATCTAAATCTGTGTAAATTTTTTTTAAATTTTTTTTTAAAAATGCAGATAATTTACAATTATTTATATCTATTCCAGGACTAATTATTATGAAATCAAATTTATTTTTTTTTACAAATTTATAGTCAACTGTTTTTTTTGAATTTCTCTTAAAATCATCATATAAAAACACATCACATTTTTTTCTCAAAAACTTAAATGCTGACAATCCACTCCTTCCGGAGCCATAGATTAATATTTTTTTATTTAAAAAAATACTCAAATATTTCACCGTTATCTTAATTTGAGTGTTGCTAAACCAATCATTGCAAGGATTATCGAAATAATCCAAAATCTTATGACAACTGTCGATTCTGGCCATCCCTTTTTTTCAAAATGATGATGAATTGGAGCCATTTTAAAAATTCTTTTTCCTGTCAATTTAAAAGATATCACCTGAACCATAACTGAAACAGCCTCCAAAACAAAAAGACCTCCAGTTATAGCCAATACAATCTCATGCTTAGTAATTATTCCTACAGCACCTAAAGACCCTCCAAGGGATAAGGAACCTGTGTCACCCATAAAAATTTTTGCTGGTGGCGCGTTAAACCATAAAAAACCAAGACATGATCCAATAATTGCTCCACAAAAAATTGATATTTCTCCTGTACCTTCAATGTAAGGTATTTGTAAATAATTAGAAAATACTATATTTCCAGTCACGTAACTAATGAAAGCAAAACATGCAGCTACCAATATTACGGGCACTGTAGCTAAACCATCTAGACCGTCTGTGAGATTTACCGCATTTGATGATCCAATTATTACAAAGACTGAAAAAGGAATAAAAAACCATCCAAGATTAATTATGAGATTTTTAAAAAATGGAAAGTATAAGTTGGTCATATCTTGAAAATCAGTATAATAAACAAACAAACTTACTCCAATAACTGCTAATAAAATTTGTAATGTTATCTTTAATTTAGAGGAAATTCCTGATGAATTACTATATTTAATCTTTTTAAAATCATCAAAAGCACCAAGTAGCCCAAAAGAGACCGTAATATATATACAAAATAAAATATTTATGTTTGACAGATCTGCCCATAATAAGACTGAAATTAATAAACCAAATAATATGATCACCCCACCCATTGTTGGTGTACCAATTTTTTTTACAATATGATCCTCTGGGCCGTCATCTCTGATGGGATTAAAAATTTTTTGATTAGAAAAAAATTTAATAAATGGGCCTCCAATTAGTAAAACAATTGCTAATGATGTAAAAACAGATAGGCCAGTTCTAAATGTAAGATATTTAAAAACATTTAAAAAACTGAATGTATCAACAAAGTTTAATAAAAATTGGTAAAGCATTAATTAATTCCTTTTAATCTCCTTTATCATCTTATTAAAACCTGTCGCATTTGAGGCCTTTACCATAAGACTATCATTATTACTTAAATTATTTTTAATAAATTCAATAATTTGTGATTTGTTTGATAAAACTTGTCCCTTTTTGGAGGGTAAGAGTTTTTTAAACATATATTTCATATAGTGACCTTTTATATAAACTTTATCAATTTTGGTATTGTTAATTGTAATTGCTATTGACTCATGAAGTTTTTTAGCATGCTTACCTAATTCCAACATATCACCAAGTAACAGATACTTCTTAAATTTTTTTTTTTTTTCAATTTTATCGTAGTTTAAGACTGCAGATTTTAATGATAAAGGATTTGAATTATAACTTTCATCAATTAGACTAATATTCTTTTTAAAAATTTTAATTTTCGATATATCACCTCTTCCCTGAGGTGCTTTAAATTTAAAAAAAATATTCTTATTGAACTTTGAAATATCAAAGTAAATACTCAGTATAGCTAATGCAGCTAAAATATTATAAATATTGCTTTGAAAATTATTTGAGACAAGAAAATATTTTTTAAATTTATTAATTTTTATACAAAGTTTAAAGTGATTTCTTTCTTTTTTAATAAATAAAAATTTTATTTTGGAATTTCTATTTTTTATTCCAAAAGAAACTAATTTGAGATTATTTTTAATTGCTATTTTTTTATGAAAATTATAAAAATCATCATCAGCATTTAATATGGTAAAACCACCTGATTTTGTGTTCAAAATAATTTCAGATTTTGCAATAGCAATATCTTTAATATCTTTAAAATTTTTAGCATGTGCATAATTTATATTTGTTATTACGCTCACATCTGGTTGGATTATTTTTGATAAATAGTCAATTTCACCCATTTTATCCATTCCAACTTCTAGAACACCGAACTCATCATCTTCTTTTAAATTAAAAAGGCTTAAAGGAACCCCATATTTATTGTTGTAAGATTTAGGTGAAATACTTACTTTAGACATTTTTCCTAAAGTGCTGCCTAATAATTCTTTAAGTGTTGTTTTTCCACAACTCCCTGTAATAGCTATTATTCTTGTATTTATATTTTTTCTAAAAATTTTCGAAGTATCTGAAAAAAATTTTAAAGTATCTTTTACTTTTATTTGACGATTAGTTTTAAAGTTTTTGTTAATTCTATTTACAACAGCAATAGATGCTTTATTTTTGAATGCTTGTTTTACAAATTTATTTCCATCATTCTTTTTCCCTTTTATTGCAAAAAAAATGTCATTTTTCTGCACATCTCTAGAATTAATTCTTGCAGAACTCAAAGGTAATTCTGAAGATAATTTTTTATTACCAGATAATTCTTTTAAAATATTAAACTTTAAATTATTAGATAAACTATTATTTTTTATATTAATTGATTTCAAAATAACTTGTTTATCTGAAAAAAAGATTTTTCTATTACCTAAGTTTTGTGTTTTCTCATGACCTTTTCCTGCAACAAGTAAGATTTCGCCAGCATTTAAATCTTTGATGGCTAAAGATATAGCTTTAGATCTATTAGATATTTCAACAACACTTTTATTTTTTATACCTTTTTTAATATCATCTCTAATTTTCTTTGGATTTTCATATCTTGGGTTATCGTCTGTAAGATAAACTTTATCAGATAAATCAGAAGCAATTTTACCCATTTTAAATCTTTTATCTTGATCCCTATTTCCACCACATCCAAACAATAACGAAATTTTCCTATCTTTAAATTGCTCTTTTAAATTTAATAAGCAAGTTTTCAAAGCATCTGGTGTGTGAGCGTAATCGAGGATAACCTTTGAATTATTTTTGATTTTACCGATTTCTTCAAATCTACCCTTAACTGATTTAATTTTTGGAATAACATTAAAAATTTTTTGTATATTTAGATTACTTTTCTTTGCCGCAATAATTGCCATTAATAAATTTTTTAATTGTACTTTTCCAATTAAATTAATTTTAATAACTTTAACTAATTTTTTATATTCTATTTCCATTAATTGATTTTCTCCTTGATAAGTGTGAGATAAAATTTTAAGGAGATTTCCATCATTAATTTTATGAAGTTTTAAATTTTTATTTATTGAAATATTTTTGATTTTTTTGAATTCAGGCAATTTTTCATCTGTTATTACATGCCCTTTATCTTTAAGAAGATTTTCAAATAAGTAGAGTTTTGCTTTTAAATAATTTTTTAAATTTTTATGATAATCTAAATGATCCTGGGATAGATTAGTAAATATTCCTGAATTAAATAATAAACCATCAAGTCTATTTTGCTCAAGTCCATGGCTTGAGGCTTCCATAATTACATTATCAATTCCTTTTTTTTTTAGTTTATTTAATATTTTTCCTAATTGAATTGGGTCAGTTGTAGTATTGGATAGATCAATATTAATACCATCTGACTTAACTCCCAATGTTCCTATAGTAGCTACTCTTTTATTATTCAATTTTAAAATTTGATAGTAAAAATCACATACAGATGATTTTCCATTTGTACCAGTAACTGCGATTAAATTTTTTGGTCTATTTTTATAAATTTTATACGAAACCTCAGCAAGTAATTTTCTCACATTTTTTGAGTAAATAATTAAAATTCCCTTTAATTTATTTTTAATTTTTTTTTCAGTAATAATTATTTTTGAACCTTTTTTTATAGCAATAGATATGAAATTATGACCATCAAAATTTGCTCCTTTAATTGCAAAAAAAATATCATTTTTTTTTACTTTTGAACTATCAGAGGCAATACCTGAAAAGAAAATTTTAGAGTATTTTTTTTTAATATCAGGGATATAATCTTTAAGTAACATAGACTATTTAACCTCACTATATTTTGTGGCTAAAATAGGCCCGATTTTTTCTATAATGTGACCCGCAACTTCCACACTATTCCAACCAGCGGTGTTTCTGGGACTACCTTTTAATTGAAAATTTGATCCATCTCTATAATTGTAAATATATTCATCATTTATTTTAGGCGCATCTAACATAACAGCCAAAATAAATTTTGGTTTTGTTGTTGGAAAAACTGAAACAAAAGTATTAACTTTTTCTTTAGAATACATTCCCTTAAAACTTTTATTTGCAGTCCCTGTCTTGCCACCTATCTCGTATCCATCAATATCAGCTAAATTGGCTGTGCCTTCTTTAGTAGAAACAATTTTTCTTAAGATTGGTAAAATTTTACTGGAAATGTTTTCATCTAAAACTTTTTCAGGTCTTGTGATTTTACTATTTTTAATGAGAGTTGGATTTATATAGTAACCTCCATTAACAATGATCGAGTATGCTTTAACAATTTGAAGCAATGTTGTAGTGATGCCATGACCAAAAGAAGCTGTAGCTAATGGACACTTTCCCCAATTGAATCTTACAGGCGTCCCAACTTCCTCAATATCGAAATCAATTTTTTTTAATATTCCAATTTTAGATAAAAACAATTTAAATTTTTCTTGACCAACTTTTTGAACAATCCTGACAGATCCTATATTTCCAGATCTTATTAAAATTTGTTCAGCAGTAAGATCTGTGGGGATTTTATTATCATATTCCCTAATTGGAAATCCTGCACAAGTCAAAGATTTTGGTAAATCTGTGAATTTAGTTTCAGGCTCAATGATTTTTTCCTCAAAAGCTGCTGCTATAGTAAATGTTTTAAATACAGAACCAAATTCATAAACTCCTTTTGTCGCCCTATTTATATAATTTTTATCAAAAATTTTTTCTCTTTTATTTGGGTTAAAATCAGGGAGTGAAACTAATGAGAAAATTTCACCATTATTTACATTCATTAAAATAGCTGAACTTCCTTTAGTGGTAAAAATTTCATTAAACTTAATAAGTTCATTTCTAATTAAATATTGAATATCTTTATCTAAGCTTAATGTAATTGGTTTGTTTGAAACTTTGAGTTTATCGTCGAAAGATTTTTCTATTCCAGAAATACCATTATTATTATCATCTATCTGACCAATAATATGGCTGAACAAATTTTTTTCAGGATATACTCTAACCAGTCTATCCTCAGATTGAATAGATTTATCACCAAGTTTCATTATTTTATCATAATTTTCTTGTGATATCTTTTTTTCAAAATAAAAAAAATTTTTTTTTTCCATCTTTTCTTCAACAAGATCATAATCTTTATTAGGGAATATATATTTCAAATTAAGTATTAACTTCTCTTTATTTATGATCTTTTTTGTACTGATGCCAATATCTATAGAGTTTACAGTTTTTACTAAATAATTGCCATTTCTATCAACCACATCCGCTCTATAAAGTTTTTGAGTTGAATTATGTAAATTTGATTTAATAATTTTAGTATCATTTCTTGAACCGAGATGAATTAAATGAATAGAAAAAATAGTCGAGATGATAAAAAAAATAAAAAAAATAAAACTTACTCTGTTAAATGTAATATTTAAATTAGATTTTCTTTTTTCATAAAAAAAATCACTTTTTTGATTTTCTGAAATAACAGTAAAATTATTTTTTTTCATTTGTTTTGAAGATATTGGAATTATCGATAGATAAATTATTCAATTTTTTGGTTATTGTTTTTATCTTATTTATATTCCTCTGGTTTAAATCTTTTTCAAAAAACTGTGATTGATACTGAAGTAATTTCTCAGTTGAGCTCAAATATTCAAATTCCAATCTTGTATCACCCAATTCATTTTCATAATTTTTTAAACTCTCCTTTACTGCGAATATTTCATCCTCAATTTTTTTTGTAGAGTTTTTTATGAGTGCCGTTGAAAATATTAAAGAAAATATGAAAATTATTATTATTAATTTTTTCATAATTTCTTACTTATATTTTCAACCTCAAGTAAGGACTTGAATTTTTCTGAAATATCCGAACTAAAATCATAAAAATTTTTTTTTTTAATAACAAATCTCAGTTTTGCTGATCTCGATGATAAATTTTCAGATAACTCTTTTTTACTGGGTATGATTGGCTTTCTATGACTCATGGAAAATAATGGCTCAGATTGAATCATTTTCGGTTGATACCGTGAAATGCTTTTATTTTCAGATAAACTTCTAAAAAAATATTTTACAATTTTGTCCTCTAATGAGTGAAAAGTAACTACTGCTAATATTCCATCCTTTTTTAAAATTTTTGAGGCATTTATTAATCCATAAATTAACTCACTAATTTCTTGATTAACGAATATTCTGACTGCTTGAAAAACTTTTGTTGAAACATGGATTTTAGAATTTTTTTTTCTTTTTACTGAGTCAATAATTCTTACTAAATCTTGTGTATTAATTTCATACTTCGCCCTTTCAATAACTATATTATTTGCAATTTTTTTGGCTTCTTTTTCATCACCAAAATACCTAAAAATTTTTTGTAAATCATTTGATGTGAGCTTGTTGATTGCCTCTTTGGCTGAAAAATTATTTAGACCTAATGTCATATTAAGTTGACCTTGATAATTAAATGATAATCCTTTTTTATTATCTCTGATTTGATTTAGAGAATAACCCAAATCAAAAATTATCCCTTTGATATTTTCATTTTTTAACTTTAAATTTTTTAATTGACTGAATTTAATATTTTTGAAAAAAAATCTATCTTCAAAACTTTTTTTGATACGATCTGCAATTTTCTTACTCTCAATATCTCTATCGATGGCTATTACTTTTGTATTAGGAAATTTTAATATTTCTTTTGTATATCCGCCTTGACCAAAAGTGCAGTCAATAAATGTGCCACCATATTGAGGGGAAATAATGCTAATAATTTCTTTTAGCAGTACCGAATAATGCTTTGTTTTTTCCGATACTATGGTGGCTTCCATTTATTTTCTTGAAGACCATTAATTTTTTTGTCTTCTCAAAAAAGCAGGTATTTCTAAATCATCCTCCTCATTTTCATTTTCTGAGGAACTTAATAAATCACTCGAGTCTGGATTATTACTATCAGAGCTAAATAAGTCTGGCTCATCTGTATCAACTCCAAATTCTCTCAAATCACTAGAGTTATTTTTCATTTCATCTATCGTATCTGATGTTTCTTGGTTAAAAGAAATTTCCTCATTTTCATAAGTATTTTCATGAGGTTTTTCATTTTCCTGATTTTTTAATAGTTCATGATGATACTGATTATTCACGTCATCAACTGATTGAGTATCCATTTGATTTTGTAAATTTTCATTAACTATTTCATTATCTAATTTTAGAGCATTAGCACCATGGGAAACAGGGTTAGAACTACTTCCATTAAATGAAAAAGATTGTGCCAATCCATTAGAAGAAAAATCAGAATATCCTGGATTTCTATTTTGAATTCTATGAACCATGTTAATCACTGATTTAGTCTCAGGTTGTTGACCGTCTAATGAAGTTGCTACAATTGAAACTCTCATTTTTCCATCAAGTTCTGGATCTGTAATAGCGCCTATAATTAATTCTGCCTCTGGATCTACTTCGGCTCTAACTTTATTAACTGCCTCGTCGACTTCAAAAAGTTTAAGGTCCTTTCCACCAGTTATATTTACTAATAGACCTTTGGCACCTTTTAAAGTGTAATCATCAATTAATGGATTGCTAATTGCCATTTCGGCTGCCTTCATTGCTCTACCTTCTCCTTCTGCCTCTCCAGTTCCCATCATTGCTTTACCCATTGAGGCCATTACAGACTCAACATCTGCAAAATCAAGATTTATTAGTCCAGGTCTAACCATTAAGTCGGTAATACTTTGAACACCGTGCATAAGAACATTATTTGATAAATTAAAAGATTCTTCAAATGTAGTTTGTTCATTTGCAATTTTGAATAAATTTTGGTTTGGGATAACAATAATAGTATCAACATGTCTTCTAAGTTCTTCCAAACCTTGTTGTGCTCTTCTCATTCTTGATGGACCTTCATATAGAAAAGGAAGAGTTACTACGCCAACTGTTAAAATATTAAGTTCTTTTGCGGCCCTTGCTATTACATGAGCTGCACCCGTACCAGTTCCACCTCCCATTCCAGCTGCGATAAATACCATATTCGCACCTTGTAAAATATTGACAATATCATTTAGCGACTCATCAGCTGCTGCTTGACCTATGTCAAGTTTTGCACCAGCACCTAGCCCTTTAGTTAGATTTAAACCAATTTGAATTTTTGATTTTGCTTTGCTATGTTTTAAATCTTGGGCATCAGTATTCACAGCAATGAATTCAACACCCTGCATTCCATTATCAATCATCTCATTAATTGCGTTGCCACCAGCACCACCAATACCCATTACTAAAAGTCTTGGTTGCAACTCCTTTATTTCTGGTACCTTAAAATTAATTGTCATTATATCCCCCTACTTTATTATTTGTTAAATTGACTCTCCCATTTAAGACTTGAACGATTTGAATTCGCCTTTTTTCTTGCGTTTGCCCTAAATTTTTCAAAAATTGTCGGCTCCCAAATTTGGAATGTTTTTCCCTGGCCAACAAAAATCATACTATTTTTAATTTTTGCATGTTTTAGAAGTTTTGATGATAATGAAATTCTCCCTTCACTATCAAATTGTAAATTTGTACTTTCAGATAAAATTGATGTAGCGAAAAAATC
>CACBQF010000011.1 GCA_902541315.1 uncultured Pelagibacteraceae bacterium
GTTGTCAATAGAGTAGGAGATTTTGGATTTGCTCTAGGTATTTTTTTAATATTTTATTTATTCGGAACAGTAAATTATTCTGAAGTTTTTCAGCAAATTCCAAACATTACCGAAAAAAATCTAGTTTTTTTAGGTATTGAAATTAATGCGATAGATTTGATTTGCTTACTTTTGTTTATCGGCGCCATGGGTAAATCAGCTCAAATTCTACTTCATACTTGGTTGCCAGATGCTATGGAGGGTCCTACTCCTGTGTCCGCTTTAATTCATGCAGCAACTATGGTTACAGCAGGTGTTTTCCTTGTTGTTAGATGTTCACCAATTTACGAATATTCTGAATTTGTATTAAATATAATTACTGTAATTGGTATGAGCACAGCTTTTTTTGCTGCAAGTGTTGCCTTGGTTCAAAATGATATAAAAAAGATAATAGCTTACTCAACATGTAGTCAATTAGGTTATATGTTCTTTGCTACCGGAGTTGGTGCTTATAACGTAGCAATGTTTCATTTATTCACTCATGCTTTCTTTAAAGCTTTACTATTTTTGGGATCTGGTTCGGTCATTCATGCATTCAAAGATGAACAAGATATAAATAAAATGGGTGGAGTATGGAAAAAATTACCTTTCACTTACTCACTGATGATTATAGGAACTTTAGCATTAACTGGTTTTCCATTGTTATCAGGTTTTTATTCTAAGGATGCGATAATTGAATTTGCCTACTTAAGAGGCAATACGACAGGTTATTATGCTGCTGGAATTGGGATCTTTACAGCATTTTTAACATCCATTTATTCTTGGAGATTAATATTCAAAACTTTTCACGGCGATTATAATAATAAAGAAATAAAAATTGAGGATACTCATGAGTCTCCTATAGTAATGTTGATACCTTTAGTCCTACTTTCTTTGGGTGCAATATTTGCTGGATTTATTTTTAAGGATTTGTTTATTGGTAATTATGGTTTAAATAATTTTTGGAAAGACTCAATATTTTTTTTAAAACCATTAAGCAATGAACATCCTCCATTATGGTTTTTGTTATTAACTCCAATACTAGTAATTTTATCTATACCAACGGCATATTATTTGTTTGTTAAAAATAAAAATGTACCAGAACAAATTGTAAAAATTAACAAACCTTTATACCAATTTTTATTAAACAAGTGGTATTTTGATGAGTTGTATGATGCACTATTTGTGAAACCATCAAAAAAATTTGGATTATTTTTGTGGAAGTTTTTTGATTTAAAGATAATCGATGGTTTTGGGCCCGATGGTATCTCTGCAATTATTAAAAGATTTTCAATTAAAGCAAACAAATTTCAAAGTGGATTTATTTATCAATATGCTTTTGTTATGCTTCTTGGATTTTCTGCTTTATTAACCTTTCTAATTGTAAAATAATGAACTTTCCTATTTTATCTTCACTAATTTTATTACCAACAGTTGGGGCATTTTTTTTATTTTTTACAAGAGGTAATAAGAAAAATAATTTTACTGTAAAATATGTTGCATTGTTCACTTCTTTTGTAAATTTTCTTCTATCTATTTATTTATGGATACTTTTTGATCAAACTACCTCAGAGTTTCAATTTGTAGAACAAAGAATTTGGATTAAGGATTTCATAAATTATAAAGTAGGTGTTGATGGGATTTCAATTTTATTTATTTTACTCACAACATTTATTACCCCACTTTGTATCTTGTCAGTTAATAATTCTATCAAAGAAAGATTGAGTGAATTTTTAATAGCAGTATTAATTATGGAGTCTTTCATGATAGGAGTATTTTGTTCTTTAGATCTTGTAATTTTTTACTTATTTTTTGAGGCTGGTCTGATACCGATGTTTTTAATTATTGGGATATGGGGAGGGGCTAGAAGAGTTTATTCTGCATTTAAATTTTTTCTTTACACTTTACTTGGGTCAGTATTAATGTTGGTTGCTATTATTACTATATATTGGTTGACCGGGACAACAGATGTAATTGAACTTTATAGTTTAGGTATCGAAACTAAATATCAAAATTTGTTATGGCTTGCTTTTTTTAGCTCTTTTGCAGTCAAAACTCCAATGTGGCCAGTCCACACTTGGTTACCAGATGCTCATGTTGAGGCTCCCACAGCAGGATCAGTTTTATTAGCTGCAATTTTACTAAAAATGGCAGGTTATGGATTTATAAGATTTTCTTTGGGATTATTTCCTGCTGCATCTGAAGTTTTTACTCCATTAATTTACACATTGAGCGTTATCGCAATTATTTTCACATCTTTTATCGCCTTAATGCAAGAGGATATGAAAAAACTCATTGCATATTCATCTGTTGCTCACATGGGATATGTTACTTTAGGAATTTTTACTATCCAACAACAGGGTATTGAGGGAAGTATAATTCAAATGATAAGTCATGGATTAGTTTCAGCCGCACTATTTTTGTGTGTTGGTGTTGTTTACGATCGGATGCACTCAAGACTTATTGATACTTATGGTGGAATTGTAAGTATAATTCCAAAGTATTCTGTCTTATTCATGTTATTTACTTTGGCGGCTTTGGGTCTTCCTGGCACTAGTGGGTTTGTAGGTGAATTTTTAATATTGATGGGAGCATTTAAAGATAACTTTTTAGTTGCTGTTATTGCTAGCATTGGAGTTATTATTGGCGCAGCTTATATGCTTTGGTTATACAAAAGAGTGATATTTGGAAAATTAATTAATAATGACTTAAAAAAAATGATAGATTTGAATAGATCGGAGTCAATTATATTAACTTCTTTGGCTATACCAACTTTGTTTTTTGGTTTTTATCCAGATCCATTGATAAATACAATAGAGGTATCTATTTCAGATTTGATAGAAACATATAACTTTAGGTTAGCGAGCAAGATATAATGACAAATCTGCAATTAGTTTTTCCAGAGATTTTTTTTATCCTTATCAATAATGTTTCTACTAATATTAGGTGTTTTTAAAAAAAATAGCTCAAAAATAATCCAAAATCTTTCATTAGTAGTCTTACTTGTTACAGCAGTCATAACATTTAATGAAACAGTTGGTATTAAAGAAGTTAAATTATTTAATAATAGTATAATTATAGACTATTTATCGTCATTGATGAAAATTGTTACGCTGCTAGCCACTTTTTTAGTTTTAATCATTTCATCAAATTATTTAAGAACTTTTAAAATTTTTTAAGATTGAATATCCAATTTTAATATTAAGCTCTGTTTTGGGAATGATGATTATGATTAATTCTAATGACTTGATTGTATTCTATATGGGTTTAGAGCTTCAATCTTTAGCATTATATGTTTTGGCTACTTTTAATAGAGATCAAATAAAATCTTCAGAAGCGGGACTAAAATATTTTGTACTAAGCGCCTTATCTTCTGGATTACTTTTGTATGGTTGTTCACTAATATATGGATTTACTGGATCAACAAACTTCAATGTGATTGCAAATCAACTAGGCTCCAGTGAATATGCTATTACCTTTGGAATTGTTTTCATCTTAGTCGGGTTAGCATTTAAAATCTCGGCTGTGCCATTTCATATGTGGGCGCCGGATGTTTATGAGGGCTCACCAACTTCTGTAACTTTGTTTTTCACAATGGTACCAAAAGTTGCAGCCTTAACTGTATTTATTAGATTTTTATATGTACCTTTTTTAGATTTAATCGATCAGTGGCAAATGATATTGGTATTTCTCTCTATTGCTTCAATGCTTTTTGGAGCAATTGCTGCAATAGGTCAAACCAATTTAAAAAGATTAGTAGCATACAGTTCTATAGGACACGTGGGTTATGCTTTAGCAGGTGTCGCAACGGGGACAAACGAAGGAATGCAAAGTTCAGTAATATACATAATTATTTATATATTAATGAATTTAGGATTATTTTCTTGTTTGCTAATGATGAAAAGAGAAAATCAATACTACGAAAAAATAGAGGATTTATCGGGATTATCTAAAAATCATCCGATGTTAGCTTTATCGCTGATGATTATATTGTTTTCACTGGCAGGCATACCGCCTTTAGCTGGATTTTTTGCTAAATTTTATGTTTTCAAATCAGTAATAGAACAATCAATGTATTTTTTAGCAATCGTGGGTTTATTATCAACAGTGGTTGCTGCTTTTTATTACTTAAGATTAATTAAAATTATGTATTTTGATAAAGAAAAAGAAAAATATGATATGGATCATGGATTGTGGTTAAAATTTTCATTAACATTCTCAACATTATTAATTTTATTTTACTTCATATTCCCAAGCCAACTTATTGAGGTAGTTTCTAGAATTAATATTATTTGATGAAGTTTAAAGTTTTTAGATATAAAAAAGTTAAGAGTACAAACAACACAGCAATAAGAATAATAAGAGAAACAAATCATAATTTTGGAATGATAATATCCGAAACACAAACTGGTGGTAAAGGTCAGTATGGGAGAAAATGGATTTCTTATAAAGGAAATATTTTAATATCCTTTTTTTATAAACTAAAAAAGATAAATTTATCAATGAAACAACTATCAAGAAATAATTGTTTTTTAGTTAAAGATGTAATTTCAAAATTTTATAAACACAAAATAGTTTATAAATCACCAAATGATTTATTCATTAATAAAAAAAAGATTTGTGGTATTTTGCAAGAAAAAATTAATAAATCAGGTAATAATTATCTAATTGTTGGTATTGGATTTAATTTGATTAAAAGTCCTATAATCCCCAATTATCCTACAACTAATTTATTTGAAATTACTAAAAAAAAAATAAAAACTGAAATATTTATGAATCAATTAAAAATATCCTTTGGTAAGTTTTTGTCACAATATTATACAAATAAATAGATGATTATTTTAGGTGACATAGGAAATACTGAGACAAAAATTTGTTTGGTTAATAACAATGATAAAATCATAAAAAAGATTGTAATTCCCTCTAAAGGTAAGAAACTGAATTTATTGAACAAATATTTTAAAAAAGTAGATTTTTCCTCAATAGATAAAATTTTGTTTTGTAGTGTTGTACCATCAACCTACAAGGAGCTAAAAAGATATTTCTACAATAAAATAAAAGTTAGGTGTTACGAATTAAAAGAGCTTAATTTAAGAAAAATTTTAAAAATTGATGTTAATTATAAGCAAGTAGGGTCAGATAGATTAGCAAATGCAATAAGTGTTACGCAAAAAAACAAAAATTTTATTATTTTAGATTTTGGCACCGCAACAACATTTGATGTTTTAATTGGCAATAATTACAAAGGTGGAATTATATCCCCAGGTATTCAAATTTCTCTTAATACACTTTCAGACAAAGCATCTTTAATTCCAAAGATTGATTTAAAGAAAATTACAAAAGTAATTGGAAAAGATACCACATCAGCTGTCCGCTCAGGTTTTTTCTGGGGATATGCTGGATTAATTGACAATGTTGTAAATTTAATTAAGAAAGAGACAAAAAAGTCTTTTAATATAATTACTACTGGAGGTTTTTCTAAATTGTTTAAAAACTCTATTAGTACAAAATTTAAAAGAAATAATGATATAACAATTAACGGCTTAATTAAGGCTTCAAAATTAATTAAATAATATGAAAGATGAATTTTTATTTTGTCCATTAGGTGGCTCTGGTGAGATAGGGATGAATATGAATTTATTTGGCTATGGTCAGCCAGGAGATCATAAATGGATTATGGTTGATATAGGTGTTACTTTTGCTGATGACACAGTTCCAGGTATTGATCTTATTTATCCAGATCCAGGGTTTATTCAGGAAAGAAAAGATAATCTATTAGGAATTGTCTTAACACATGCTCACGAAGATCACATAGGTGCCGTAGCGCATTTATGGCCAAAATTTAAATGCAAACTTTATGCTACTCCTTTCACAGCTGTTTTAATAAGAGAAAAATTTAGAGAAAAAAATATTGATATTACTAATGACTTACAAATTGTAGAACTAAACGGAAAGGTAAATTTAAATCCTTTTGAAATTGAATATATCACTTTAACCCATTCTATTTTAGAACCTAATGGTCTCAGAATTCAAACACCAGCTGGTATTGTTTTACATACTGGTGACTGGAAAGTTGACCCAAATCCCCTGATTGGTGCCGAGATTAATTCAAAAAGATTAAAAGAAATTGGTGATGAAGGTGTTCTAGCAATGATTTGTGACTCTACTAATGTTTTTAGTGCCGGGCGCTCAGGTTCTGAATTAGATGTGAGAAAAAGTATGTTGAACATAATGAGTAGGTTGAAAAAAAGAGTTATAATAACCTCATTTGCATCAAACGTTGCAAGAATGGAGTCAGCTTTTTATTGCGCAGAAAAAACAGGAAGACAAATTTCATTAGTTGGTAGATCTATGCACAGAATATACAAAGCAGCTAGACAATGTGGATATCTTAAAAATACTATTGAACCATTAGATCCAAGAGAAGCAAAAAATTTTGCTAGAGAAAAAATTGTATATCTTTGTACAGGTAGCCAGGGTGAACCGATGGGAGCAATGATGAGAATTTCAAATTATACACATCCCGATGTATTTATTGAGAAAGGAGATGCAGTAATTTTTTCCTCAAAAATAATTCCAGGAAATGAAAAAAAACTTTACAAACTTCATAATCAATTAGTCAAGGACGGGATAGAAGTAATTTCAGAAGAGAGTGAATTTATCCATGTTTCTGGGCATCCAAATAGAGAAGATTTAAAAGATATGTACGATTGGGTTAAACCAAAATGTATAATTCCAGTTCACGGAGAACATAGACATATTATTGAGCATATTGCCTTTGCTAAAGAAATGCAGGTACCTTATCCTGTTCAAGTGGAAAATGGCGATATAGTAAAATTAGCTCCAGGAGAATATCCAGAAGTCTATGATAAAGCTCCTAGTGGGAGACTATATTTGGATGGCAATGTAAGTGTTGAGGAAAATTCTCAATCAATAAAGGATAGAAAAAATTTAGGATCTAATGGTTATCTTGAAATAACTATTTTAATTACGCCTAAAGGAAATATTCATAATAATCCAATAATAAACTTTAAAGGATTACCAATTTATGAAACAGATGAATTTATTTACTCATTAGAGGAAGAAATAGAGAAAACGACAAAAATATTTAATATTGGAAATAAAAGTCAAAGACACAATCTCATAGATGCACTCAAAATTAAAGCTAGAAAATTTACGAAAGAAAAAACAGGCAAAAGACCTTTCACTAATATTAATTTAGTTGATATTTAATGAGTGCTACCGGACTAGCTATAATATACATAATTATATGGTGGATTGTTTTCTTTGCTATTTTACCCATTGATGTTGACAGAAAGAAGATTGAGAAAATAGAAGGTGAAGATCCCGGGTCACCAGAAAATCCTAAAATTTTAAAAAAATTCATTTATTGCACTGGAATAACAACTATTTTATTCACAATAATATATTTATTAATGAAGTTTGAATATTTGAACTTAAGAAATATAATCATCTAACATGTACATTTCAAAATCTTTTATTCCGATTTTAAAGAATAATCCCTCGGAGGCAAAAATTAAATCCCATCAATTAATGTTGAGAGTTGGAATGATAAAACAATCATCAGCAGGCATATATTCTTGGTTGCCACTTGGTTTTAAAGTAATGAAGAAAATTGAGCAAATTGTAAGAGAGGAACAGGATAGAATTGGGGTACAAGAAATATTAATGCCGACAATACAATCTAGTGAAATTTGGAAAGAAAGTGGAAGATATAAAGATTATGGTGAGGAAATGCTTAGAATTAAAGATCGTCAAAATCGTGAAATGTTGTATGGACCTACAAACGAGGAACTGATAACAGATATATTTAGATCATCAATTAAATCATATAAATCTCTACCACAACTTTTATATCATATTCAATGGAAATTCAGAGATGAAATTAGACCAAGGTTTGGAATAATGAGATGTAGAGAGTTCTATATGAAGGATGCTTATTCTTTTGATATATCCGACGAGGAAGCACTTTTTTCTTATAATAAATTTTTCTTATCATATCTTAAAACATTTAAAAGATTAAATTTAAAAGCTATACCAATGGCAGCAGATACGGGTCCAATTGGAGGAAGTCTATCCCATGAATTTGTTATTTTAGCTGAAACTGGTGAAAGTAAAATTTTTACTGACAAAAGAGTTTTTGATTTAAGTATCGATAACGCAAAATTAGAAAAAAAATCTTTAGAGAATATGAGAAAAGAATATGAACAATATTATTCAGTTACTGATGAAAAATTTGATAAAGATGAATTTGAAAAAAAAGTTTCTGAAAAAAATAGACTGATAACAAAAGGTATTGAAGTTGGTCATATTTTTTATTTTGGAGACAAATATTCCAAACCAATGGGTGCCTCAGTTGATTTGCCTGGTGGAAAAAAAGATTTTGTTAAAATGGGCTCTTATGGGGTAGGGGTTTCAAGATTAGTAGGTGCAATAATAGAGGCTAAATATGATGAAAAAAATGAAATCATGAAATGGCCAATTTCTGTTGCTCCGTATCATGTTGCGATAATTCCAATGATCAATAAAAATGACAATACTCAACTAGATAAAGCAAATAATATTTTTTCTGAGCTTCAAAAAAATAATATTGATGCAATGATTGAGGATACTGATGAAAATATTTCATCAAAGATTAAGAAAATGAATTTAATAGGAGTGCCTTTTCAAATTATCATCGGTAAACAATCAGAAGGAAATAAATTAGAGTTCAAAGACGTAGAGGGAGAAACTCAAATGATTGAACTAAAAGATGTTATTAAAATAATAAATAAACAAAAAGAAAAAAATTGATTTCTCATTTAGAAAAAGAAATTACCTTTAGATTTTTAAGAGCCAGAAAGAATGATGGGTTTTTGAACATCATTTCCATTTTTTCATTTATAGGAATAGGACTTGGAGTTGCTGTGTTAATTGTTGTTATGTCAGTTATGAATGGTTTTAGAGCAGAATTAATTAATAAGATTATTGGTTTTAATGCTCATATAACAGTGAAGCCATATGAAGAGAGAATATCAAATAAAAAATTAGATGATCAAAATTTGAAAACTATTTCTCAAAGTTTGATTTTTAGTAATTCTGGAGAGGGAATAATCATAAAAAAAGATATTACCAAAGGTATTTTTTTACGAGGATATACAGCTAAAGACTTTTCGAAATTAAATATTGTAAATAATGAAAATTTCATAGGCAGTAGAGACAAATTACTGAATGACTATATATCTATTAGCAAAGAATTGAGTTTTTCACTCGACTTAGAGATTGGAGATGAAATTACTGTAATGTCTTCATCTGGAGTTCAAACTATTATTGGTAACCTTCCTAAGCAAAAAAAACTCACAGTTGTTTCTCTGTTTGATAGTGGTATGATTGATTTTGATAATAATGTTGCTTTTATAAATCTTTTTACATTAGAAGAGCTATTTAATTTAAAACAAGAAAATCGCAATTTAGAAATTTACTTAAATAATCCACAAAATATAGAGCATCAAAAAAATATAATTCAAAAAATCTTTAACAATGAATTCATTTACACTTGGTCTGATATGAATAAATCTTTATTTTCTGCTTTAAAAGTCGAAAGGAATGTTATGTTTATAATTTTAACTCTAATTATAATTGTAGCAGCTTTTAATATTATATCTGGTTTAACTATATTAGTAAAAAATAAAACTAAAGAGATTGCAATCTTAAAATCGATTGGAGTTCTAAATAAGTCAATTATAAAAATTTTCTTTCTTATTGGGGTATTGATTGGGACTACAGCAACTATATTTGGTATAATTTTAGGTGTAACATTCTCAATGTATGTCGAAAATTTTAGACAATTCCTGAGTAACATATTTAATATAACATTATTCCCTGAGGAAATATATTTTTTGAGCTCTATGCCATCAGAAATAAACCCAATATCAATTTTAATTATTTCACTCTGTTCTGTGCTAATATCTGTTTTAGTTTCTATATTTCCAGCCTTTAAAGCAGCTAAACTTGATCCCGTAAAATCTTTAAAATATGAGTAGTTTAATTCAAATAAATAATCTTAGTAAATCTTTTGATGGAATAAAGAAGACTAAAGTCCTAAAAAAAATTTCTTATAATTTTAAAAAGGGTAAAATTTACTCTTTAATAGGTCCCTCAGGCTCTGGTAAATCAACTTTATTAAATCTCTTATCTTTAATAGATAGACCTACTTCAGGGTCAGTTTTTTTTGAGAATAAAATGGTTAATTATAAAGACTCAAGTAAAAATGATATTTTGAGAGCTAATAAAATTGGAATAGTTTATCAACAAGATAACTTACTTCCAGATTTTACTGCACTGGAGAACATTTATTTAGCTGCTTTGGCTGCAGGTAATAGTAAAGAAATTTCGATAGATAAGGCAAAAATTTTATTAAAAAAGGTGGGATTATTGAATAGATCCGAACATTTACCATCTGAATTATCAGGTGGTGAAAAACAAAGAGTCTCAATTGCTAGAGCAGTAGTAAACAACCCACAAATAATTTTAGCTGATGAGCCAACTGGAAGTTTAGACACAGCGACAGCTAAAGAAGTTTTTGAACTTTTAAAAAAACAAATAAACACCCAAAGATTAATAATATTTGCAACTCATAATAGATTTTTTGCTAACAAGGCAGATTGCTTATTGGAAATAAATGATGGTAATATAAAAACCATTAATGCTCGAGTCTAAATTTCAAAAGTTTAACCATTTAAAAATACACACACAATATTCTATATGTGAAGGTGCGATAAAAATAGATGATCTAAAAGAATTTTCAAAAGAAAATAAAATTAAATCATTAGCTATATCTGATACATCAAATTTATGTGGCGCATTAGAATTTTCAGAAAAGTTAT
Organism: uncultured Pelagibacteraceae bacterium; assembly: GCA_902541315.1. Classification (GTDB taxonomy): domain Bacteria; phylum Pseudomonadota; class Alphaproteobacteria; order Pelagibacterales; family Pelagibacteraceae; genus Pelagibacter. Next base: position 10,905 of record CACBQF010000011.1, read on the forward strand.
CTAAGATAGGTACTCAACCAATTATAGGAACTCAAATAAATTTTAGATACGAGGAAACTATTGGATTATTGCCATTATTTGCCTTTAATGAGGTTGGCTACAAAAGAATCATCGAACTCTCATCATTATCATATTTAAATAACAGTGAATTATCAGAACCCAATGTACCTTTTGAAGAATTGCTAAAAGTAGATGACGGGATAGCTATATTTTCTGGTACTGTTTTTGGTTTGTTTGGAAATTTATTTGATAAAGGTAAGTTTTTAGATATCGAAAAACTTTATTTTAAACTAAAGTCAATTTATAATGATAGGTTTTATATTGAATTACAACGTCATGGTGATCATAATGAGGATATTTTTGAAAAATTTAATTTAAAGAAATCTGCTGATTTAGAAATTCCTTTAATAGCAACCAATGAAACTTATTATATAGGTAAAGATATGCATGAAGCACATGATGCTTTGATTTGCATTAAAAACAAAACTTATATTCAAGAAAAAAAAAGAATAAGATTCAGCAAAAATCACTATTTTAAAAATGATAATGAGATGTATGAACTGTTTAGTGATATTCCTGAGGCGCTAGAGAATAATTATCATTTTCCTTTTAGGTGTAGTTTTAAACCATCTTTTTCAAAACCAATCTTGCCAAACATAAGTTCTGAAAAAGAAGGAAATGCTGATGATATTTTAAAAAAAAGTTCTATTGATGGACTAAAAGACAAATTCATTAATATTTTCAAAAAAAAAAATCAAAACTTGTCTACAGATAAAGATTATTTAAGATACTTAGATAGACTTAATCATGAGTTGGATATCATAATAGAAATGAGATATTCAAGTTATTTTTTAATTGTATCAGATTACATTAAATGGGCAAAAAAAAATGAAATACCAGTTGGTCCAGGTAGAGGATCAGGCGCTGGATCATTAGTTGCTTGGTGTCTCTCGATAACCGATGTTGATCCAATAAAATTCAATTTAATTTTTGAAAGATTCTTAAATCCAGATCGTATATCTATGCCAGATTTTGATATAGATTTTTGTGAGGAAAAAAGAGACTTAGTTTTTGAGTATTTAACAAAAAAATATAAAGAAAGTGTCGCTCACATAATTACTTTTGGAAAATTAAAAGCGAGAATGGTAATTCGTGATGTGGGTCGTGTGATGGGTTTATCTTACGGTTTTGTAGACAGTATTTCAAAGATGATACCATTCGATCCTTCAAGACCTCAAAATTTAACAGAATGTATTGTTGGAGAACCGAGACTACAGAAGTTAATTAATGAAGATCCAAGGGTAAAAAAACTAACTGATCTATCTTTAAAACTTGAGGGATTAAATCGTAATGTTGCTACACACGCTGCGGGAGTCGTTATAGCTGATAAGAAGCTTACAGATATAGTTCCATTATATAAAGATAATACTGCCAATTTACTTTTACCCTCAACTCAATTCGATATGTATTCAGCTGAAAATGCTGGCTTAATAAAATTTGATTTCTTGGGTCTAAAAACTTTGACAGTAATTAACAAAACGCAAAATTTAATAAGAAAAAAAGATAAAGATTTCAACATAGAATATATAAATTATGAGGATCAAAAAGTTTTTGATTTATTGTCGTCTGGAAAAACAGTTGGATTATTTCAGATTGAAAGTGCAGGAATGAGGGAAGCGCTAATACAAATGAAACCAAATCATATTGAGGATATTATTGCTTTAGTAGCACTTTACAGACCGGGTCCGATGAGCAATATTCCTATATACAATGATTGCAAACATGGAAAACAAAAGCCAGATTATCTTCATCCATTACTAGAAGAAATTTTAAAGCCAACTTATGGTGTTATAATTTATCAAGAGCAAGTAATGCAAATAGCACAAAAACTCTCTGGTTTTACTGCAGGACAAGCAGATATTTTAAGAAGAGCCATGGGGAAAAAAAAGAGAGCTGAATTAGAGAAACAAAAAATGAATTTCATATCTGGTGCTGTTAACAATGGTATAAGCAAAGATGTTGCGGCTGGGATATTTCTTAAAATTGAACCTTTTGCAGAGTATGGATTTAACAAAAGTCATGCAGCAGCTTATGCAATTATTTCATATCAAACAGCATATCTTAAGGCATATTACCCTAAAGAATTTATAGCAGCATCAATGACAATGGACATATCTAATCAAAATAAATTAAGCGAATTTTACGAGGAGCTGAAGAGATTAGATATTAAAATTAACAGACCAGACATAAATGTGTGTTTTGCCGACTTTAGAAATGATGATAAAAAATTTTATTATGCATTGGGTGGAATAAAAGCAGTTGGATATGAGGCTATATCCAATATTATTAAAGAGAGACTAAGCAACGGTAAATTTTGTTCAATATATGATTTTATCAAAAGAGTAAATCCCAAGGATATTAACAAGCTACAGTTAGAAGGCTTAGTTAAAGCAGGAGCTTTTGATAGTATTAATAAAAACAGGTTAGCATTATTTAACTCAATACCCAGTCTAATTACAAAATCAAAAAATATTTTTGAAAATAAATCAGCAAATCAAATTGATTTATTTAATAATACTGAAGTTGACGAAGATGACTTTATACTAAAAATAGATGATTGGAAGTTTGAGGAAAGATTATCGAAAGAATTTGAGGCTGTAGGCTTTTTTATCTCTGATCATCCATTAAATCAATTCAAAGAAACTTTTGAGGACTATGATATTATAAACTTTGAGAATTTGAATAATTTGAGTGATAACAAAGATCACAATATTGCAGCAACTTTGTTAAAAATACAGGAGCGGAAAACATCTAAAGGAAATTCTTATGGAGTTTTGAAACTAACTGATCTTTCTGGTGTATTCGAATTATTTATATTTTCTGATATTTTAGAATCTAATCGAAATATTTTAAAAGAGGGAAATTCTTTGATTTTAACACTAGCAAAGTCTGTTTCAGATGAAAATAATAGATTTAAAAGAGTTAATGTTAAAAAAATTATATCACTTAAAGATTTAATAAATGTTCCTATAAAAAATGCGTCTTTTAAACTTAATTCACTAAAAGATTTAGATGAACTCTCAAAATTTTTAATTGATCCAGGCAATACGAATATAAGCGTGGAAATTGTCGAAGATAATAAAATTCTGTACTTTAAGTTAAAAAATGGAAGGAATTTAGACAGAAAAACACTTAATCTAATAAGAAACAAGGAAATTTCTGCAATAATTAATTAAATTATGCTTGTTTAATTTTTAAAATCTTTGTAAACATACCGCAAATTAATTAACACGCACACAGTTATTGGTTTTATACCTCCGGTCCTTAAATGGAAATTACTGTGGTGGCTTAACCGGGAAAAAATATGAAAATACCTAACGTTACAATACAACAATTATTAGAAGCTGGTGTTCACTTAGGACACAAAACCTTAAGATGGAATCCAAAAATGAAGAAGTATATTTTTGGTAAGCGAGACTCCATACATATCATTGATCTTACTCAAACATTACAACTAACTAAAATAGCTTTAGAAAAAGTATATGAAACAATTTCAAATAACGGCAAAATTTTATTTGTTTCTACAAAAAAACAAGCATCTGAGGCTATTGCTGAAGTAGCAAAAGAAACAGATCAATACTTCGTAAATTACAGATGGCTAGGTGGAATGTTAACAAATTGGGGAACTATATCAAATTCAATAAAAAAACTTAAAAGGTTAGAAATTGATTTGGTTGCTGAAAATAGAGGTTTTACTAAAAAGGAATTGTTAAAAATGAGTGTCAAAAAAGATAAACTACAAAGATCTTTGGGAGGAATTTCTGAAATGAAAAAAATTCCTGATCTAGTTTTTATAATAGATACAAACTATGAGTCCTTAGCAATTCAAGAGTCTTCAAAATTGGGCATTCCAATTATAGCTATACTTGATAGCAATTCTGATCCAGATGGAATTGATTTTCCAATCCCAGGAAACGATGATGCAAGAAGATCAATTGACCTTTATTGTTCTTTAATAAAAGAGACAATAATTAGTGCTAAAAAAAGTGCACCTATAGATGATTCAAAAAAATCTGTTGATAAAATTGAAGAAAAAGAAAGCACTAAAACAGTTCAAGAAATTGACAGAGAAAAACTTGATAAAAAGTTTTTAGAAAAAAAGAAAAAAAAACTAAATTAACATGGCTGACGTTGAAAAAGTTAAAAAACTAAGAGAGGCAACTGGAGCGGGATTTAAAGATTGTAATTTAGCCATAAAAGAGTCTGCTGGTAATTTAGATAAAGCAATTGAAATTTTAAGAATAAAAGGTATTTCAAAAGCTTCAAAGAAAATGTCTAGAGATGCAAAAGAAGGTGTTGTTGCAATAAGTGGTGATAATAAAAAAACATCAATTATAGAAGTTAATTGTGAAACAGATTTTGTTGCTAAAAATGAAAATTTTGTTGATTTTGTAAAAGAACTTAGTGAATTGAATAATCAAAAGGACTCTAAAATTGAAGAATTAAAAAAAACAAAGATGAAAAATGGAAATACAGTTGATGATACTTTAGTAGCATTAATAGCTAAAATTGGTGAAAAAATTACTATTGGTAAAGCAAAAACAATTTCTAATACCTCGTCAAAAAATTACCAATATTTGCACACTGTTGTTAAAGATAACTTAGCAAAATTAGCAGTAGTTGTTTCTTTAGAAACCAAGAATGAATCTGAAGAAGTAAAAACTTTTGGCAAACAATTGTCTATGCATATTGCAGCCACTAATCCATTAGCTTTGGAGTCGAATCTAATTGATAAAGCTATCATAGATAAAGAACAGGAATTAGTTACAGAAGAACTTAAGAATTTAGGTAAACCAGAGGATATTGCTAAGAAAATAAGTTTAGGTAAAATGAATAAATTTAAAGAAGATAACGCTCTTTTAACACAAGCCTGGGTAATGGAACCTAAAAAGAAAGTGAAAGATGTAATCAAAGAACTTTCCGTTAATGATTTAAAAATAAGGGAGTTTAGTAGAATAAAAATAGGCGAATAAATGTTTGATGAAAAAACACATAACCTCAAAATGGATAAAGCAATTGAGGTTTTTTCAAAAGAATTGTCTTCATTAAGAACAGGAAGAGCTAATGCCGCAATGCTGGATATTATAAAAGTCGACGTATATGGTCAAAAAATGCCTATCAATCAAATTGCTAGCATTACAACCCCTGAGCCAAGAATGATTAATATACAAGTTTGGGATCAAAATAACGTACCTCTAATTGATGGAGCGATTAAAAAATCTGAGTTGGGTCTTAATCCACAAATAGATGGTCAACTCATAAGATTACCAATACCTGAATTAAACGAAGAAAGAAGAACAGAAATTAAAAAATTAATTAAGTCTATGGGCGAAAAATGCAAAATTTCAATAAGAAATATTCGTAGAGACGCAAATGAGGAGCTTAAAAATTTATTAAAATCTAAAAAAATAGGTGAGGATGAAGAAAAATCTTTTGAGAAGAATATTCAAAATATAACAGACAAACACACACAAACTGTTGACGAAAAAGTTTCAATTAAAGAAAAAGAAATAATGACTATATGAACCCATTAAAACATGTAGCCATCATAATGGATGGTAACGGTAGATGGGGATTAAGGTATAAGAATTCAAGAAATGCTGGTCATAAAGCAGGTTTAAGCACTGTTGAAAAAATTATTAAAGAGACAATTAAAAATAAAATTAAATTTTTAACTTTATATGCATTCTCTACAGAAAATTGGAGAAGACCAAAAACAGAAATAAATTATCTCTTTAAGTTATTAGAAAACTTTTTAAAAGATAAAATTGAAGATTTGAATAAACAGAATATTAGATTAAAGATAATTGGGATAAAAAGTTTTTATCCAAAACTTAATAAACTTTTAGATATTTCAGAAAAAAAGACCTTTAAAAATAACAAACTTCAAATTAATTTAGCACTAAATTATGGTTCTAAATCAGAGCTAGTTAACGCTTGTAAGGTTTTAGTTAAAAATAAAGACAAAATAAATGAGAGTAATTTAACAAAATATTTACAAACAGAAGGAATACCAGATCCAGATTTATTAATTAGAACTGGAAATACCAAGAGATTAAGCAATTTTCTTTTATGGCAATTAGCATATTCAGAGATTTTTTTTGAAAAGAAATTATGGCCAGATTTTAATGAAAAAGATTACAATAAGGTTATTAAGAATTTTAAAAAAATAAAACGTAATTTTGGAAAAATTTAATGAAAAATGAACTTCCGAAAAGAATATTGAGCTCTTTAATAATTATTCCAATTGCTATTTTTTTTATTATTAAGGGATCAGTAATATTTATGTTTTTTTTAATTATTTTATTTTTAGCTACAAGTTATGAGTGGACTATAATGAGTAAAAAAAATAATTTACTGAAACTTTTAGGAATAATTTTCCTGTTTATTTCATTCTACACAACATTCAAATTTAGAGATAATGTAAATTATAATGAATTTTTATTCATCATAACTATCTGCATTTTTACAGATATTGGTGGTTATATATTTGGAAAAATATTAAAAGGACCCAAATTAACGAAAATTAGCCCAAAAAAAACATATGCAGGAGTTTTTGGTAGTTTCTTGTTATCTTCTTTAGCAGGTTTAGTTTTTTACCACAGCTATGGTATTATAATAATACCTAATGAAGATTTAATTATTTTTATATTTATTATATTTATTTCATTAATAAGCCAAACAGGAGATTTAATAATTTCTTATTTTAAAAGAAAGGCTATGTTTAAAGATACAGGAAAAATTATACCAGGTCATGGAGGTCTACTCGATAGAATTGATGGTATGATTTTTGTTTTTCCATTTTGCTATTTAATTTCAATTCTATGAAAAAAAAAATTGCTATTTTAGGGTCAACAGGATCTATAGGAAAAACATTAATCAATATAATTAAAAAAGATATTAAAAATTTTAAAATAGTTTTGTTATCTGCTGATGAAAATTATAAGGAATTAATAAAACAAGCTAAATTTTTTAAAGTTAAAAATTTAATTATCACTAATGAAAATAGTTTTGATAAAGTAAAAAAAAATAGATCTTTAAAAAAAATAAATATTTATAATAACTTTAATAATTTTAGGGAAATTTTTAGGAAAAAAGTTGATTATACCATGAGTTCTATTTCAGGGATACAGGGACTTAAACCTACGATTGAAATCATAAAATTCACTAATAAAATCGCTATTGCTAATAAAGAAGCAATCATATGTGGCTGGGATTTAATTCAAAAAGAGTTAAAAAAAAATAAAACTGAATTCATTCCAGTAGATTCAGAACATTTTTCAATTTGGTATGCTTTAAGAGACATTAAAAAAGAATTAATAGAAAAAATTTACTTAACAGCTTCAGGAGGTCCATTTTTGAATAAGCCTCTAAACAATTTAAAAAAAGTCAATTATAAACAAGCGGTCAAACATCCCAATTGGAAGATGGGAAAAAAAATTTCTATAGACTCTGCATCAATGATGAACAAAACTTTTGAAATAATAGAGGCAAAAAAAATTTTTGATATTTCTTACAAAAAATTATCAATTTTGATTCATCCAAAATCTTACGTTCATGCTGTTTTAAAATTTAAGAATGGACTAACCAAAATGATCGTACACGACACAAGTATGGAAATACCAATTTTTAATAGTCTTTATAATTCAAATCGACACATAAGGTCAAAAAAAATTGATTTAAAAACTTTAAACAATTTAGAATTTCAAAATATTGATCTTAAACGTTTCCCTGTTGTTAAATTATTAAAAAAATTACCTGAAAAAAACTCTTTATTCGAAACTGTTTTAGTTTCT
>CACBQF010000012.1 GCA_902541315.1 uncultured Pelagibacteraceae bacterium
CATGAGACATTTTTATAAAAATATATTTCTGATATTAACTTTTCTGATTTTCGTGCCCAAATTTTCTTATTCAGAAATTATAAAAAAAATAGAAATTTCTGGAAATGAAAGAATATCGAGTGAAACAATTAAAATGTTTACTAAAAAAAATATTGGCGAAAATATCAACGATAAAGATTTAAATGAAATTCTAAAAAGAATTTATGACTCCACCTTTTTTGAAGATGTAAAAGTATCCATTAAGGAAAACACATTAATAATTGTTGTTTTGGAAAATCCATTAGTTGAAAATGTTGAGATTAAAGGTCCCAAAGCAAAGAAAATAGTTGAAGAGTTAAAGAAAAATCTTCAAGTAAAAGCTAGAACATCTTATAACGAAATTTTATTTTTAAAAGATAAAAAAAAAATAACAGAAATTTTAAAACAAAAAGGATATTTTTTTTCTAAAGTAGACGTAATAGTGGAAAGTTTATCAGATAACAAAGTTAATTTGATATATAACGTTGAAATCGGCGATAAAGCTAAAATTAAAAAAATCTCATTTATCGGTGACAAAATTTTTAAAGATAGAAAACTTAGATCAATTATTGTAAGTGAAGAATATAAATTTTGGAAATTTATATCTGGAAAGAAATATTTAAACCAGAACCTTATCAGTTTAGATGAAAGATTACTGAAGAATTTTTATCTTAATAAAGGATTTTACAATGTAAAAATTAATTCTTCTTTTGCTAGATTGATAAATGATTATGAATTTGAGTTAATTTATAATATTATTCCCAATAAGAAATATTCTTTTAATCAGGTTTCTCTTCAATTACCTTTAGACTTTGATCAAAAAAATTTTGATGATTTAAATAATTTTTTTAGCAAATTAAAGGGTAAAAAGTATTCCTTGTTTACTATTGAAAAAATTTTAGATGAGATAGACAAGATAATTCTTGATAAGGAGTATAAAACTTTAGAGTCTAAAGTAGATGAAAACGTTTACGAGGATAAAATTGATTTGACTTTCACCATTTCTGAAGGGGAAAAATATTCTATCGACAGGATTAATATATATGGAAATAATATTACTCAAGAAAATGTAATTAGAAATCAATTATTAATTGATGAGGGAGATGAATTTAATTCAATTTTAACAGCAAAATCAATCAATAATATAAAAGCTCTCAATATTTTTAAATCTGTGAATAGTGAGATAATTGATAGTGATGATAAAAGCAAAATAATAGATATTACAATTGAGGAAAAAGCCACTGGCGAGATAATGGCAGGAGCTGGTGTTGGAACTGATGGAACCTCATTTAGCTTTGCCGTTAAAGAAAATAATTATCTTGGTCGTGGTATTGGATTAACTAGTGAATTGACTGTTTCAGAAGAAACCATTAAAGGTCAATTGCGAGTCAAAAATCCAAATTATAAAAATTCAGACAAATCTGTGAACTTTAATGTTCAATCTTTAGAAACTGATAGATTGACTGACTCTGGTTATAAAACTAACAAAACTGGTTTCGGATTTGGAACAAGTTTTGAGTATCAAGATGATGTTATAATTGGTATTGGACAAGATTCTTTTTATGAAAAAATTGAGACAAACAGCTCAGCCTCAACAAGACAAAAAGCTCAAGCTGGAAACTACTGGGATACATTTTTAAATATAGATTTAGATTATGATAAACGTAATCAAAAGTATAAAACCTCTGATGGATTTAGAAGTTTTTATGCAGTCAATTTACCGGTTGTCAGTGAAAATAATTCCTTAACTAATACATATATTTTCTCATTTTTTGAGGAATTATATCAAGATAATGTCACAAAGCTCTCATTTTACGCAAAATCATCTACCTCATTAACCAACGATGACATTAAATTATCCGAAAGAATATTTTTGCCAAGTCATAGACTTAGGGGATTTGTTAGTGGCGGTGTTGGTCCTAAGGACGGAAATGATTTTATTGGAGGAAATTATGCGTCTTCATTAAATATTCAAACATCTATTCCACAACTCTTACCAAACATTCAAAATATGGATGTTTCAATGTTTTTAGATGCTGGAAATGTTTGGGGAGTTGATTACGACTCAAGTTTGAGCGATACAAATAAGATTAGATCATCAATAGGTATCGGAGTTGATTGGTTCACATTAGTGGGTCCATTAAGTGTGTCTTTTTCACACCCAATTAGTAAAGTTGATACCGATAGAACAGAAACATTTAAATTTAATCTAGGAACCACATTTTGATAAGAAAAAATTTTTTTTTTATAATTATTTTCTATCTATGTGGATCATTCAGTTGTTGGTCTTCAGAAAAAATAGCTTTCCTGGATGTAGAATTAATAATAAATAAATCAAAACCTGCATTGTCAATAATTAAAAAAATTGAAAATATTAGAGACCAAGAAACAAAAAAATTAAAAAAATTAGAAGACGAGTTAGCAAAGAAAAATGAAGAAATCAAAAAAACTAAAAATTTAATTTCTGAAAAAGAGTTGAATAATAAAATCATATTATTAAGGCAGGAAGCTAAATCTTTTGAAGAATTAAGAAAAAAAACTATCAAAGATTTAAATATTAAAAGAAATGAAGAACTCAATAATTTTTTAAAACTTATAAACCCAATAGTTCAAGAATATATGCAAAAAAACTCTATTGATATAATTATCGATAAAAAAAATATATTCATGGCAAAATCTAAAAATGATATAACAGAAGATATATTAAAAATAATTAATTCAAAAATTAAGTAAATGGAAAAACTAAATAAAAAACAAATTGAAGAACTACTACCACATCGAGAACCAATGTTGTTAATAGATGAGTTAAACGAGATAAAAAAATTAAAATCTGCTACAGCTGTTTTAAATGTAAAAAAAGATAGTTTTTTTGTGAATGGACATTTCCCCGGGCAACCCGTTATGCCAGGTGTTTTAATAGTAGAATCTTTTGGGCAAGCAGCTGCTGCGTTGACTGCACATGGTTTAGATAAATCTACATATGAACATAAATTAGTCTTTTTAATGAGTGTAGAAAAAGCTCGCTTTAGGAATCCAGTAATACCTAATTGTAAACTTGAATTAAGAATAGAAGCAATCAGATCACATGGAAGAGTATGGAAATATAAAGGAGACGCTTTTGTAAACAATACTAAAGTTGCTGACGCAATATGGTCAGCTACTATTGTTGACAGGAAATAATCAGCAATATTTGTTTACTACAAAATTTGCTTTGCTTTGATAAAAGCAATCATGTCTAATCCCTTTTTTTCAAACAAAGGACCAATAAGTCTTGCTCAAATTTTCAATATATTAAAGATTACTAATGAAAAAAAAACTGATTTTAATCTTTTTGATATAAAAGATTTAAATAACGCTGATAAAGATTCTATAACTTTTTTTCATTCGAAAAAATACAAAGATGTAGCGAAAATAACTAAAGCATCATTTTGTTTAACCTCAGACTTATTAAAAGATTTTTTACCGAACACTTGTCAACCTATCATAGTAAGCAATGTCCTTACCGCGGTTGCTAGAATTACTAAAGAATTCTATCCAGATTCGATAGAGGACGAATTTGATAATAAAGTTTTTAATATTGAAAATAAAGATTTTGGTATTATTAACCATGGTAAGAATGTTTTGGTGGGAGAAAATGTTAAAATTGGATCTAATTGTTTAATTGGTCATAATTCAATAATAGAAAAAAACGTTCAAATTGGTGACAATTGTAAAATTGGATCAAATACAATTATAAGAAATTCGATAATAAAAAATAATGTTACTATTCTTGATAATTGTATCATTGGAAAAAAAGGGTTTGGATTTTTTCCAAATAAAAAGAAAAATTTTAGATATCCACATATAGGAATCGTAGTAATTAATGAAGATTGTGAAATTGGTTGTGGTGCAACAATTGATCGTGGTTCAATGTCTAACACCGAAATAGGAAAAAATACATTTTTAGATAATCAGATACATATAGCGCACAATGTAAAGATTGGAGAAAATACAATTATTGCTGGCCAAGTTGGAATAGCTGGAAGTTCAACCATTGGTAATAATGTAAGAATTGGAGGTCAGGCTGGAATATCAGGTCATTTAAAAATTGGAAATAATGTAGACATCGCTGGAGGAAGTGGAGTTATAAAAGATATACCAGATAATTCTAGGGTTATGGGATATCCAGCAAAAAATTTAAGAGAGTTTTTAAGAGAAAATAAATAATGATTCATGGTACTGCAACAATAGATCCAAAGGCTAAAATTTCTTCAAACGTAAAAATTGGTCCCTATTGTGTGGTAGGACCAAATGTTGAAATAGGTGATGAGGTAATTTTACAATCTCACGTTCACGTTTTAGGTAAAACAAAAATTGGCAAGAAAAATAAGATCTATTCATTTGCCTCTATTGGCAATGAACCTCAAGATTTAAAATACAATGGAGAGGATACCAAACTTGAAATTGGTGATGGAAATAAAATAAGAGAATATGTAACTATTAATACAGGAACAATTGGAGGTGGCGGTTTAACAAAAGTTGGAAATAATTGTTTATTCATGGTTTCATCTCATGTGGCACATGATTGTATTGTTGAGGACAATGTAATTTTGGCTAATAATGTACCTCTTGGTGGCCATGCACATATTGAACAAAATGTAATTATAGGAGGCAACTCAGCGGTCCAACAATTTACTAGGATAGGTAAGTTTGCGATGATTGGAGGTATGTGTGGTGTTGTTAGAGATGTTATTCCTTATGCAATTGTTCATGGCAATAGAAGTGTTCTTCAAGGACTAAACTTAATAGGATTACGAAGACAAAAAATTCCCAATAAAGATATTATCGCATTAACCGAGGCTTACAAAGAGATATTTAAAGGTGAAAATTTAACTGAAAATTTAAAAAATTTAAAATCTGATCTAAAAAAGAACAATTTAGTTAAAGATGTGATTGAATTTTTAGAGAAAAATAAAAAAAGACCAATTTGTACACCTTTTTTAAAATAAAATGTTTGGTTTATTTCTAGGCGATACTGATTTTTCAAAAATTGTTCTAAAGAAAGTAAAAAAATTAAATAAAGATTATTTTATCATTGATTTTTCCAAAAGTAATAAATTTGCTAAAGAAAAAAATTCTTACAGAATAAGTATCGGTAAATTTGGAAAAATTATAAATCTAATAAAAGAAAAAAAATCTAATAAAGTTCTTTTTGCTGGAAAAATTGCTAAGCCTAAATTTTCATCCTTAAGATTAGATTTAAAAGGAATTTATCATATGCCTAGTGTTATTAAAGCTGCTAAATTAGGTGATGCAGCTATTATAAAGGCTATAATAAAAATCCTTAGTTATGAAAAAATTAAAGTTATAAGTTCGACTCATTTCAATCCTGAACTAAGCGTTAAAAAAGGGAATTATACAAAATTAAAACCCTCAACTACTGATAATAGATCAATTAATCGTGGAATAAGATATTTGAATAATTCTAATACCCTAGATCATGTGCAAGCATTAGTAGTAAAAGATAATAAAATCATTGCTAAAGAGGATAGACAAGGCACAAAAAAAATGCTGTCGAAATTAAAAAAAAATTCAGGTGGCATTTTAATTAAATTTCCAAAAAAAAAACAGGATTTAAGAATGGATTTGCCAACAATTGGGTTTCAAACGCTTAAAGACTGTAACAAATACGGATTGAAAGGTTTAGTTCTGAAATCCAAAAAGAATATTTTTCTAGATAAAATTCAATGTATTAAATTTGCTAATAAAAGTAAAATTTTTATTTCAATTAGATGAAAAAAATATTTGTATTAACTGGAGAACCATCTGGCGATAAACTAGCATCAACAGCAATTTTAAAACTTCAAAAGGACAACAAAGATATTAATTATTTATCTGTGGGTGGTGAAAATTTAAAGAAAATTGGTATTAAATCTATTTTTGAATTGAAAGAAATTACTTATCTAGGTTTTACAAGTGTTTTGTTAAATCTTTTCAAAATTAAAAAAAGGATTAATCAAACAGTAGATGAGATTTTAAAATTTGAACCTGACATATTATTTAGTGTTGATAGCCCTGACTTTACATTAAGAGTTGCTGAAATAGTTAAAAAAAGAAATCCGAAAATCAAAACAATTCATTATGTTGCCCCCCAAGTATGGATTTGGAGAAAAAGTAGAGTTAAAAAGATAAAAAAATTTATAGATCATATACTTTTATTATTTGATTTTGAGAAGAAATATTTCGATGATGAAAATATAAAAAACACTTTTGTTGGTCACCCATTAATAGAAAATAAAATTTCAAATAAGACAGATATAAATAATTTTATTTCTAAAGATAAAAAAATAATATCAATTTTTGCAGGTAGTCGAAAGTCAGAAACTAATGTCCTTTTGCCTATATTAGTTGATTTCATACATATGATGAATAAAAAAGATGCTAATTATAGTTTTGTTTTTCACGCAACAGAGGAAAATAAAGAACAAATAATTAATTTTATTAGAATTAAAAATATAGAAAATATTGATGTAATCTCTAATGAAAATATGAAAAGTGAAATATTATCGAAATCTGTTTTTGCTGTATGTAAGTCTGGAACTGTATCTTTACAAGTTTGTAATGCCAATGTTCCTTCAATAATTATTTATAAATTAAACTTTATAAATTTTATGATTTTTAAATTATTAGTTAATGTAAAATTTGCTAATATTATAAATATAATTAATAATAGAGAAGTCATTCCTGAATTACTTCAAAATGAATGTAATGCTAAAGAAATTTATAATTCAGTTGTTTATATGTTAAAAAATCCAGATATCAGAAAAAAACAATTAGAGAACTGTAATCAAACTTTAAAAGGTATTAGATCTAAAACATCATCATCTAGTGAGGTTGCCTCAATTTTAAGCAATAGTCTTATTGGTTAATCTTTTTTTGACTTCGTCCTTGCCTAGAGATACAATTATATCATAAATACCAGGTCCAAACTTAGAACCTGTCAAAGCTATCCTTAAAGGTTGACCAACTCCTTTAAAATTAGTGTTATTAGTCTTTATCAGTTCTTGAATAATCGGCTCTAAATCTTCTCTTGTAAATTCCTTTATTTCGTTAATTTTTTTACTAAATTCTGAGATTATCTTTTTAGCTTTATCATCAATCAATTTAAGGTCTTCTTTGTTGAAATTAACATTATCATTGAGAATATATTGGCTATTTTCAAATATATCTGCAAGTGTTTTAGCTTTATTTTTAAGAAATGATAAAGACTTTTTTATTTTATCATTATTCTCTGGTTTAATTTTACTTTTAAAGATCTCACAGTAATTTACAAATTGATTAAAAAGATCGTTTTCGTCAATATTCTTAATATAATGTTCATTCATTGATAGAATTCTACTCATATCTAATTTTGATGGAGATTTTCCGACACCTTTTAAATTAAAATACTTAATACTTTCGTCTAATGTAAAAATTTCCTTATCCTCAAAAGACCATCCTAACCTAAGTAAGTAATTTCTTAGAGCATCAGGAATTATGCCAATTTTAGAGTAGTCCTCTAAAGTTGACGCTTTATCTCTTTTTGATAGTTTTTTTCCCTCTATCGTATGAATTAGAGGAATATGAGCAAATGATGGTAAGTCCCAACCCATTGCTTCATAAATTTGAATTTGTTTAAACGTGTTTATCTTATGATCATCCCCTCTTATAATGTGTGTCATATTCATTTGATGATCATCTACAGATGCAGATAAATTATATGTTGGTGTACCGTTATTTCGTAAAATTACAAAATCCTCAATAGTGTTATTCTCAATTTCCACATCGCCTTGTACTAAGTCTTTTAAGATAGATGTTCCCGTGATTTTGCTTTTAAATCTAATCACTGGTTTTATATTATTTGGTGCTTCACTTTCATTCTTTTCTCTCCATTTTCTGTTATAGATATATGGAATTTTTTTTTGTTTAGCTCTCTTTTTCTGTTCTTCTATTTCTTCATTAGAACAGTAGCACTTGTAAGCATTTCCCTTTTCTAACAGTTCATTAGCAACTTTTATATGATCATCAATTTTTTGAGATTGTATATATTCTTGTCCATCATGATTAATACCTAACCATTTTAAAGACTCTATTATTTGTTTCTTATATTCATCCTTTGATCGTTCCTTATCTGTATCCTCAATTCTTAGATAAAAATTACCTTTCTGATTTTTTGAATAAAGCCAATTAAACAAAGCCGTTCTTACACCACCAATATGCAAAGGCCCAGTAGGAGATGGAGCAAATCTAGTTGCTACTTTTTTCATTAAAATGGTTTAGACTATTTTCTTAGAAGTTTCTATATAAAGATACTAAAACTCCCTGAACTTTTACTCTATCAGGTCCGAAAATTTTAGTTTCGTAATTTCTGTTTGCACTTTCTAATGCTATAACTTTACCTTTTTTTCGAATTCTTTTTAGCATTGCCTCATGCTCATCGATCAATGCTACAACTATTTTTCCATTATCAGCGGTATCTGTTCTTTTTATTATTACAGTATCTCCCTCGTGGATACCAGCCTCAATCATAGAATCACCTTGAACTTTTAATCCAAAATAATCACCATTTTTTTCTAAATTAGTTGGCAATGGTATTCTTGAGACTTCGTTTTGTATTGCTTCAACTGGAGTACCAGCTGCAATTTTACCTAAAACAGGTACTTCTGCATCATCAGATAATGGATTTTCGTCATCTAATCCCCCCTTTATTACACTTGGAGAAAAATTATTATAAATATCATTAGCTGAGGCTGTTTCGGGTAATTTAATTACCTCTAATGCTCTAGCTTTATGCGCTAATCTTTTTATAAAACCTCTTTCCTCTAAGGCACTGATAAGTCTATGAATACCAGACTTAGATTTCAGATTAAGAGACTCTTTCATTTCCTCATAAGAAGGGGATACACCAGAACTTCTCAACTTCTTGTTGATAAATAAAAGTAAGTTTTTTTGTTTTTTTGTAAGCATAAGAACAAATATCGTACAAATAATGTTCTATAAAAGTTCTCGTAAATTCACAACAGTTAAAAAACCTATAAAATAGGGGATAATTTGACTAAAGGACGGAAAAAATAGGATTATTTTCAAGATCTTTCAAAAGTGATTCACCAATCAGAAAAGTTTTAATAGAGGTTTTGCTAGATAGCTCTAAAAGTTCAGCTTTTGTTTTAATTCCACTTTCAGAAATTAAAGGACCTGTATGACTAACTAATACATCATGAATATCAAAAGTTGTATTTATATCAGTTTTTAAAGTTTTTAAGTTTCTATTATTTATTCCTATCAAAGCATCCTTAAATCTAAGAGCCTGTTTAGCTTCATCTACAGTGTGAACTTCAACAATTACAGACATATCTAATTTTAAAGCTTCTTCATATAATTCATTCGCAAGTTTATTAGAAACACCAGCTAGAATTATTAGTATGGCATCAGCACCATAACTTTTAGCTAGAGGTATTTGAAATTTATCTACAAAAAAATCTTTACAAAGAATTGGTAAATCTATTTGTTGTTTAATTTTACTTATATGAGTTAAATTTCCTAAAAAGTAATCTTCCTCAGTTAAAACTGATAAACAAGTTGTTTTGTTATCATTGTATATTTTTGCTATTTTAACAGGATCATAATCTTTGATAATTACCCCTGCTGATGGGCTAGCTTTTTTAATTTCGGCAATGATAGAAAATTTGCCTTCTTTAATATTATTTTCAATTTTTTCTTTAAAATTAATAAATTTTCTATTCGTATTAATTAATTCGTTTAAAGAGTCTTGTGAAATAGTTTTTTTTAAATTTACTATTTTTTCACTTTTATTTTTAATTATTTTTTCAAGAACATTTTCAATCATTTTGAATTCTTTCTAAGTGTTTCATGACTTTCTTTGACAAAATATGTTCTCTTGTATCATTATATGCATCTATGAAATTGTTATGAGTTTCATTCACAATCAAACCTGCAGCACCATTTAAACAAACCGCTTTAGAAAAATCGTTATCCTCACCTTTAAATATATCGATCATTTTATCTGCATTAAATTTTGCATCATCCCCAACAAGATTTTCAAACTTGTCTGCATTGACATTTAATTCTTTAGGATCAATAACAATTTCAGAAATCTTATTATTTTTTAATTGAATTACATTTGTTTTAGCATAAGGTGAAATTTCATCTAAACCATCCTCACTATTTACAATCCATGCAAATTTTATTTCCAAATTATTCAAAGCATTTGCAAATGTTTTTAAAAGTTTTTTATCAAAAACTCCTACCACTTGTCGTTTAACTAGGGCAGGGCTACTTAAAGGTCCAATCATATTAAATATAGTTCTTTTCCCAATCTTTTTTCTAGTTGGACCAACAAATTTCATCGCACTGTGGTAATTGGGTGCAAACATAAATCCAAAATTGTTTTTATTAATTTGTGCTTCTATCTCATTTGGTTCTAAATTAATTTTTATTTTCAAAGCCTCTAGAACATCACCTGATCCACACTTAGAAGATACAGCCTTATTTCCATGCTTTGCAACTTTAACTCCCATACTTGCAAGCAATAATGCAGATGCTGTTGATATATTAAGAGTATTCATGCCATCACCACCAGTTCCACATGTATCAACACAATTTTCTACATTTACTCTTTTAGATTTGTTCCTGAGAACATAAACACCACCTGCTATTTCATCTGATGCCTCACCTTTAACTGATAAAAGGGTCAAAAAATCAAATATCTCTTGGTCCTCGGCTTTACCATCCATTAATAACTCAAAAGCAGTTTTGCTTTCATCAAAAGATAGATTTTCTTTATTTTTAATTTTTTCTATGAATTTTTTCATTTAAATTCTAATGAAGTTCTTTAAAATTTTCATACCTAGTTTAGTTTTAATACTTTCAGGGTGAAATTGCACTCCATGAACATCATATTCTCTATGTTGAACACCCATTATTAAACCATCTTTGGTCTCTGCAGTGATTTCAAGATCACTGGATAGTGATTTTTTGTCAATTATTAGGCTGTGATAACGAGTTGCCTCAAAAGTTTTAGGAAGATTTTTTAATATACCGTTTTTTTTAGTTGTGATTTTACTGGTTTTTCCGTGCATTAGTTTTCTTGCTTGAATAATTTTTGAACCAAATACCTGTCCAATAATTTGGTGACCTAAACAAACACCTAGTATAGGAATTCTTTTGTATAAAGATTTTACAATCTTAAGGCAGTTACCAGATTGATCAGGATTACCGGGCCCAGGTGAGATTACAATTTTATTATATCTCCTTTTTAATATTTCTTTTGATGTAATTTTATCGTTTCTAATTACATCAACGTGAACTTTTAACGAGGATAAATAATGATATAGATTAAAAGTAAAACTGTCATAATTATCTATTAAAATTATTTTTTTCATTTTAGTGCATTAATCAAAGCTTTTGCTTTGTTAACTGTCTCCTCATATTCTTTCAAAGGTTTACTATCCGCAACAATACCAGCTCCTGCTTGAACATAAAATTTATCTTTCTTTGCAACTGCTGTTCTTAAAGCTATACATGTATCAAATTCTCCATTTGCTGAAAAATACCCAATCCCACCAGCATAAACTTTTCTTTTTGTTTTTTCTAATTCATCTATAATTTCCATAGCCCTTATTTTTGGAGCACCTGAAACCGTTCCTGCAGGAAAACCAGCTAAAAGAGATTTAAACTTGGAGAATTTATTATTATATTTACCTACTACATTAGAAACTATGTGCATAACGTGAGAATATTTTTCTATAACAAAGCTTTCTGTAACTTTTACAGTATTTATTTTTGATACTTTTCCTGCATCATTTCTACCAAGATCAAGCAACATAAGGTGCTCCGAGAGTTCTTTTTTATCTTTAAGTAAATCTTTCTCGTAAAATTTATCCTGAGATACATTTTTTCCTCTAGGTCTTGTTCCTGCAATTGGTCTTACGGTAATCTTGTTATCCCTTAATCTAACTAAAATTTCAGGGCTTGCTCCAATTATCTGAAAGTCATTGAAATTAAAAAAAAACATAAAAGGAGAAGGATTCGTTACTCTTAGTTTTTTATAAATCTCTAGGGGTGATTTAGTTAATTTAGCCTCAAATCTTTGACTAAGAACAACTTGAAAAATATCACCAATTTTGATGAAATTTTTTGCTTTATTTACCATATTCAAAAATCTTTTTTTAGGGGTATTTGACTTAACTTTTATATTTTTTTGAATATTAAAATTTTTATAATATTTTTTTTTTATTTTTGATTGAATTATAAGAAGATTAAGCTCTGATTTAATTTCTGAATATCTTATTTTATAATCTTTAATATTTTCATCAGCAAAAATGTTTATAATGTAAAAAATCTTTTTTTTTAAATTATCGTGAACAATCAACGTTCGAGGTCTTAACAATCTAACATCAGGAATTTTCAAATCATCCTTACAATTATCTGGAATATTCTCTATATATCTTATGGAGTCATAAGAAAAATAACCAGAGATTAGTGATGAAATTGAAGGCAGACTTTTTGGTATTTCAAATTTAAAATCTTCAATAATTTTTTCTATTAATTCGCTTGGTTTATTCCTTAATTTTAATCTTTTATTACCTTTAATTAAAAAAGAGTTATTATTATTAAATTCCCAGATCTTATCAGGATTTTTACCAAAAATTGTATATCTTCCTTTTATTTTGCCTTTTTCAACAGACTCAAAGATAAAACTATTTTTTTCAAGTAAAAAATTATCAATTAAATTTAAAATATCATCATCGTTTTTAACTTTTTTGGATGTGTATATTATTTGATTTTTTTTGCCTCTATGTCGAAACTTAAAATCATTGAAGCTTCGATTAATTATCATTGAAAATAATTCTTAACACGTTCAATTGTTTTTTTGTTTAAAGTAACTTTATATTTATCATTCAAGAGTTCATCATAAGATTTCAATAATCTTTGTTTTGTATTGGTTTTTTGTTGATTCATTATATCTTTATATTTATTACTATTAAATTGAACACTTATAAATTTTCTGATTTTTGCTAAATAAATATTTTCTTTCTCATAAATTAAAGCAAAAGACTTTTCTGGAAGTGAATACAATAATTTGATTGAATTAGGATCAAATTTATCGACATCCTTTATTGAATTTAATGTTATTGTTTCGAAATTTTCATTATGCATTTTCGAGAAATCTATATCTGAGAAATTTTTATTTTTAATTTTGGATAGTAAGTCTTTATTGTAATCAAATCTTTTTTGTTGGAAAATTAATTCTAAAATTTCATTTTTAGTTTCCTGATCTTTTATATCTGGACTTCTTTGATTAATTTGATTTATTTTATACAAAATATATTCATTTTCAGTTTCAATTATGTCAAAAGAATTTTCCCTTAAATCAAATATTTTTTTTTCAATTTCATCCGCATTCTCAGAATATTTAAAATTTGAAATACTTGTCGATTCAATATCAAATTTTTGAATAATATTATTAAAATCAACTTCATTTGAAATATCTATTTCTATTTGGTCTATACTGTCAAAAAATGCTTGATTATACTCTTCAACACCAACCAAGTTTTTTGGATTAATTTTTGCATAGCTAAAATCTATATAATCTACCTTTAAACTATCCTCATTTTCATTTAAAAATTGATCAATTTCAGATTGAGTTATTTGATCTTTTTGTACATAAAAACTATTTAAATTTATAAATTCTAATTCAATTTTTCTTTTTTGCTCTTGATAAAATTTTTCAGCTAAGAATTTTGGTGTAACAGTTCCTGATCCTATATAATCATATAAATTTTTCTGAGTTTCACTATTTCTTAGTCGGTTTTCGTAAATTGGGGCAGAAATATTATTCTCTAATAAAAATTTTTCATATTTAACTCTTTGAAAAATTCCATTTTCATCTAAAAAACTTTTATTATTCTTAACTTTTTTTAATAAAGAACTTTCACTTAAAGCAATATTAAAACTTTCTACTTCAAGATTTAATATTTCTGTCGTGATTAAAGTGGAAAGTAATTCCTCAATTACATTTTTATCCAGATTTTTTCTAATATAATCTGGTGATATTTCCAAAGTGTTAACATGGTTCAAAAAATCTTCTGTAGAAATATTAGTGTTATTTATTTTGGCAATATTATTAGTATTGCCACTACTAAACATACCACCCATTCCCCAGAAAACAAATGGAATGATCATTATAAAAACTAATACTCCAGCGAACTTAGATTTTGAAAAATTTCTAAAACTTCCTATCATTACTTTATAAATTTATTGAACTATAAAAAGCAAACCTATAGATTAAATTTTACCATATGACAAATAAATATATGTACTTTGTGGCTAATTGGAAAATGTATGGAAATAAAAACTCATTAAATACATTAGATAAGGTAATTAAATTTTCAAAATCTAAAGAAATTAAGAAAGGACGGTTAATTTATTGTCCACCATACACGCTATTAAGTTCCTTTTATAAAAAATTTCGAAATTGTTTAATAGATATTGGTGCACAAAATTGTCACGAAAGTTCAGAGTATGGAGCACATACAGGTTTTGTAAATTCCAAAATGATAAAAAATATAGGTGCAAACTATGTAATTATTGGCCATTCAGAAAATAGAAATAAAGGAGAGACAGATAAAATTATAAATCAAAAAATTAAAAGTGCAATTAATGCAAAACTTAAAGTAATCTTCTGCATTGGGGAAACTCTAACAGAAAAAAGAAGTGGTAAAACAAAATCAGTTTTGTCTAAGCAAATCAAATATGGATTAGATAAAATTAAAATAAAAACAAATCTTTTTATAGCTTACGAACCTGTTTGGTCAATTGGCACAGGTAAAATTCTTAAGCATTCAGAACTAAATCAAATTGTTAAATTTATAAAAAACAAGTTTAAAAAGAAATCACCACAAATCCTCTATGGTGGTTCAGTAAATACCAGCAATATAAACAATTTAAAAAATATAGAAGGCCTAAATGGTTTTTTAATTGGTGGTGCATCACAAAACGCTAAAAATTTTATTGATATAGTGAAAAAAACGTATAATTAACCTGCATGGAAAATATACTGCTAATTTTAAACATCATTTTTGCATTTATTTTGGTTATTTTAGTTTTAATGCAAAAATCTGAGGGAGGAGCATTAGGTATCGGTGTTTCTCAAGAGTCTTACATGTTCTCAAGAACAGCAGGAAATTTCATGACAAAAGCTACAGCTGTAATTGCAACTTTATTCATAATATGCAGTCTTGCTTTGACCATTGTTTCTAGGGGTGAACTAACACCTACGAGCTCAGTTTTAGATACGGTTAAGGAAAAAACTGAAGATACACCATCTATTCCTGAAAATAATAATTAGTACTTTTCATTTTCTTTTTTATTCGCTATAAGATAATTCCATGGCGCGATTTATTTTTGTCACTGGCGGCGTGGTCTCATCTTTAGGTAAAGGATTATCATCAGCATCACTAGCATATCTTCTTCAATCAAGAGGATATAAAGTGAGACTAAGAAAATTAGATCCCTACTTAAATGTTGATCCTGGAACAATGAGTCCGTTTCAACATGGTGAAGTTTTCGTAACAGATGATGGTGCTGAGACCGATTTAGATTTAGGACATTATGAAAGATTTTCTCAAGTATCAGCAAAGAAATCTGACAACATTACAACTGGTAAAATATATAATGATGTCCTTAAGAAAGAGCGTAAAGGAAAGTATCTTGGTAAGACAGTTCAAGTAATACCACATATCACAGACCGTATTAAAGAATTTATAAAAAATGATTCTTCTAAGGAAGATTTTATTATTTGTGAAATTGGTGGAATAGTAGGCGATATCGAGAGTTTGCCTTTTGTTGAAGCTATAAGACAATTTGCTAATGATATTGGAAAAAAAAATGCCTTATTTATACATTTAACTCTAGTACCATATTTAAAGTCTTCAGATGAAATTAAAACAAAACCGACACAACACTCAGTTAAAGAATTAAGAAGTATTGGAATTCAACCAGATATTATTATCTGTAGATCAGATCGTTCTATACCTTTAGAACATAGAAAAAAAATATCTTTATTTTGTAATGTTCATATTAACAATGTAATTGAAACAGTTGATGTTAAAACAATTTATGAAGCGCCAATTAGTTTTTTTAAAGAAAAATTAGATAAAAGAGTATTAGATTACTTCAAATTAAGACCAAAAAAATCTGTTAGCTTAACCCCTTGGAAAAAAATCACTAAGATTATTTTGAATACAAAAAAACAAGTTAATATTGCTATAATTGGAAAATATGTAGATTTAAAAGATGCATATAAATCACTTGATGAAGCTTTAACTCATGGGGGTTTTGATAACAAAGTAAAAGTAAACCTAGTAAGAATAGACTCTGAACAGCTTAAAATAAGTGAAATTAAATCTAAATTAAAAAATATATCAGGTATTTTAATTCCTGGTGGTTTCGGCAAAAGAGGGACAAAAGGTAAAATTGAAGCTATTAAGTTTGCTAGAAAAAACAACATACCTTTTTTAGGTATTTGTTATGGAATGCAAATGGCAATAATAGAATTTGCGAGAAATAAACTTAATTTAAAAAGAGCCACATCAAGTGAATTTGATAAAAATGGATTACCTGTAATAGGATTGATTAATGAGTGGAATAAAGATGGAAAAATAATAAAAGGTACAGATAAAAATTTGGGTGGTACGATGAGACTTGGATCCTACGATGCTAAATTAAAAGATCATTCATTAATAAAAAGCATTTATGGTAAAAGCTTAATTAAAGAGAGACATCGACATAGATACGAAGTTAACATTAATTTTAGAGAAAAATTTGAGAAAAAAGGTTTGATTTTTTCAGGATTATCTCCAGATGGTAAATTACCTGAAATTATTGAGCTTAATAATCATCCATGGTTTATCGGAGTTCAATTTCATCCTGAATTTAAATCTAGACCTTTATCACCTCATCCATTATTCTATTCTTTTATCAAGGCAGCCAAAAATCATAAATGAGTAACATTAAAGTTAATTGTGGAAAAATAGAAATCTCAAATAAAAATAAAATTTGTCTCATATCTGGTCCTTGTCAACTTGAGTCAGAACAACACGCACTGGATATGGTGGGGAAAATTAAGGAAATTACAAGTAAATTTAACCTTGGTTTTATTTATAAAACTTCATTTGATAAAGCCAACAGAACAAGTTTAAAAGGAAAAAGAGGTATTGGTTTGGATGCCTCATTACCAATTTTTGATAAAATTAAAAAAGATTTAGACGTACCGATATTAACTGATGTACATAACATTGATCAATGTTCAGTTGTTGCAAAACATGTGGACATCTTACAAATTCCTGCCTTTCTATGTAGGCAAACAGATTTGTTGGTTGCTGCTGCGAAAACAAATAAAATAATTAATGTTAAAAAAGGACAATTCTTAGCACCATGGGATATGATTAATGTAACAAAAAAAATTTCAGACTCTGGCAATAATAATATTTTAGTAACTGAAAGAGGAGCAAGTTTTGGTTATAATACTTTGGTTTCAGATATGAGATCAATACCAATAATGGCTAAGAACGGCTATCCAGTTATTTTTGATGCTACTCACTCAGTTCAACAACCTGGAGGTCTTGGTGAAAAAAGTGGAGGTCAAAGAGAATTTGTAGAACATTTATCAAGAGCTGCAGTGGCAGTGGGTGTAGCTGGTTTATTTATTGAAACACATCAAGATCCAGATAATGCTCCTTCAGATGGTCCAAATATGCTACCATTAAATAAGTTAGAAAACTTATTAAAACAATTAACAGAGATAGATAATTTAATAAAAAATTAGTGAGCAAAATTATTAAAGTAAAAGGCCGTCAAGTTTTTGACAGTAGGGGAAACCCAACTGTAGAAGCTGAAGTTTTTACTAAAAATAATAGTGCCAAAGCTATTTGTCCATCAGGTGCCTCTACAGGAACTTTTGAAGCTTTTGAAAAAAGAGACAGTAATAATAAAAAATATTTAGGTAAGAGTGTTTTAAATGCCGTTAATTTAATAAACACAAAAATTTCAAAAAACTTA
>CACBQF010000013.1 GCA_902541315.1 uncultured Pelagibacteraceae bacterium
GATGTTAATAGCTAATACTATAGCAACAGGAGCAGGTTTATTTGTGCTTATTACAGTTTTTGCTGATGTATCAGGAGCTCACTTTAATCCATTTGTAAGTATCGCAATGGCAATAACGGGTAAATTAAAAAAGAAACTATTACCCTACTATATCATTGCTCAATTGGTTGGTTGCTTAATTGGTGTTGGTTTAGCTAATTTCTTTTTTGAACATGAAGTTTATGAATTGTCTACTAAATCAAGAGATGGAATTTACATACTCACATCTGAGGTAATAGCAACATTGGGGCTTATAATTATAATTTTTGGGTCTATGAAGTCGGGAAAAATTGCTGTTGCTGCTAGTGTTGGTCTTTATATTACTGCTGGTTATTGGTTTACTTCTTCAACTTCTTTTGCAAATCCTGCGGTAGCTATTGCTAGAACATTTACAGAGTCTTTTACTGGTATTAGTTATTTAAATACTCCTTATTATATTTTAGCTGAGCTTATTGGAATGTTAATTGCTGTACTTATTGTTAAAAAGTTATTTTTAGAAAAAAATTGAAAAATATAAAACTTACCAATCGAATAAGTTTAATTAACAAAAAATTTAAAAAAAAAGAGTTTTATCATTATCTTAAAACTTCTAATCTTTCATTAGTAATACCTAAGATTAAAGACAAATATGTAGTAGTTTCCCAAAAAAGAGTTCCAATTAATAAAATTAATTACGAGTTTCCTTCTGGCATAGTGGAAAAAAAGGAAACAACTCTGCAATCAGCATATAAGGAATTAAGAGAAGAAACAGGATATAGATCAAGATCAAAATTGAGTAAAATAATAACTTTTTATACTGAACCTGGAAGACTAACTACTAAAATTACTGGTTATTACACAGAAGACTTAATTAAAATTTCGAAACCAGAACAAGGTATTAGAATTCATCTTTTTAATCAAAGAGAGATATTTAAATTAATATTAAATCAAAAATTCAATAATAGTTCTCATATAGCAATGTTTTTTATTTTATAACAGGTCTTAAAAACTATAAACTATAGGTTGTAACAAAATATCCTTTTTATTTTAGGATTATATGATTAAATTAAGTATCAAATAATTCGGAGGCAGTAATGAGAAAAAAACTAAAAAAGAATGAAAAGAAAAAAACAAAAATATTAAAATCAATTGATAAACTTAAAAATAAAATTGCAGCTAAAGAAAAAAAATTATCAAGCCTTAATATTAAAATTGCTGGTCTAGAAAAAAAGGTTGCTGAAAAAAAAGCAAAAAAACTTGCTAAGAAGAATGCAGAGCAGTCTCCTGCATCTATAAATAATTAATTCCAAATTGTCTTTCTTCCTTCTCTTAAATGAGAAGGAAGAAAGAAGCTAATTAACAAAATTTAAACAGGGGAAAAAATAATGAATATTTAAATTTTGTAAATTATCTTAAAAAGATTAAGTTACAGAAATATTTACTTATTATTAAAGTTTAATTAATTTAAGTTTATTTTGAATTATTTGAATAAATTACTCTTGACTCTAAAAATAATTCTCTAGCAAGAGCTTTAAATCTTTTGGTAACTTGTTTTGAGATTATTTCTTGATGTTGTGATGGAATTTTTAAAAATACAGCATTACCTCTTTTATACAATTTAAACTCTTCAAGAAATATCGTAGATATCGAGGTCAATGATTGTGAAAATCTCAATGCTGCACCAACTTGTTTGCTTGAAAAAATTTCATTATTATTCAAAAAAGTTAAATACTCGATCTTTGGATTATACTTGATACTACAGTACCGCCAATAGCATGACAAAGCTAATTGTATTCTTTCTTTATGAGTCAATCTAAGTAAAGGAGTATTTATCGTTTCTTGAAATACCAATTCAGCTTTTTGAAATGCTCCCAATCCCCAATCCATATGACTTAATACACATGCCAGATATAATAATTTCTTATTAAAGTGCTCATTACCTTCAAAAACTGGATGAATAAAATCATAATATTTTTTATAATTTGACCCTAAATCACCTCTTTTTTGCGCAACCCTCTCAATTGCTTTGTAAAAAATTTCAGATTCTTTTACATCTTTAAAATGGTCAATTGATAAAGATCCTTCACGCAAACCACTGATAGAACAAATAATTTTTTTTGGATTTGAAACTTTCATAATTTCATCAAGTATAATACAGCTATAAGGTAAATATGGTGTTCTAGATTTTGAAATATACTCAACTGTTTTAAGTTTGGATTTATTAAAAGAAGAAATTTTTTCAACAAACTTAGATAAAACATTATTATCAATACTATATTGATGAATTATGTGTACTGGATGATTATTTTGAAAAAGATGTAATTTAAATAATGCACGCCAAGTACCTCCAACTAAATATAAATTATTAAATTTCTTTTTTGAGAGCCATTTTTCATCTCTTAATAATTTTTTAATATATTTTGCTAAATTTCTTTTTTTAACTATAGGATTATTCATTAATCTTAAAACACCAACAGGTAATGAGGTTTTATTGGTTACTATATTGTTTTCAACTCGGGCTAACTCCAAACTACCACCGCCAAGGTCAGCAACTAATCCATCAACATTTTCAAAACCTATTTTTACTCCCTCAGCTGTGCATTTAGCTTCTTCTTCGCCTGATAATATATTAATCTTAGTTTTAAAAAGTTTTTCAACTTCATCAATAAAAGGTTTTGTA
The DNA here is from genome assembly GCA_902541315.1 of uncultured Pelagibacteraceae bacterium. Lineage (GTDB taxonomy): Bacteria > Pseudomonadota > Alphaproteobacteria > Pelagibacterales > Pelagibacteraceae > Pelagibacter. Next base: position 2,699 of record CACBQF010000013.1, read on the forward strand.
TCAGTTGCTTCTCTTATAACTGCTGTTGCAATAATCTTTAGATTTGTGATTTTTGAAACATTTAAAATTTCAGAAAATCTTTTTAAAACTTTTAAAGCATATTTAGTACCAGATCTGTGAAGTTTTTTCGATTTATCTAAATTTTTTCCAAGTTCACAAACTGCTTTTTCATTAAAAAAAGGCACACGAGAAGAACTGAAATCTTCATAAATTAGCATTCTTATAGAGTTTGATCCAATGTCTATTATAGCTAATTTAGCCTGATTTAATTTTAAACTATTTTTACTTTTAATTACTTCCACTTTTAATCAATCTTAAGTGCAGTTGTTTAGGCTGCATTCTTAGTTTAGCTTTACCTCTTCCAGATAAGCTCGGATTATTCATAAAATATTCATGAGCTGAAAAGGAATCGCTCTTACTATATTTAATTTTTTTATAATTACCATCAGCTTCAAGTTCCCAGCTCTGATTAGTATCAAGATAATTTGCCAACATTATTTGATCTAAGATCTGTTCATGAACAGTCTCATTTTCAATTGGGACTAGAAGTTCTACCCTTCGATTTAAATTTCTCGGCATTAAATCAGCTGACGAAATATATACTTTTGCATTTCTATTAGGCATTTTTTTTGTACCATTACTAAAACAATAAATTCTAGAATGCTCTAAAAATCTTCCTATGATACTTTTTACAAATATGTTTTCTGATCTATCTTTTACTCCTGGTCTTAAACAACAAACACCCCTTACAAATAAATGAATTTTTACACCAGCATTCGAAGCTTCATAAAATTTATCAATAATTTCTGGATCTACTAAAGAGTTCATTTTTGCCCAAATAGCTGCAAATTTTCCATTTTTAGAATTTTTAATTTCAGCATCAATATTTTCATTTAAGGTTTGCCTCATATTTACTGGCGAAATAGAAATTTTATTTAAATTTTTTGGTTTTGCGTATCCTGTTACATAATTGAAAAACTTTTCAACATCTGATGCCATTTTCTTATCACAACTAAATAAAGACAAATCAGTATAAATTTTAGCATTTACTGGATGATAATTGCCAGTTCCTAAATGAAAATAAGTTTGTATTTTACCCTGTTCTCTTCTTAAAACTAATGATGATTTTGCATGAGTTTTATATTTAGCAAAACCATAAACAATTTGAACACCTACTTTTTCTAAACTTCTTGATAGTTGAATATTAGCTTCCTCATCAAATCTAGCTTTAATTTCAATTAAAGCGGTAACTGTTTTTCCATTTTCTGCAGCTGTTATTAAAGCTTTAACAATAGGTGAGTCTAGAGTTGTTCTATATAGAGTTTGTTTTATAGCTATAACTTTTTTATCATTTGCTGCTTGGTTTAAAAATTCAATTACTGAGTCAAATGTTTCAAAAGGATGATGAACAACTAAATCTTTCTTTTTAATAGTTTCAAAAAAATTATCATTATATTCTTTTAATCTTTCAACTTCTCTGGGTGTAAAATGTTTAAATCTTAATTTTGGATTTTTTACTTTACATATTTGATCTATATCTTGAATTCCAACAAGGCCAGCAACATCATAAATATAGTCAGGATTTATATCTAATTTATTAATTATAAATCTTATCAATTCGTTATCACTATTTTCAAGAACCTCTAAACGAACAATATCACCCGTTCTACGTCTTTTTAAAGCCAATTCAAAAGATCTAACCAAATCTTCTGCTTCCTCTTGAATCTCTACATCGCTGTCTCTTATTACTCTAAAAATCATTTTCTTTTCTAAATCATGATCTGGAAAAATTTCATTAGCAAAAAAACTTATTACATCATCTAGAATCACAAATTTCTTATGATTTTTTGAAGACTCAATTTCAATAAATCTAGATAATGCTTTTGGTATTACTATTATTGAGTTTAAAATCCTTTTTTTATTTTTTTTTCTTAACTTCATTACAATTGCTCTTCCTTGATTGATTATAAATGGAAATGGATGTGCAGGATCAATTGCTGATGGTGTTAATAAAGGGTAAATCTCTTCTTTAAATATTTCTAAAAGTTTTTTTTTATCCTTAGTATTTAAATTAACTGGTTTAACTAAATTGATATTATTTTTTTTTAATTCCATAATCAGTTGAATAAAAATTTTGTTCTGTTTTTTTAATAGATTCTTAGTTTCAAGCACTACCTCATCCATTTGCTCTTCAGGTGTCAAACCATCAGAGCTTAGTGAGTCAACTTCTTGTTTTATTTGACTATATAACCCAGCTACACGGACCATAAAAAATTCATCTAGATTAGACCCAGCAATTGATAAAAACTTTACTCTTTCATAAAGAGGATTTTCGATATTTTGCGCCTCTAAAAGTACTCTATCGTTGAATTTTAACCAAGAAAGCTCTCTATTTATATATTTAGATTTCAACTCTTCTTTATGTTGTTTTTTTAAAGCAGTCATATATTTAGATTTTATGTATCAATTATACGTCATGAGACACGCAAAATCTAGTTGGGATGATTTAAGTATTAATGATTTTGATAGACCACTTACTAAAAGAGGCAAGAAAAATGCAAAAATGATTTGTGAATTTTTTGTTAAAAAAAAATTTGAATTTGATTATGCATTAATTTCATCATCAAAAAGAACAAAAAAAACTTTTCAAATTTTATCCAAGAAAATTAATAAGCCAAAAAAAGTTAATTTTTCAAAAGATTTATATTTAGTTGATGAGAATGCAATTGTAAAAAAAATTAAAGAAATATCCAGTGAATATAAATCAATTTTGATTATAAACCATGAACCATCAGTGAAAAATTTAGTACGAAATCTTACAAAAAATCATAATACGAATAATTTTAAACTAATGAATTATAAATTCCCAACAGCAGCATTTGCAAAAATTGAGTTTGATATTAAATCCTGGAATGAAGTTGAGAAAAAGGGAGTATTAAAAAAATTTATAAGACCCAAAGATCTTCAAGATTCTAAAGAATAACCAGCTGATCTTACTGTTCTAATTAAAGGTTTTGTATTTTGTATGTTAATTGCTTGTCTTAATCTTCTAATATGAACATCAACTGTTCTAAACTCAACATATATATTTTCTCCCCAAACATTGTTTAAGAGTTGTTCTCTTGAATAAACTCTTTTTGGATTTTTGATAAAAAAATCTAAGAGTTTAAATTCAGTTGGACCCAAAGTAATTTCTTTATCTTTTCTATAAACTCTTTTTGTAATCCGATCTATTTTTAAATCAGTAAATTCTACAATGTCTGATGATGATTGAGGTTTAGATCTTCTCAATAAAGATTTAATTCTAGCATTCAATTCTTTTTGACTAAAAGGTTTAGTTACATAATCATCTGCACCTGTATCAAATGCTTTTAATTTGTCTTCTTCCTCCCCTTTTGCAGTTAACATAATGACAGGAATATCATTAAACTTATTATCTTTTTTTAAGTTTTTACAAATTTCAACACCAGATAATTCTGGTAACATCCAATCCATTAATATTAAATCTGGCTGTTTTAATTTTATTTGTTTAAGAGCATCTTCTCCATTTTCTGAATGACTGACTTTATAACCTTCTTTTTCAAGATTGTACTTTAACAAACTAACAATTGATGCTTCATCTTCAGCTATGAAAACATGAGCTGACATAAATCATTTTTCTCCGGTTACAATTGGCTCTGTTCCCTTGGGTCTATCACCTTCTAAATATTCGCCTTTAACTAAATAATAAACTTGTTCTGCAACATTTGTAGTATGATCACCAATACGCTCTATGTTTTTAGTTACAAACAATAAATGGGTTCCATCTTCTAAATTTTTTTCATTTTCTTTAAGATATTTTATAACTTCTTGCATACAAAGATTTGTTAGATCATCTATTTGCTCATCACCTTCCCAAACATTTACTGCCATTGGCGCAGATCTTTCTAGATAAGCATCTAATATTGATTTTAATTGTTTTTGAACATTGGTAGATACTCTATTCAATGAGTCTACCAAGTTCTTTGGAAGATTTTCGTTAAGCAAAAGTGTTCTCTTGGATATATTTTTTGCTAAATCACCTATTCTTTCTAAATCTGAAGACATTTTCAAAGCCGTTACTGTCTCTCTTAAATCAATTGCCATAGGTTGTCTTAAAGCAATTAAATTCACAACTTGCTGTTCAATTAAAGTCTCATATTTATCTATTTTTTCATCTTCTTGAATAACAGTTTCTGCAATATTGTTATCTCTTGTTGTAATGGCTTGAATTGCTTTACCTAAAGAATCTTCACATGCACTTCCCATTTTAATTATATTAGCATTAAGATTTTTTAGTTCTTCTTCGTAAGATTTGACTGTATGTGGTGCTTCAGACATTATCCAAACCTCCCTGTTATATAATCTTGCGTTTTTTTATTATCAGGATTCTTAAATATTTTATCAGTAGATCCATGTTCAATCAATTGTCCTAAATGAAAAAAACCTGTATTTTGAGAAACACGTGCTGCTTGAGCCATAGAATGAGTTACAATTATTATTGTGTGCTCTTTTTTTAACTCATCAATCAATTCTTCAATTTGTGCTGTTGCTATTGGATCTAATGCTGAACAAGGTTCATCCATTAATATAACTTCAGGTCTTACAGAAATCGCTCTAGCAATACAAAGTCTTTGCTGTTGTCCTCCAGATAATCCAGTTCCAGGTTCATGCAACCTATCTTTTACCTCTTCCCATAGTGCAGCCTTTTTCAAACTAGTTTCAACAATTTCATCCATTTCTTGTTTTGATTGAGCCATACCATGAATTGTTGGACCGTAAGATACATTTTCATATAAAGTTTTTGGGAAAGGATTGGGTTTTTGAAAAACCATACCAATTTTTTCTCTTAGTCTTACGACATCACAACTTTTATCATTGATATTAAAATCATTAATTAAAATTTCTCCTTTAACACTACAGATATCAATTACATCATTCATTCTATTAAGACATCTTAGGAAAGTTGATTTACCACAACCAGATGGACCAATTAATGCCGTTACTTGATTTTCCTCAATATCTAAACTTATATTAAAGAGCGCTTGTTTTTTTCCATAAAAAACATCAACATCTTTTGCTCTAATCTTTATCATTTTAACTCCATTTTTTCTCAAACTTATGTCTTATTATTTGGGCAAATAAATTCATTATTATTAAAAAGCCAAGTAAGACCATTATACATGCCGAAACTTTTTCTACAAATCCCCTTTCAGCACTTTCAGCCCAAATATAAATTTGAACTGGTAAGCTTGCAGCAGGATCCATGGGTGATCCAGGTATCGTGTTAACAAAAGCAACCATTCCAATTAAAATTAAGGGTGCAGTTTCTCCTAAAGCTTGAGCTAAACCAATTATTGTTCCTGATAATGTGCCAGGCATAGAAAGAGGAACTGTATGATGCATTGTGGTTTGCATTCGACTTGCTCCCATAGCAAGTGCTGCCTCTCTTATACTTGGTGGAACTGCTTTTAAAGATGCTCTAGCAGCTATAATTATTGTTGGTAAGGTCATTAAGGACAAAGTGATACCTCCAACTAATGGGGTAGACCTTGGTAATTGAAATATAGCCAATAAAACTCCTAATCCTAATAGACCAAAAACTATAGATGGAACCGCTGCTAAGTTGTTTATATTTACTTCAATAAAATCAGTAAATCTATTTTTAGGGGCAAATTCTTCAAGATAGATTGCCGCTAGAACCGCAACAGGAAAAGCTATCATTAAACAAACAAGTATAGAAAAAATTGAGCCCATAAATGAACTTGCTATTCCAGCTAGCTCAGCTTCTCTTGAGTCAGCATTTGTAAAAAAACTTATATTAAATTTACTTTCAACCTTACCATTTGCAACAAGTTGATCAAAAATTTTTAATTGATAATCGCTTACTCTTCTTTGGTCTTCAGGTAAATCTCTTGGATAATTTCCTTTAAAGACTTGGTCTAAATCATCTGAAGCAGTTAGATAAACTTCCTTTGTTTTTCCTATTAAATTAGGGTCATTTAAAAGTTCATTTTTAATTTCTTTTTCAAAAAAATAAGACACCATTCTCTTCAATTCATTTTCTTGATCTTCATTGGCGTTTGGATCTAAATCAGCCATTGATTTTAATGCTATATCGTAATAATCAGCGTCCTGTAAATCTTCTTTAGAAGGATTTTGGTCTAACATCATCAATTCAGCATCGAAAGTTACTGGAACAATAAGCCATGTTTTTTGAAAAGCTGAATAGCCAGTTGAAAAAATTTTAAAAATAAAGATTGTTAAAAATAAAAGTGCCATAAAAATTGCACTCAGACCGTATAAGCGAAATCGCTGTTCAGCTTTATATCTTTTATTTAATAATTGTTCTTTATTTTTATTCATATTTTTCTCTATATTTTTTAACTACTCTCAAGGCCACAATATTTAAACAAAGTGTTACTAAAAATAATGACATACCTAAAGCAAAAGCAGCTTGCGTTTTTGGGTCGCCAAAAGCTTGGTCACCAATTAGAATAACTACAATTTGAGCTGTAATTGTTGAAGTAGACTCTAAAGGATTTAAAGTTAAATTAGCAGCTAAACCAGAGGCCATAACAACTATCATTGTTTCTCCAATAGCTCTTGAAACACCAAGTAAAATAGATCCAACTATCCCCGGCAATGCTGCGGGAAAAATAACTCTCTTGATTGTTTCTGATTTAGTTGCTCCCATAGCGTAACTTCCATCTCTTAAACTTTGAGGCACACTTGTAATTACATCGTCACTTAAACTTGAAATAAATGGTATGATCATAATACCCATTACCCCTCCTGCTGCTAAAGCACTTTCAGCTGAAACTTCAAGACCCATTGAAGTTCCTAATTCTTTCAAAAATGGTCCAACAGTTAGGGCAGCAAAAAAACCATAAACAACTGTTGGTATACCAGCTAAAATTTCAATTAATGGTTTTGCATATTGTCTAACTTTAGTTGATGCATATTCAGCTAAATAAATTCCACTCATTAATCCAATTGGGATAGCAACGCACATAGCAATAAATGCAATAAAAAAAGTACCTGCAAAAATAGGGACTGCTCCAAAAGTATCTGAATACATTGTCGGATCTAAAGCCTCAGAAGAATCTCTAACAAAAGCTTTTGCTGGATACCAGTGAGTTCCAAAGACAAAATCAAATAATGGAATTACTTTAAAAAAATCTATAGTTTGAAATATAAGTGAGAAAACTATTCCAACAGTAGTTAATATTGCAGCTAAAGAAGCTGTAAATAAAACTGCGTTCAAAAATTTTTCAACTGGTTCTCTTGTTCTAGAATTAGATGAAATTCTTTTATACGCATAAGCAACAGAGGCAATAATTGCAGATAATACTATAACAACTTTTGAACTTTGAGCTATTGATCGAAGACTTAAATATTTTTCAGCTGAAGCTTCAATAAAAGGTGTAATTTCTCCAGTGAATTGCCCTCGAGACAATGCTTTTGATTTTTCGTATAATAAATTTAATTCATCATCAAGATAACCTTGATTTGAATAATCACTTAAGATTAATAGTTTTACAATTGTGGGCTCAAAAATTGCCCATAATGAAAAAATTATAAAGGCTGGTATTGCACACCAGATTGCAAGATAATAACCATAAAATTGTGGTAATGCGGTTAATCTTTTTTTTGTAGATTGAATTGTATATGCTTTTCTCCGTCCAAAATAATAGCTTGTGAAACCTAGAAGAACAATAAATGTAAATAATATTAAGTTCACAGAATCTCCTTAAGTGAGGACTTTACTCTTTTTTTAAAAAAAAAGGGGTCTAAAAAGACCCCCTTTTTAATCATTTGTTAACTGAGGAATAATTAATTACCCATAGCAACTAGCTTCGTAGCATTAGTTCTAGTTGTTTTATATAACTTAGAGTCTAATGGCACTAAACCAATGTCTGCTAAATAACCACCTTTTCCAATAGCTTTCTTAGTTGTGAATTCTTTCACAAACTCATGTAAGCCTGGAATTACTCCAACGTGTGCTTTTTTCACGTAGAAGAATAAAGGTCTAGCAACAGCATAACTGTAGTCTTGAATAGACTTTAATGACGGTTGTCCACCATCAATACTTGCTGCTTGCAATTTATCTTTTGCAGCTAAGAAATAACTGAAACCAAAGAAACCAAACATTTCTTTATCTTGAGTTAACTTTTGGATGATTAAACTATCGTTTTCTCCAACTTCAATAGCAGCACCATCTTCTCTGTAAAGTTTTTGAGGTTTTTTGTATTTTTTATTTCCAGCTTCAAAACCAGCTTTATAAAGAGCTTTAGCTTCTTTAGTCATACCTTTTTTCATTACTAAAGAATTCCAAGCATCTCTAGTTCCTGATGTTCCTGGTGGGATCATCACTGAAATTTTTTGTTTTGGTAAGCTAGGGTCAATTTGGTCCCAAGTTTTATAAATATTTGGAACTAATTTACCATCAACAACTGTATGAGCAGCAAGTGCTAAATATAATTGTTCTTTAGTAAAGTTTACTGGTTTTGCATCTTTGCTGTAAGCCAATGTAATACCATCGTTACCAATTACGATCTCAACGATATCATTAACACCATTTTTCTTACATAGAGCTTTTTCTTTATCTTTCATAGCTCTTGATGCATTTGTAATATCTGGATGTTGTTCACCTACACCAGCACAGAATAGTTTAGCTCCACCACCAGTACCAGTAGACTCGATTACAGGAGTTTTAAATCCTGAACCACCAAATCTTTCAGCAACAACTGTTGCGTAAGGGAATACCGTAGAAGAACCAACTATCTTAATTTGATCTCTTGCTTGAGCAACAGTTGCTATTGATAAAGCAACTAAAGAAGCAATTACTATAGTTAGTTTTTTCATTATCTTTAATCCTTTCGTTATTTATTAATTAAAAGATGATTGACTCGTATAAATTTATTGAATCTTTAATATTACAGAATTGTTACACTTTTATTAAAAAGGTAACTTTTTAGTTGTATTTTTTTGATATAATTATTTGATCAATATCAGTTTCTAAGCCACCAATACATGAAACAGGGTTTACCTGTTCATTAAGAGCTAGTTCTTTGGTTGGACGTAAAGTTATTTCTAGTTTTACTAAGTTTACTAATTCCTCTCTAATTTCTTCATCATATCTCCAGCTTGGCCATGAACTTGGGGTTGAAAATATAGAGGTTAAATAGCTTGTAGCCATAGTATATCTATAATTACTCAAATTTTCATTCCTCAATAAAAAATCTCTTACAGAATTAAAAATATTCCTACATCTAAAAGAATCTGAAAAATAATTTTCCTTCTTGAGATTTCTATTCATAGGAACAGAAACAATTAAATCAATTGAATTTTTAGAATACGAGGTAACTACGTCTGTATAAAATTCAGCTTCAGTAACTTCTAAATGATCTTTAATAGAAGGATATGAAGTTTTCAGATCTGCCTCTAATCTAAAAATTCCAATATCAAAAACTGTAAGTTGCTGATTTCTTAATAATGTTGTGATATCTTTAGAAAAAACACTTGTTGTTATAGAGCTTAATAAAAAAGCAAAAATCAAAATATTTTTGAATATTTTAACCATATAAAAAAATTAATTAAAAGATTAACATTAATCAAGTAAAGAATTGTTAAAAAAAACCTTCTAAAACTATTACAATATAATATTTTTTAAATTTAAGTTTTCGCTGGTAAATAAATTTGAATTTCAGTTCCTTGGTTTTCCTCACTTAGAATCTCATAGTGTCCACGATGTTGAGTAACTATATGTTTAACAATAGCTAATCCTAAACCGGTTCCACCAACCTTGTTACTTTGTTCAAGATCTACCCTAAAAAATCTTTCTGTAATTCTAGAAATATATCTTTGAGGAATGCCAACACCTTCGTCTTTAATACTGATCATAAAATTTTTTTCTAACAATTTACCATCGCTAATTTTGCTTGATATAAAAATAGACTTATTTTCCTTTGAATACTTAATTGCATTATCTAAAAGATTAGAAAAAACAGTTTGTAATTTTTTTTCATCTCCAATAACAACTGTTGGATTGGCGAGAGATAAATTAATATTTAATTTCTTTCTTTTTAAAACAATCTCAAAATTACTGATGATTGTTTTGAAAAGATCATTTATATCAACTAAAGAGTTTGGCCTTATGTGTTCTTCTAATTCAATTCTTGTTAGTATTAAAAGATCATTAATTAAATTTTCCATTCTATTTGATTGATCAGTCATTATTTTCATAAATTTTTTTTTAGCCTTTTCATCATCAGACGCTGGGCCCTCAATTGTTTCTAGTGATCCTTTGATTGCCATTAAAGGTGTTCTTAATTCATGGCTTACATTTGCTACAAAATCAGTTTTAAATTTTTGTGCTTTTGTAATTTCAGTAAAATCTTTTAAAAATAACACAACAGAATCTGGTTCAGTAAATAAATGAGTTGGGCCAGGAATAATATAAATTTTATAAAACTGATATGATGGCAGGTCTATTTCAACATCAATATTTTTGGTTTTATTTTCTAAGATAGCTTTTTCAATATTTTCTATTAATTCTGGCTTTCGAATTACAGAAGATATGTTTTTATCAATTAAACTATTTCCAAATCTTTTTAATGCACTTGGATTAGCATATTTAATTATGTTAAATTTATTTAATGCAAAAAACTGATCCTCAAGTTCATCAATAATTACTCTTTTGGTTTTTTCCTCTCTTTTATTAATTATTGTAGCAGTATTTATTGATTTGTTTTTTTTTTGATTAAGTAAATAGAGGAGATAAATTATAACAACTATAAGTAGAATGATGAAATATTCCATAAATTTAGACGGCTTAATTTTGCATCATTACACTTTTTAATGCAAATAAATTAAGGAAAAATTAACTAATGATTTGGTGAAATATTGTTAAAAAATATTTTTGCTGTTTCTTCCCAAGTGAATTTTTTTGCAAATTCAAGACAATCATTTCTATTAACTTTCAAAGCTTTATGAGCTGAAACTTTAAGATCATTATCTAAACAATTTATTTTGGAACCCTCAAATATATCTTTAGGACCTGGAACAGGATAAGCAGCTACAGGTGTTCCGCAATTTAAAGACTCACAAACTACAATTCCAAATGTATCTGTTTTACTTGGAAATACAAAAACATCGGAAGATGCAAAATGAGACGCTAATTCACCGTTTGTTTTTTCTCCTAAAAAAATATCTTTAGGAAATTCTTTTTTTAATTTTTTTAAATCAGGTCCCTTTCCTATTATCATTTTTGTACCCTCTAAATCACATTCTAAAAAAGCTCTTATGTTTTTTTCAACTGCAACTCTTCCAACATAAATCCAAATCGGTCTTTTATGTGGTAAATCAATTTTTTTCGGACTCTTAAAAGATCCATGATTGCCTCCTCTTGTCCAAGTAATCATTTTATTATTATCTATACCTATATCGATTAATTCTTTTCTCATAGATTCTGTTGTTACTAAGATTCTCTCAGCCTTGTTATGAAAGTTTGCTAAGAATTTTTCAGCCCATTTTGCAGGTATAATAGGAAAGTAAAGCTTAAGATATTTATCAAATCTTGTATGAAAACTTGTGGTAAACTTTAGTTTATTCTTCAAACAATATCTTCTTGCCATAGTCCCTATAGGACCTTCAGTAGCTATATGAATTGCATCAGGTTTTATTTTCTTTATTAAGCTACCAACTCTTGGCCAAACATTAATAGATATTCTAATTTCATTATATTTTGGCATCGGAAAAGTTAAAAATAATTCTGGTGTGATATATTCTATTCTATGACCTTGTTCTTTTAAAATTTTACCTGTTTCATGCAAGGTTCTTACAACACCATTTACTTGTGGAAAATATGCATCTGTTGCGATTAAAATTTTCATTAATTACGAAGCTTTTTTTAAGTCTTCATTTTTAATAGGTTTAATTATTTCTTGAGTGTCTAAATATTGTTCTCTTATTTTATCCCAATATAATATTTCAAAGCTACCATCGTAATTTTCGGCTAATGCAGTGCAAGATTCTACCCAGTCTCCACAATTTAAATAATTGACGCCATTAAAATCTCTATCCTCAGCATGATGGATATGGCCACAAATTATTCCATCAAATTTTTTTCTTTTTGCATAATCTGAGAGTGTTTTTTCATATTCACCAATATATTTGACGGCGTTCTTAACCTTATATTTTAAATATTTTGCAAGAGACCAATATTCTTTTCCTCTCAACCTTCTAAAGAAATTAATTATTACATTTATTTGTAACAATAAATTGTAAGCTATTGATCCAAGTTTAGATAGCCATTTAGCATGTTTCATAACACCATCCCAAGCATCACCATGAACAACAACATATTTTTTTCCAGCATTTGTCTCATGAATAACTCTATTAACCATATGGATGTCACCAAAATTCATTGGAATAAATTTTCTTAACATTTCATCATGGTTGCCCATAATATAGAAAACTTTAGTGCCATGTCTTGCTTTTCTTAAAATTTTTTGGATTACATCATTATGTTCTTGAGGCCAAAAAAAACTTTTTTGCATTTCCCAGACATCTATAATGTCTCCTACAAGATAAAGATTTTCAGATCTTGAGTTTTTAAAAAACTCTAAAAGTTTTTTCGCCTGACAACCCTTGGTACCCAAATGCACATCAGAAATAAAAATGCTTTTGTATTTAAGTATGTTAGGCATTTAAAGACCTATATTTTAATACAACTGTAACACGAATCATGTATTTCTTATTTCATTTAAATGTTACAAATTTGTTAAAAATTTTTTAAGGATTAATTATGTTGTATTGTTTAATTTACAATCAAAACTCTTCCTCTGGAAGAAAATCAAAATTCATAAATAGGGTTTTATCTAAGTTAAAAGAAAATAATTCAGTAGAATACTTTGAGACCAAAACAATAAATCAAGCTAAGAAAATTTTTAAAAACTTTAATCAAAAAAATTATGATCGATTAATAGTTGCTGGTGGAGATGGATCTGTTTCTTTTGCAATTAATGAATTAATAAAGAATGATTTTAATTTTAAGGACGATTTTGCTATAGGCTATATACCTGCTGGGACTGCAAATTTACTGCAAGCTGAATTATCAATGAATAAAAAGATTGATGATATAGTCAATGTATTGATTTCTAATAATTATAAATCCTCTAATCTTGTAAAAATTAACGAGAATTATTTCTTTTTAATGGCTGGTATAGGGTGGGATGCAAAAATTGTTCATTCAATTAATTCAAAAATTAAAAAAATTCTTGGAAAAGTGATATTTGGTATCAAGGGTTTTCAATATTTCTTATTTATGAATAATAAAAAATTAAATGTTACTTTTGATGGACAATTTTATCAAGCAGACTGGATATTATCCTCAAATACCAAATATTACGCTGGACATCATAAAATAAATAAAACAAATATTTTTGAAAATAAAATAGTCACATATATATTTAAGGATTTAACTAGGATCAATTTATTATATTCTATATTTTTAATAATTCTTAATGGTGATTTAAGTAAAAATAAAAATGTTATTACTACTTATTCACAAAACATTACTATTGATGGAAATGATTTGATACCTGTTCAAATTGATGGAGATAATTTTGGTTCATATAAAAAAATTCATTTAAATCTATCAAATAAAAAAGTGAATTTTCTTGTAAAATAATTATTTTACTCTGCCATAAATATCTTGATATCTCACTATATCTGTTTCTTTTAAAATCGAGCCTACTTGAGCTTCAATTATTTTAACTGGTTTTTTATAGGGATTTTCTATTCTATGGATTGCACCTAGTGGAATAAAAATAGTTTCATCAGGTTTCATAGTGAAATATTTCTTATTTAAAGTAATCTTAGGTTCACCATGAGTAACTACCCAATGTTCAGCTCTATGATGATGTTTTTGAAGACTTAATATACCTTTTGGTTTTACATATAATTCTTTAATTAAGAATTCCTTACCATTAAATAGATTTACATAACTACCCCAAGGTCTGTGGAATACATTCTTCTTTTTAAAATAATGTCTTTTATTTCGTCCGTACATCTTACAGATTTCTTTCCAAGATCCTAAATCAGACCAAGGAATATCTAATTTGATAGCATTTATATCTTTGGTTTTTTCTAATATTGCATAGTCAAAAGACTTGGCTTTTGTTTTTGTGAAAGATTGTTTGTTTAAATAATATACATTACTTTTATATTTTGCTTTTAATACTGCTTTATTACAATTTCGATAAATATTTGGTTGGTATTTCTTAAAATTATTTATTATTGAGTCTTTTCTCAAATAAAACATTCCAGAATTCCAATAACCTTTTTTACTAATTATTTGTTTAGCTTTAGCCTCTTTAGGTTTTTCTACAAATCTAGACACTTTATTATTTTTAGTTAAAAAATATCCAAATTCACTAGATGGCATTGTGGGTTTAATACCAAAAATAAAGATATTATTATGAGTGAGTTTCTTTTGATTTTTTTTGATAGCTTTATTAAATAAACCAACCTTCTCTATTAGATGATCAGCTGCTAAAAACATTAATGGTTGTTCATTTGAAATATCCTTTATTAATGCAGTACTTAATATAGCTGGTGCTGTATTTCTTTTAGCTGGCTCTAAAACTATCTTAAATTTTCTTATTTTGTGTTTCTTTAGATGCTGTTTTACTTGTCTTAAATATTTTGCATTGGTGCTTATAATTGGAGCATCAAATATAGGTGCTTTAACTCTCTCTAAAGTTTTACCTAGTAAAGTCCAATTACCAAAATCGATAAATTGTTTTGCTTGATGTTTTTTAGCTTTAGGCCAAAGTCTTGTTCCAGCGCCACCACATAAAATAACAGGGCGAATTTTCATCAAATTTTCGAATATTCCTTAACTTCTTTTTTCTTACCTGGATGGGTTGGTGCTCCTAAACTTGCTGGTCCAACTGTTTGTGCATATTTCCAAAGAGTTCCTGAACCAAAATCAGATTTTCTAGCCTTCCATTTTCTTCTTCTTGAAGCTAATTGTGATTTAGTTAAGCGAACATTAATCGTTCCTTTTTTAGCATCTATATCAATAACATCGC
>CACBQF010000014.1 GCA_902541315.1 uncultured Pelagibacteraceae bacterium
GCAAGCTCAGGATTATTCTGTAATCCATTGGGACATGGAAGAAAAGAAATTATCGAAGCAATAACAAATCAATTAAACACTCTTGATTATTGTCAGCCGTTTCAACAAGGATTTGGTGGTTCATTTGAATTAGCAACAAGAATCTCAAAACACACACCAGGAAACTTAAATAAAATTTTTTATACGATATGTGGATCTACTGCAGTAGAAACCGCAATAAAGATTAGTATTGCATATCACAAAGCAAGAGGTGAGGGACAAAGATTTAGATTTGTAGGTAGAGAACGTGCTTATCATGGTATGAATATTGGAGCAACTTCAGTAGGTGGTATGATCAATAACGTTAAAGCGTATGCAAGTGTATTGATGCCAGGTGTTGTTCACATGAGACACACACATTTAGATGAACATAAATTTATTTCAGGTCAACCAGAAACGGGAGCTGATATTGCAAATGACTTAGAGAGAATTTGTACTAATTTTGGTTCTGAAAACATCGCAGCTTGTATCGTTGAACCTATTGCTGGTTCAACAGGAACGTTAGTGCCACCAGTTGGATACTTACAAAGACTAAGAGAACTTTGTGACAAACATAAAATACTATTAATTTTTGATGAGGTTATCACGGGCTGGGGAAGAACTGGTTCAGCTTTTGGAGCTCAAGAGTTTGGTGTAACACCTGACATAATGACAATGGCAAAGGCAACAACGAATGGAATAGTTCCTTTTGGTGTGGTTGCTTGCAAAGAAGAAATTTACGATGCGGTGATGGATAATTCTCCAAAAGGTGCAATAGAATTATTTCATGGTTATACATATTCTGGAATCCCAGTTTCAGTAGCTGCGGCTTTAGCTGTTCAAGATATTTTCGAAAAGGAAGATATTTTTAATAGAGCTAAAGAACTTGCTCCTTACTTTCAAGAAGGTCTATTTTCTCTAAAAGACATTGATGTAGTAGATAATATTAGAGGTTATGGAATGATGGGTGGTATAGATATTAAAACTGATGGTAGACCTGGCAAAGCAGGTTTAGCTACCTTCAAACATTGTTACGATGCAGGTGTAAATTTCAAAGCTACTGGTGATTGTTTAATTATAGCACCAATGTTTATATGTGAAAAAAAACACATTGATGAAATTATAGAAAAATTAAGAACAGGAATAACTAATTACGCAAAGAGTAAAAAGAATTAAATTCCGTTAATGAGAATTGGCGTTCCTAAAGAAATTAAACCTCAAGAAAATAGAATTGGCCTGACACCCGATAGTGTAAAAACTTTAGTCTCAGAAGGCCATGAAGTTTTAGTTGAAAATAATGGTGGTTTTGAAGCTGGTTTTGAAAATGATCAGTACAAAAAAGCTGGCGCGAAAATTATAGAAAAAGCTAGTGATATTTTTAATGATGCTGAGATAATTGTAAAAGTTAAAGAGCCTCAAAAAGTTGAGGTTGAAATGATTAGGGAAAATCAAATTGTTTATACATATTTACATTTAGCTGCCGCAAAAGAATTAACAGAGGGTTTGGTAAAATCAAAAAGTATTAATATTGCTTATGAAACCATCACTGATGATAATGGACGGCTCCCTTTATTAGCACCCATGAGTGCTGTAGCTGGACGTATGTCAGTTCAAGCAGGAGCACATTGTTTAGAAAAAAATCAAAAAGGTAGGGGAGTTTTATTAGGAGGAGCTCCTGGTGGTGAGCCTGCAAATGTTTTAATTTTAGGTGGAGGGGTTGTTGGTGAAAATGCTGCAACTATAGCAACCGGTATGAAGGCAAAAGTTCACGTTGTCGATAAATCAGAAGTAAGATTAAAACAATTAGTTGAAATGTTTGGAGATAAAATTATTCCAGAACAAAGTGATAAGATAGATTTAAAAAAGTTAGTTGCCGAGGCGGATTTAATAGTAGGTGGTGTTTTAATACCTGGAGCAGAGGCACCGAAATTAGTTACCAAAGATATGCTTAAATTAATGAAAAGAGGCTCTGTAATTGTTGATGTTGCAATCGATCAAGGTGGATGTGTAGAGACTAGTAAACCAACAACTTTTAATGATCCAACTTTTATAGTTGATAATGTCGTTCATTATTGCGTAGCGAACATGCCAGGTGGAGTTCCAAGAACCTCAACCATTGCATTAAACAAAGCAACACTTCCATATCTGGTAAAATTGGCTAACAAAGGTTATCAAAAAGCTCTTGGTGAAGATAAAAACTTTCTAGCAGGATTAAATGTTCATAAGGGTCATGTGACTTATAAAGCGGTTGCAGATGTTTTTGGACATGAATATGTTAATCCAGGAGAAGCAATCAATAACTAATTAGATGGAAAAAAAAATTCCAAGTAGCACAAAAGTTGTTGTGATAGGAGGTGGGGTAGTAGGTTGCTCTGTTGCTTATCATTTAGCTAAATTTGGTTGGAGAGACACAATCCTTTTAGAAAGAGATCAATTAACGTCAGGAACAACTTGGCATGCAGCAGGTTTAGTGAGCCAGTTGGGTCCAACTGCAGCAGTCACAAAAATTAGAAAATATACTTTAGATTTATATAAAGAGCTTGAAAAAAAAGTTGATCATTCTGCAGGGTTAAGATTAAACGGAGCACTTTCAATCGCTCAACATAAAGGAAGATGGCAAGAACTTCAAAGACAAGCAACGACCGCACAACTTTACGATGTTGATGTAAGAATTTTAGATAAAGATCAAATCAAAAAAGATTATCCCATAATCAATACAGATGAAGTTATAGGAGGTATTTTAATGCCAGGTGATGGTGCTGCAGACCCCTCAGGTGTTACTCATATGTTGGCTAAAGCAGCAAGAATGGAAGGTGCACAAATTTTTGAAAAGTCACCTGTTGAAGAAATTTTAACTAAAGAAGGAAAAATTTCTGGAGTTAAGGTCAAGGGACAAAAAATTGAATGTGAATATATTGTTTTAGCTTCAGGCATGTGGTCAAGGCAAATAGGAGAAAAAGCTGGTGTGAGTATTCCATTATATCCAGCAGAACATTTCTACATTATTACTGAGCCAATTAAAAATTTATCTAAAACTTTACCAGTTGTTAGAGATTTTGATAATCGAACTTATATAAAAGAAGATGCAGGAAAAATACTCGTTGGAATTTTTGAAGGAAATTCAATTCCTGCCTGGAATAAAACTAATAAAGTTCCAGAAGATTTTTCCTTTGGTGAATTTCAAGAAAATTTTGAACATTTTGAACCTTATTTAGCTTCAGCAATTAAAAGATTTCCAATTTTAGAAACTGCTGGAATAAGAAAATTTTTTTCAGGTCCAGAGTCTTTTACTCCTGACACCAACACATTATTAGGAGAGGTACCTGAAATTAAAAATTTTTTTGTATGTTGTGGGTTAAATAGTATTGGAATTGGCAGTGGCGGTGGTGTTGGTAAAGTTACAGCGGAGTGGTTGATGACTGGTCATATTAATGAAGATATTTTTAGTTATGATATAAAAAGATTTCAAAAGTTTCATTCAGAATTGGGTTTTATCAAAAAAAGGATTACAGAAACATTGGGAGATTTGTATGGAATGCATTGGCCCTTCAAACAACACAAAACTTCTCGAGATATAAAAAAACTTCCACATCATGATAATTTGAAAAGTTTTGGAGCCTGTTTTGGTGTCTCTGGTGGATATGAAAGACCCATGTGGTTTGCACTAGATGGTGAAAAGGCAGAGTATGAATATAGTTATAACTATCAAAGTTGGTATCCCTCAGCTGAGTATGAAACAAGTAATACAATAAAAAATGTTGGTTTATTTGATCTAACTCCTTTTTCAAAGTTCGAAATAAAATCTGATAAAGCCCATCAAGAATTACAAAGAATTTGTACTGCAAATATTAAAAAAGAAGTTGGTAAATGTACCTATACTCATATGTTAAACTCAGATGGAGGTATTGAGACTGATTTAACCATAGTAACGATAGATGAAAACCATTTTAGAATAATTACTTCTGCCGCAACAAGAGAAAGAGACAAACATCACATCAAAAAACATTTAAATAAAGATATTGAATTGAAAGATGTAACTGATGATTATTGTGTTTTTGGTTTATTTGGACCTAAAAGCAGAAATCTATTAAGTTCATTAAGTAAAGATAATTTTGATAATGAAAATTTCAAATTTGGAACAGCAAAATTTATTTCAATCGAGAATATTAAAATTTGGATACAGAGATTGTCTTATGTTGGGGAGTTAGGATATGAACTTTACGTTGAAGCCAAAGATGCGAAAAATATTTATGAATTAATTATAGAAAAAGGTAAAAATTTTAATCTTTCAAATTGTGGTATGCACGCAATGGATATTATGCGAATGGAGAGTGGTTTTCTACATTGGGGACACGATATTTCACCTGAGGAAAATCAATATCAAGCAGGCTTATCTTTTACAATCAGTAATAAAAAAAATGTAGATTTTATTGGTAAGTCAGCTCTTGAAAAAATTAAGAATGAGAAGATCAAAACAAGATTTGCTATGTTTACCTTAAAAAATAGTAAACCTGGAGAACCATTATTACTTCATGATGAGCCTATTTATTTAGAAGATAAAATAATAGGTAGATCAACTTCAGGAAATTACTCTTTTAACTTTAAGAAAAATCTGACTTTTGGTTACATCAAAAACGATTTTTCCAATGAAAAATTGAAAGATAGTAAATTATTTATCGAGGTTGAGAAAAAGAGATACGAAATTGAATTGATTAATAAACCATTAAAACAGACAAATTTTAAGACAAATTAAACTTTATTTTTTAAAAGAAACACAAATATAAAGCCAGTGATGTACATAATCAAAGCATATGCAGCTGTTGGAGTTATGTAGACTATATCTGTACCGAATATTTGTGTAGAAACAAATATTGCTAAAGTACCATTTTGTAATCCACATTCTAAAGCAATACATTTTTGTTGCTTTATTCCTGAGGCAAAAGTTTTACCAAGGTAATAGGCCACAATCATCATTGTTATATTCAGAATAAAAGTAATAAAGCCTGCTTGTATTAAAAAATCTAAAAAACTCTCTCTTTCTTCGTAAAATGCAGCAATAAAAAAAATAACAAATAATACTATATTAAGTTTTTCAAATATTTGAATTTTTGAGTTTACAAAATTTTCAGCAAATTTTCTTATAATCATTCCCAAGATAACCGGAATTGTTACAACCAAAAATATTTTTAGTGCTATACCAGTCATTGAAATGTTTTGAGAAATATCTGTAATTCCAAGTAAATCAGCAGATGTAAAAATTATAAGAGGAACAGTAATAATAGAAATTAAACTGATTATAGCCGTTAAAGTAATAGATAAAGCGACATCTCCATTGGCAAATTTTGTTAATATATTAGATGTAACTCCACCTGGTGCAGCAGCGATAATCATAACTCCAATTGCTATTTCAGGTGGTACTTTTAAAATAACAATTAATAAATAAGCAATTAATGGAAGGATGATTAATTGAGAAATAAAACCTACAAAAAAATCTTTTGGATTTTTTAATACTCTCGTAAAATCTTCAACTTTTAAACCTAAACCTAAACCCAACATTATTAATGCCAGTATGATAGGTGCTATTTTTGTAACTATCTCCATAACCCCTCTGTAAAATAGTATTACAAATACAGCTTATTTAAGATTTATGAAATTGCAATTAAATTTAAAATTCTTGTTATAAATTTTGATTTTTCCTTAAAAAAATCTAATTGGTAATTTAGAATCTCGTCCCTGTTATTTCCTGTTAGAAAATATTGTTTTTTATCATTAACTTTTAAATTTCCTTTTTTAATCAAAAATTTACATTTTCTTATAACTGTTGCTCTTGGAATATTTGTCATTTCTGAAATAGACATAGCACTTAAACCTGGTTTGGTTAGCTGAAGAGGATTAGTAAATGTATCATCAACAAAATGTTTGTTATCTCTATTTATAGAAAAGTCTCTTGGAAATGTTTTTGTATTTAATGCTTGATGCATCATAATTGTCCCAATGACATGAACGGTCGTCAAGTCGTTAAACATTTTTTGATAACCAACAATCCATGGAATTTGCATTCTGTAATACCATCTCCAACATAATGTAAAATTTTTTTTGATCAATTTTTCTAAATCGTTTTTGTCAATTTTTTTAAAGAATAATTTTTCTTTATTTAAAAGTTCCCCAACTCTAAAGAGATATTTTGAAGTCAGTGGTATTTGATTTATAGGTTTAACATAAAAATAAGCAGACCCATCAATTATAACTTGTTTTTTTTTTCTCTTTATAACTCCTAGTTTTTCTAGTTCTAAAACTTTACGTCTTAAGGTTTCTTTTGGTAAATTAAGTTTTTCACACAATTCTGAGATACTAAACTCATTTATTTGTAAATTATCTTTTGCATAAAATTGATCGTATGTTTGTGTAATATTAACTTGATGGTAAAAATTTAAAGTTTTTTCGACTAAAGAAATTATTATTAAGAATTTTAAATGATCTTGAAAAGAAGTGTATATTGCATTAATCCAATTCCACTGATGTGTTATCCAATCTGTACCAAGAGCTTCATAGTTTTGTAGAATACAATTATAAACTTGATCCTCTGAGAGTGTTTTTGAAAAATCTATTTGTTTAACTTCCATAAATTAAAATTGGTATTAATGACCCAAATTGAACACTTGTCAACTAAATAGAGACCCAAATTGAACTTTTTCGCAAATTGAAAAAAATTATACTTTATGTTTTATAAGCTAAATGAAAAATAAAGGCTTTACAGATTTAAATACCGAAATCGAGACCCCAAATGATTTCAGTGGAGCTGGAGAGCCTTTAAAAAGAAGAGTTGATATCAACATTTTAAAATCAAAACTTCAAGAGACCGAGAGTAGAGAGTTTAAAAAAAATCTTATCATTTTAATATTGTTATTTACAATGTTGGGAGTTTTAGGGATCAACCTCTCATTATAATGAA
Organism: uncultured Pelagibacteraceae bacterium; assembly: GCA_902541315.1. Lineage (GTDB taxonomy): Bacteria > Pseudomonadota > Alphaproteobacteria > Pelagibacterales > Pelagibacteraceae > Pelagibacter. The sequence goes on from CACBQF010000014.1 coordinate 6,971, forward strand.
ATTTGCAAATATAAGTTTTTCATGGTTTAATACTCTAATGAAAAATTGTGGTTTTAACGTTAAAGAAAAGTTAATTGAAAAATATCTTGTTAAAGACAATATAAAAAACCAATCGAAAAGTACAAATATAAATGTTTTACTAAACAGAGTAAGGACTGAAAAAAAGAATGAAAGTATGAGGAAATTATACTTTTCTGCTGCAGCTTCTACTGGTTTAGTATTGTTTGGACTTCTGATTTTCTAAAATTTATTTTGTAAAAGTTTCATTAAACTGATTGCTTACTCTTACAAACGTTGTGCATTTACTCAGTTGTTTTAAAGATGGTGCACCCACATAGGTACAGCTACTTCTAACACCACCAAGAATATTTAAAATGGTCTCATTAATTTTTCCTCGGTAATTTATCTTCACAGATCTGCCTTCGCTACTTCTATAATTAGAAAGACCTCCATAATGCTTTTTATTAGCAACCTCCGAACTTGAACCATAAAATTCTACATATTTTGAACCATTTTTTTTTATTATTTTTCCACCCCCTTCATCATGGCCTGCCAACATACCACCCAGCATAACAAAATCTGCGCCTCCACCAAAACCTTTTGCAACATCACCAGGACAAGTACAACCTCCATCAGCAATAATATGTGCTCCTAAACCATGAGCTGCATCTGCACATTCAATTACCGCACTTAATTGAGGGTAACCAACTCCTGTTTGTATTCTAGTAGTACATACACTTCCAGGTCCGATACCAACTTTTACAATATCAGCTCCACTTAAAACTAATTCTTGTGTCATATCTGCGGTAACAACGTTTCCTGCAATGATAGTTTTTGTTGGATATTTATCTCTTACAGATTTTATGAAATTAGTAAAATGTTCTGTATATCCATTAGCTACATCTATACATATAAATTTAAAATAACTAAATTCTTTTAATACTTTATCCAAGTTACGAAAATCCTCTTTTTTAATGCCAACACTTAACGCTATGTTTTGATAAATTTTCTTTATATTTTTATTTTGTTTAATTTTTTTAACATCGTGTTGTTTAGTTAGGCATGTAATCATTCCATGCTCATTTAATTTTTCAGCTATACTAAGTTCTCCAACACCATCCATATTTGCAGCGATTATTGGAATTCCTGACCATTCATTTTTACTATATTTAAAACGATAAGTTCTTAATAGATTTACATCTTTACGACTTTTTAATGTGCTTCTTTTAGGTCTAAATAAGACATCAGAGTAGTCTAATTTAAGCTCTTCTTCTATTCTCATTAAGTGAAAGATAACTTTGATATTCGAAATATCAATTATATTATTAGTTGAAAAAAATACTTTTAGTGGATAATTAACACTTATTTTAGGTAAATGATTAGATACGTTTTATTTATATTTTTCTTTTTTGTATTTAGCTCAAATTCATTTGGTTTTATAACATTTAAACAATCAAAAGATATTTCTTCAGACGCAACAGGCCTTAGACAAATAAATTTTAAACCTGATGGAACAATTATGTATGTAACCAATCGTGAAAATGATGATACATCCGTAGTTGATAGTGTAATACAATATTCTTTAAGCACACCATTTGATATTAGTACCGCAACTCTAACCTCTTCAACTACATTAACAAATATAGATAAACCTCACGCAATACATTTTAAACCAGATGGAAAGGTTATGTATGTTATAGACAATGGATCTCTTACTGTCGAACAATACAATTTAACTACTGCTTGGGATACCTCTTCATTGGTTTATGACAATAATTTTACTGTATCAAATGAGAATCAACTTAGATCATTAGCTTTTAAATATGATGGAACCAAAATGTACGTAACTGGTAATGAAACAGAGGTAATACAACAGTTTACTTTATCTGTTCCTTGGGATGTAACAAGTGCAACAAAAGACTCAACTGAATCTCCTTCTTTAAGCGCCAAAGAAGACAAGGTAAGAAGTATCCAATTTAATTCAGATGGAACTATATTTTATATAGGTGGCAATGATACAGACTCTATTCATAAATACACTCTATCAACTCCTTGGGACGTAAGTACATTAGAATTTTCTCAGTCATATTCATTTAGTGCACAAGTTTCATCTGCTGGCAATTCAATTATGGCAGGTTTTATTTTTACAGCCAATTTTACAAAATTATATATTACTCAAGATACAGACTCCAGACAAAGTCAGACAGGTGTAAATACTATATATGAATATAGCGTGGCTTGTGCTGGAACTATAAGTTGTCTTGATGCATCAACTAATGGTGATGTAAAAGCTATCATTGAAGCCAATGTAGAGTCAGCTAAGCGTATTATTCAAAGCAACACCCTTCCAATATTTCATAGAATGGAATGGTTAAGAAGACATAAAAATAAAGATAACCTTTCTAATTTGAATGCTGAAATTGATTTTACAAATCAAACAGTTGCAAAATTTGCTAGTGCTCTTAAACCTTTAAAAAAAGAAAAGGATCGTTCTTACAATAGTGATGATTGGTTTGAATGGAGTGAGGGAAGAATTGTCTTGGGAAATAAGCATGCTAGAAATATGTCTTCTAGAGATTTTCATAACCTAGGTGTTTCAATAGGTGCTGACAGAATTAAAAAAGAAGATAGAGATAAAATGTATGGTTATGTTTTTCAGTATGGAACAGATGTTATTCAAATTGGTGGCAATGGTACAAAAGTAAATACCGACGTTTACAGCTTAGCTCTGTATGAAACTAAACTTAGAGACAATCAAATTTTCACAGATGGTATTATTGGTATAAGCCATCTTGATATTGGCCATAAAAGGGTAATTAATGGAAATACATTAAGAGGTGACAGAGAAGGACAACAAGTATTTGGCTCAATTAATTTTGGAAAAAGAATTATAGATGAAAAATTTAATTTAAATCCAGGGATTAAATTGGATCTTGGATACACTAAACTTAAAATATTGAGAGAACAAACTACAATAGGTAATAGTCTTGCAGATTCGTTAATTTACAAAGATCAAAAAATTAAAACTGCGATTGCAACAATTGGAATTCTTTTTGATACGACAGATGAACAAGGTGACACAATTATAAATCACCATGGAAGATTAGAATATGTTGGAGATCTAAGCAAATCTTCTGATGCAGAGTTTTATTTTATAAACAATCCAAGTACATTATATAATTATTCAACAACCGATAAATCAGAACATAATTACAGAATTGGATATGGAATAGACACAACTTCTATCTCAGGGTGGTCAACAGTGGTAAATTTTGAAAGATTAGGAGCAAGAGGTAAGGGTTATAGTAACGAATTTTATTTTTCTGTTGGATATGTGCCAATAGATAAGACAAATTTTGTATTTGAATTCAAAGATCTTAAAAATATTGATTTAGAGTTTACGAAGGCTCTTGATGATTTTGATCTTAGATTAAGCACAAATTATAATTTTTTAGGAAGCGTTCCTAGTCACAATACAAATATATCAATAGGTAAAAGTTTTTAGTATTTTTTGAGTGTTTTAGAGAAAAATTAAGTGAAATTTACGATCAAATATTAATGGTAATTTTTCAGATAAAAACTGTAAAAACAAATAAATATCTTAAAATTTTTCCAATAGAAACAAGCAATAAAAAAATTATGAAATTAGTCCTCATTGTTCCAGCAACAAATGTGATTGGATCACCAACTATCGGAACCCATGAAAATAATAATGACCACTTACCATATTTGACAAACCAACTAGATGCTTTTGCTATCTTTTTTTTATCAAAAGGAAACCAATTTTTTTTTTCAAATTTTCTAGAAAAAATTCCTAATAACCAATTTACACAGGAGCCTAAAATGTTACCAAAACTAGCAAATAATAATAAGAGTATATTATTATGAATACCCAGTGACAATAAACTTGCTAATCCAACTTCTGAGGAAAAAGGAAGTATTGTAGCTGCTAAAAAAGAAACAAAAAAGATACTTAAATAAACCATCAAAAAATTATATTTAAAAAGCGAGTTGAAAGATAATATAAATTAATTATAACTCATGTTTAATAGATGGCGGGGTAGCTCAGTTGGTTAGAGCGCAGGACTCATAAGCCTGAGGTCAGTGGTTCGATCCCACTTCCCGCTACCAATTAATGACCTGGAAAATCAATTAAGTTTTCTACCTTATAACCTTTTTTTATCAAATTATCTGATCCACCTAAATCAAATAAATTAATTACAAAGATAAAACAGGATACCTTGGCTTTAGAAATTTCAACTAATTTTGCTGCTGCCTCTGCTGTTCCACCAGTTGCTATTAGATCATCAATAATTAATACAGATTCATTTTCACTTATAGAATCTTTATGCACCTCAATAGTTGCAGTGCCATATTCTAGTTCAAAGTCTATAGAATGAGTATCAGCTGGTAATTTATCTTTCTTACGAAGCATAATAAAAGGTTTTTTTAAAATATAAGAAACTGCTGAAGCAAAAACAAACCCTCTAGATTCTACCGCTGCGATTTTATCGAATTTATAATTTTTAGATCTTTCAACTATCTGATTAACTGTTTCTTCAAATGCTTCAGAATTTTTAATTAAGGTAGTAATATCCCTAAATAAAATACCTTTCTTTGGGTAATCTTTAATTGACCTAATGTGATCTTTTAAATTCATAATAGTTTATTATTAAAGTATAAATAATTAAAAAATTTGACATGACAAGAAATAAATTAGCAATAATTGGTGGGAGTGGTCTCTACGATGTAGAGGAATTTACTGAAAGGGAATTAATGGATTTGAATACTCCATGGGGAAAGCCATCTGATCAGATTTTAAAAACAATTTATAAAAAAAAGGAAGTTTATTTTTTGCCTAGACATGGAAGAGGACATTTCATTTCACCCTCCAATATTAATTTTAGAGCTAATATTGATGCACTTAAACAGCTAGGTGTAACAGATATCGTGTCAGTTTCTGCTGTTGGCTCTTTAAAAGAGGATTTGCCTCCAGGGAAATTTGTAATTGTTGATCAGTTTATAGATAGAACTTTTGCTAGAAATAAAACTTTTTTTGATGATGAAATAGTTGCACATGTATCCATGGCACATCCTACATCAAATGGTCTTATGAATGCTTGTGAGGAAGCAGTTAAAAAAGAAAAAATAGATTACCAAAGAAATGGAACATACATAGTGATGGAAGGACCACAATTCTCGACCTTGGCTGAGTCAAATTTATATAGATCTTGGAAAGCAGATGTAATTGGCATGACTAATATGCCTGAAGCAAAATTAGCTAGAGAAGCAGAAATTAGATATGCTTCCGTTTCAATGGTCACAGATTATGATTGTTGGCACCCAGACCATGAAAACGTTGATGTGCAACAAGTAATTAAAGTTCTTTTAGGAAATGCTGCTAAAGCTAAAAACATGATTAAAAATTTAATAGAAAATTTTGAAAATCATATTGATCCTAAGGATCCTACAAATAATTGTTTAGATGTTGCAATAATTACAGCGCCAGAAAAAAGAACTAAAAAAACTATTGATAAACTTAAAACAATAGCAGGGAGAGTTTTAAATAAATGAAAAAATTAGCTATATTTTTGATTGTTATCTTTTTCAATACTAGTGTTCTAGCTGATAAAATGACTAAGAGTGGTTTTTTGACCAACAAAGTTAGTTATTTAAAAGATCAAAAAATAAATGATCCACATAATAAAATTTTATTAATTTATAATCATGGTCAATCTACTCATGATGGCCCGTCTAGTGATTGTGCTTGGAAGGGAGGAATGAACAATATTTCATCTTTAGCAGGAAAAAAAATTAAAAATAAAGAGATAGTTGTCTACCTTTTTTGCACCGGCAAACTAAAAGGAGACGATCATAAGAGATTATGGAATAAAAAAAAATTTACAGAGCCATATCAAGGGAAACCAAAGTTAGAAAAAAGATTAGATGCTAATTTAAAACTTATAGAGGACTTTACTGCTCAAGGTTTTAAAAAAGATCAAATTTTTCTAACTGGAAGATCTTGTGGTGGATGGATGACAATGATGTTACTTAGCAGATATCAAAATATTGTTGCTGGAGGTATTTCTTTTGTTCCTGAATGCTATGGGCGTTTAACAAAAGCTTATAAAGTAAAAAAAGTAGGAGTAGAGGAGGCTTTAAAGAAATTTAAGGAAAAGGAAGGCTCTGGTCCAGCTAACATGAGACAAATGCAAATAGATGAAATTAAAAAAAGCCCAAATTTACCTGTGCTAGTTTTTACTCATCCAAAGGATCCCTTTGGTGGATTGGTATCAGATTGGGTAGAGGAAGTTTCTGGTGTCGAAAGAATAGTTATTTCTCAAAATAATAAGGTTAATGAAAAAAGTTGTAATGTGTGGGGAAAACCAATTAAAAATTATCATGACATGGATAGAGCCACTTGTTTTAAAGAATATAATCCAAAAATTTTAGATTTTATTGAATCAAAAGTTAATTAAATGAAAATCGAAGGAAAAGAATATCGCACTATTTGGTTTGAAAATAATGTTGTAAAAATTATTGATCAAACAAAACTTCCACACCAATTTGTTATTAAAGACCTTAAAACCGTTAAGGACTCAATAAATGCAATTAAGGTAATGGAAGTTAGAGGCGCACCTCTAATAGGAGCTACAGCAGCTTATGGAATGGTTTTGGCTATAATTGAAAATAATGACCAACCATTTTTAAAGAAATCTGCTGAAGATTTAATTAGTTCAAGACCAACAGCAATAAATTTAAAGTGGGCTGTTGATAGAATGATGAATAAATTATCAGGAGTTAATAGCGATAGAATTTTAGAAATAGCCTTGAATGAAGCAAAAGATATATGTGAAGAGGATGTAAAATTTTGTGAAAATATAGGATTAAATGGACTAAAAATTATTGAGGAAATTTATAATAAAAAAAAAGATACAATCAATATATTAACTCATTGTAATGCAGGTTGGCTTGCAACAATAAATTGGGGGACTGCAACTTCTCCAATCTATCATGCACATAAAAAAGGAATTCCTGTTCATGTGTGGGCAGATGAGACTAGACCAAGAAATCAAGGAGCAAATCTTACATCTTATGAGTTAAACGAAGAAGGAATTAAAAACACAATCATTGCAGATAATACAGGTGGCATATTAATGCAAAGAGGTGAAGTTGACATGTGTATTGTTGGAACAGATAGAACTCTAGCCAATGGAGATGTTTGTAATAAAGTTGGAACTTATCTTAAAGCACTAGCAGCTCATGATAACAAGATTCCTTTTTATGTTGCACTACCAAGTTCAACAATTGACTGGAAGATAAAAGATCATAAAGATATTCCAATAGAAGAGAGAAATTCAGATGAATTATCTCATATTGAGGGTTTAGATGAAAAAGGAGACATAAAAAAAATACAAATTTACCCAACAAAAAGTAAAGCCATGAATTTAGCTTTTGATGTAACTCCAGCAAAATATGTTACAGGATTAATTACCGAAAAGGGTGTATGTGAAGCATCAGAAAAAGGACTTAAAGAATTATTTAAATGAAAAATTTTGATCAAAGAAATCAGATTATTGAATATTCGTTAAAATTAAATTCTACAAATCTTTCACCTCTTAGATCAGGCAATATATCATTGAGAGGAATAGAGGATGGCATAGAGGGATACTTAATTACTCCATCAGGAAAAAAATATGAAACACTTAAACCTGAAGATATTGTTTTTATGGGTTTAAATGAAGGAGAAGAAAAAAACAATTCAACTAACAAACCATCATCAGAATGGAGATTTCATAGAGATATTTATACAAATAAAAAAGAAGCACAGGCAATTGTTCATGCTCATTCTCCACACGCAACAGCTGTATCTTCACATGGAAAACCTATTCCACCATTTCATTAT
>CACBQF010000015.1 GCA_902541315.1 uncultured Pelagibacteraceae bacterium
AAAAAGTGTAAATGAGATGAAATTTTTAATCAAACATTTCAAAGGAGATGAGACAACGATACTAGGACTTGCTGGTATTGGTGACTTATATGTAAGTGCTGTAGGAGGAAGAAATAGCAAAATGGGAGATTTTTTGGGTAAAGGTTTTACATTTGTTGTAGCAAAAAAAAAGTTTATGCCAAAAGATACAGTGGAAGGTGAGCAATTAGCAAGAGAGATTGCACCCTATATATTTAAAAAAATTAATAAAAAAGATATACCGCTGATGGCTCATTTGCTAAAGACGATACTATATAATAGAAAAATTTAGCCGATCAGAAAGTTATTTTCTACAAGCAATCCGATAATAATACCTACTATCAACGCAAAAATTAATTTTTTTTTATCCACTTCCTAGGTCTTTTTTCCAAGAGAAGACTTTAAATTTGTAGACGATGGGATTTTTGTCTTCCATTTCTGTTTTATATTTTCCCATAATTTTGCCATTCCCAAAGGTTCATAGATCATGAAAATAATCATCAGCCCACCAAATATTACCTGCTCAATTGAGGATATAATTGTAGCATCAATGGCACCATGAAAAACATTATTACCAATTGCATTAAGAAGAACTGGAAAAAGTAGAATAAACGCTGCACCAATAAAAGCACCATTTATTGTACCAAGTCCACCTAAAATACACATGAATAATATCTTAAAAGATAATTTAATATCAAAGGCAACTGGTTCTAGAGATTTTAAATAACAAAATGCAAAAAGTGCACCTGCAACCCCACAATAAAACGCACTAATTGCAAAGGCCTGTACTTTTGTTCTTAACAATGAAACTCCCATCGACTCTGCAGCTATATCCATATCTCTAACTGCCATCCAATTCCTACCCGTACTACCTCTAGCCATGTTCATCGCTAGTAAAGTTAAAACTGTGGTAACAGCCAAACATACAAAATACATAGCCAATGGAGTTGTAAATGGTTTTCCTAAGATAACTATGTCTTGTGCAGTTATAATTCCTGATGAGTCGTAGTTTTTAAACCAACCAAATTTATCTATCATCCATATAATAAAGAACTGTGAGGCCAATGTTGCTACCATCAAATAAATTCCTCTTACTTTTAAACTTGGTAAACCAAACAAAATTCCAAAAGCGGCAGCAATCAAACCTGACACTATTAGTGAACCCACGAAACCTAAATCAGGCACTCGTAAAATAAGGTTAAACATAGCAAAAGCACCTGCAGCCATGAAGCCAGCAGCACCTAAAGCTAATTGTCCTGTGTAACCCATAACAATTTGTTGTCCAATTGTAGCTAGAGCTAAGCAAAGCCAAGGTATCAATATAGAAGTGTACCAATATTCTGTTGTAATAAAGGTAGGTATTACTAATACACTTAGAACCATACAAACAGCTAAGTTAATTAGGTCTTTCTTTGTATAAGTCATAAATACTGGTTTCATCATAAATTAAACTCTCCTAATAATTTTTTCTCCAAATAAACCTTCGGGTCTATATAATAAAAAGAATATTGCTAAAACGTAAGGAGCCCAACCTTCAATTGCGCCACCAAAAAACGGTCCAATGTAAACTTCCAAAACTTTCTCTACCGCACCAATGATTAAGCCACCAATAATTGCTCCTGGGATAGATGAGAAACCACCTATAATTAAGACTGGTAAAGCTTTTAAAGCTAAGTCAACAAGAGCAAATTGAACACCAGCTCTTGCACCCCACATACATCCTGCAACTAATGCCACAACTCCAGCAGCAGACCAAACTAATAACATGATATGTTTTAAAGGAATTCCTATTGAACTTGCCGCACCTGCATCATCTGCAACAGCTCTTAAACCTAGACCAATTTTTGTATATTTGAATAGAAGGAATAAACCAATAATCATTATAGCTGCAACAAGTCCTGCAGTAATATCAAGAGCACTAATAAATAATTTTAAGTTATCAGCAATCCACGGCACTGGAAAATCTCCTATACCTAAATCTAATCTTCTTACTTCTACTCCCCACGCTGCTTGAGCCAAGCCTTCTAAAACATATCCTAAACCGATTGTGGCCATTAATACGGTATCTTCGCTAGCGTTCATTAAAGGTCTTAAAACAAATCTTTCAGTGCACAAGCCAACCACTACCATTAAAAGGGCAGCCAAAATAAATGCAAGTACGAAAGGTATATTGAAGTCTTGCATAAATCCAACAAAAGCAAGAACTGAGAAGAAAACCATAGCTCCTTGTGAGAAGTTAAACGTCGCTGAAGCTTTGAAAATTAGAACAAATCCTAAAGCTACCAATGAGTACATAGTTCCAGCAAGCAAACCGCCAACTAAAACTTCCATAAAAAATAATAATTCTTCAACCATATTTTTATTCTAGTGTTCTACTCCTAAATAAGCATCTATTACTTTTTGATTTGATCTTACTTCGTCAGGCGTACCATCACCAATAACTTTACCATAATCAAGCACTACAACTCTGTCTGATATATCCATAACTACTCCCATATCATGCTCAATAAGAACCATAGTTGTGCCGAGTTCATCATTTACTTTTAAAATAAATCTACACATGTCTCTTTTTTCTTCAACATTCATTCCAGCCATAGGCTCATCTAGTAAAATTACAGATGAGTCAGTTGCAAGAGCACGACCTAATTCTACTTTCTTTTGTAATCCGTAAGGAAGTTTTCCAACTGGCGTATCTTTAATATCTTCTATTTCTAAAAAACTGATTATTTCTTCAGATCTTTCTCTATTAATCTTTTCTTCTTTTTTAACTTTAGGTAGTTGAAAAGCAACTTCAAGAAAATTTGTTTTCGTGTGAAGCTTTCGGCCTACTAAAATATTATCCAGAACTGACATTCTTTTAAATAGAGCTAAGTTTTGAAATGTTCTAGAAAGGCCCATTTGTGCCATGAGATTGGGAGTAATATTTGGGATTTCTTTTCCTTTAAAAGAAACTGTTCCTTCTTGAGGTTTATAAATTCCATTTATACAATTCAGCATTGAGCTTTTTCCAGCCCCATTAGGTCCAATTATAGCCCTAACCTCGTGCTCAAGTACATCAAATGAGGTATCAGTTATTGCTTTAACACCACCAAAAGAAAGGGAAATATTTTTTACCTCTAATATTGGTTTGCCTATTTTAAATTTTCTCTCAATTGCCATCTTTAATTAATTCTTTTCTTCGTTAAGCTTTCTTCTTTAAGTACATCTCTAAAATTTTTTCTACCTTTCTTTGAAATACCTAAATATAATTCTTTCACCTGATCATTACTCAATAAACTTTGAGCTGTACCATCTAGCATAACTCTACCTGTTTCAATAATATAGCCATAATCTGAATTTTTTAGTGCAACATTGGTATTCTGCTCAGCTAGTAAAATACTCACACCTTCTTTCTGATTAAGCTCTTTAACGATGTTAAAAATCTCTGCTACTAATTGGGGTGCCAAACCCATTGTAGGTTCATCTAGAAGTAGCATTTTAGGTTTTGCCATCATAGCTCTTGCAACTGCTATCATTTGTTGCTCTCCACCTGATGTAAACGCGGCTTGGCTTTTTCTTCTTTCCTTTAATCTTATGAAATAAGTATATATTTTTTCTAATTCTTGATTGATATCACCTTTTGATAATTTTCTTGAGTATGCCCCAGCAATAATATTTTCTTCTACAGTTAGGTGGCCAAAACATCTTCTGCCCTCTAATACTTGAACCATGCCAAGCCCAACCATTTGTGAAGGATTTTGTTTCTCAATTGAGGTGCCATCATATTCTATTGTGCCTTTCGTTACTTTACCTCTTTCTGAGGCTAGCATAGTTGAAACCGCTTTTAATGTTGTACTCTTACCCGCTCCATTTGCTCCAAGTAGTGCTACCACTTTTCCCTTTGGCACTTTTAATGAAACATCATGTAGAGCTAAAATAACATTATCATATGTTACTTCGATATTTTTAATATCAAGTATGTTGGTTGAAGTGCTCATTAAATTTTTTTCAATTATATTTATATTAAATTTTATTTAAAGGGGGAGTTAGAATAACTTGATTATCTAAACTCCCCCTTTAGTAGATATTAATTTATTTCTAGATTAATTATCCACATTTTTTCGGTGTAATGTTGTTTTCTTTAGCAAATTTCGCTGCAGATGCCTCTACAAGACCTCTAATAAATGCAGGATCACCTGGAGCTTCCCAACCAGTTACCTGATTAAATTTAGTTCCATCCCACTGCATTACAGCAAATTTACCGGCACCTTCATGGTTTGCGCATGAAATAGCAAATGGAGCTAACATTCCTCCAACTCCAAGTTCAGTAAGTCTAGCTTCAGTCATGTTTAAATTTTCATAACCATCTCTAAACTCAGCACCAGTTACTGCTTTACCAACTTTGTTATGCATTTTTTGAGCAATTCTTAACGCCTCAATCCACATAACAGCAGCACCTAGTCCTCTATTCCAGTAAACGGAACCAATCCTATTTGGATCAGCTAAGTTACCTTTTCCGGCACCATATACTTTATCTTTAATGTCTTTAACTAATGGATATTCTCCTGGTAAAGCATTTGCAACAGCATAAGTTCCCTTAGCTGCATCACCTGCTGGATACATATCCTCTTCGGCAGCACCAAATGTTACATACATCATTCTATCTCTTGGGAAATTAATTCTAGCAGCGTTAGTCATTGCTGTTGAATTCATTCCAGAACCCGCTCCCCAGAAAGTAACCCAATCAGGTTTTTCTTTTCTGATTTGCAGCCATTGAGATTGTTGCTCTAATCCTGGAGGTGGAATTGAGATTTCAATTAATTTCATTCCCCAATCAGAAGTTATTTTTCTCATTGCTGGAAGTGGTTCTCTTCCGTAAGCAGAGTCGATGTGTAAGTGAACGATTTTTTTACCTTTCATCTTATCTATACCGCCCTCTACTTGAGCCATAAACTTCAGTTTAACCGCTATTTGTGACCAGTAGTGACTTGCAGCATTAAATACCCAAGGCCACACTCTTCCATCAGCACCGTCAGTTCTTCCATAACCATATTGAGCTAAAACAACATTGTCTTTAGCCATACGGTTAATTACAGCGTATGCTCCTGGTGTTCCCAAAGTATCAAACACTACTATTCTTTGACCATCTTTTTCTAAAAGTCTTTGGTAACATTCTACTGTTTTAACAGCGTTATATTCCGTCTCACACTCTTGCCATGTAAGCATTACTCCGTTTACTCCACCTGTCATGTTTACATAGTTCATGTAATCAATTTGAGCCCCGTAGTAACCAGTACCCATTGCTGAGTAAGGTCCAACACGACTACTTGCTACTGGAAAATATTGCGTCTCAGCAGCAGATACACTTTGAGGTAAAGTAAGTGAAGAAAATAAAGCGATAACTACTGTTAGAGTAGAAGTTAGCCTTTTAATTATTTTTGCTAACATTATTCCTCCCTTATGTTTAGTTATGTTAAACATTCTAATAAGCTATAATCTAATCACATAGCTTGGGTTTCTGCAATTAATAATCATTATTAAGAAGCAAAATAAAATCGTCATACATAAAAAACAATTACAACTAGAGATTGTTAATAAAATTTTAAATAGGAATTGTTTTCTAAGAAATTTATAAAAGTCTAATAAATATATTTAATTAAATGAAAAAAATTTTAATAGTTGAGGGTAATACGGCTGAGGAAAACGGGAGTTTTACAGAGGCAGGTATTAAAACTCATACTGAAAGTTTAAGGGAAAGTTTAAAATATATATCGAGAGATTTAATAATAGATGTGGTTAACCCATCATCAGATAAAAATATTGATAGTTTCAACGATAAGTTGCACACCTTTGATGGTTTAATCTGGGGAGGAAGCAGTTTGAATATTTATAACGATACTCCAGAAATAAAAAAACAAATTGAATTTATGAAAAATTGTCAAAGTAAAGTTAAAAATATTTTAGGAATTTGTTGGGGCATGCAAGTGGCTGTAACTGCTGCAGGAGGTCAGGTAAAAAAAGCCAATACATCTCATGTAGGTATTGCAAAAGAAATTGAAATAAATGAATACGGTTTAAAGCATCCGTTATACAAAGATAAAGAAAAAAAATTTAATTCTCCTGCTTTTAATTATGACGAAGTTGTGAAAATACCTGAAAACGGTATTTGTCTTGCATCTAATCAAATTAATAAAGTCCAAAGTTTGTATTTTCAAATAAATAAAACTAGAGTTTGGGGCTTGCAATATCATCCTGAAATAACTTATGAAAAAATGATAAGTTTGATTAATTTTAGAAGAAAAAGATTAATTGAATATAGAAAAGTATTCAAAAATGAAAATGATCTTGAAAATCACATATCTTTTATTGAAAAAGAAATTCAGGTCACAGTTAAAGAAAAAAAAATGTTAGAACTTAAAAATTGGCTTAAAGAATTAAATTAAAATAAACCCTCAATTTGTCCTTTTTGATTTAATTTAATAGTATCAGCGGCTGGCTTTCTTGGTAATCCCGGCATCGTCATTATTGACCCACAAATGACTACCACAAATTCTGCTCCTGAAGATAATCTTACTTCTCTTATTGGTATTTCGTGATTTGAGGGGGCTCCTTTGAGTTTGGGGTCTGTTGAAAAACTAAATTGAGTTTTTGCAATACAAACTGGTAAATTTCCATGACCATTGTCCTCAAAAACTTTTAATTGTTCTTTAATTTTGTCATCAGCTGTTATTTTATTAGCTTTATAGATTTGTTTTGCAATCAACTCTATCTTATCCCAGAGTTTTAGATTGTTATCATATAAAAAATTAAATTTATTTTTGTTATTTTTGCAGACTTTAACAACTTTTTTGGCAAGATCTTTGGTTCCATTTCCACCCTTAGCCCAATGCTTGCATTCACTGACTTCAACTTTCTTTTTTTTACAAAAATTTAAAACAGTTTTAACTTCTTTTTTTGTGTCTAGCGCAAAATGATTAATTGCTACTAACGGTTCTAAACCAAATTTTTTTATGTTTGTAATATGTCTTTCCAAGTTAACCAATCCTCTTTCTAACGCCGATATATCCTCTTTTTTTAAGTCCTCTTTTTCAACTCCTCCATGCATTTTTAATGCTCTTATTGTTGCAACAATTACTACACAGCTTGGGGTTAATCTTGCTTTCCTGCATTTAATATTTAAAAACTTTTCTGCACCAAGATCTGCACCAAATCCTGCTTCAGTAACCACATAATCGGATAATTTTAAAGCAGCTTTTGTTGCAATCACTGAATTACATCCGTGAGCAATGTTTGCAAAAGGACCACCATGAATGATTGCTGGATTATTTTCTAAAGTTTGAGTTACATTAGGCCTAATTGCTTCCTTAAGTAAAACAGTCATGGGACCGTGAGCATTTATATCTCTAGCATAAAGTGGTTTTCCATTTTTGTCATATGCAAAAGTAATGTTACCAATTCTTTTTTCTAAATCTTTTAAATCATTAGATAGACAAAAAATTGCCATTACCTCTGATGCAACTGTTATATCGAAACCATCAATTCTTTTGAAGTCTTTAGCAACCCCACTCGTATTGATATCAATAAATCTAAGAGCGCGATCATTCATATCCATCACACGCTTCCAAACTATTTTGTTTTCATCAATATTTAGTTTGTTCCCCCAATAAATATGATTATCTATCATTGCTGAAAGTAAATTATGTGCTGAAGTAATGGCATGGAAATCACCTGTAAAATGTAAGTTTATTTGTTCCATAGGAACAACTTGGGCATAACCACCCCCTGCAGCACCACCCTTCATTCCAAAAGATGGACCTAGACTAGGTTCTCTCAAACAGACAATAGATTTTTTACCTATTTTATTTAAACCATCACTTAGACCAACCGAAGTCGTTGTTTTTCCTTCACCGGCTGGAGTGGGTGTTATTGCGGTGACTAAAATTAATTTACCATCTTTTTTTTTTTTTAGTTTATCTAAAAATTCAAAATTAATTTTTGCGATATGTCTACCCATTGGACTAAATGCGCTACTTTCATCTGGAACTTTTATTTTGGCTAAAATTTTACTTATGGGTTTCATTTTAGCTTTTCTTGCTATTTCTATATCTGATTTTACTTTAGCCATTACATTAAATTAAAATTTATCGATTAATATATCTTTTTATTAATTTTGAAAACATATAATAGTTTCATTCTCTTGTAGCAATATAAACTCCAACAGATGTTACAATAAAGCCAACAACATCCAAATTAGTTAATTTTTCATTTAAAAAAAACCAGGCCATTAAAGCTGAAGTTGATGGAATTAAAAAAAATATCGAGACAGTTTTGCTTGCTGAATTTTTTTTAATTAAAAGCATTAAAATTGTAAAAGCACCAAAAGAGACTAGCAGTACTTGATGACTCATTGCAATGATAAAAACCTTGTTAAAATTTATATATGGTTCAGCAAAGAAAATTACTATTAGAACATGAAATAAACATCCCCCAAACGCTTGGTAAAAATTACTTACTGATAAAGGTAAGTTTTTACTTATCTTTTTCTGCCAAATTGTAGATATTGTAATTGATAATAAAGCTATGATTGTTGCGATAAGTCCTAATAAAGGAATACCAGAACCTATGTCTAAACCCAAAACTAAAGAGGCACCCGTGAAACCAAGTAAAACCCCAATCCATTGTTGGGTAGTTATTTTCTCATCAAGGATGGGCCCACTTAAGATGTTTGTTAAAACTGGTTGAAGAGTGACTATTAAAGCTGCTATTCCTACTGGCATTCCAATTGAGATTGAATAAAAAACTCCACCTAAATAAAATCCATGAAAAAGCACACCACTTAAAACAGCCTCGGCTATTTTTCTCTTATTTGTAATTAATGATTGATTTAAATAAAAAGAGAAAAAATAGAAACCAAGAGCTACAAAAAAAAACCTAAAAGCCAATGCTGCAAAAGGGTCGCTATTATCTACAATTGGCTTGGTGGTTATAAATGCTGAAGACCATAGCAGAATAAAAATAAGAGGATATATTCTAATCACTTTTAACTTGATAGGTTAATTATCATTTATACAGTTTACTAATCAGTAATATTTAATTGAATAAATTCATTTTGTTTAGTCTCTTTGCACCATAACTCATAACTTTCACACATTCTCCAAATATGATCAAATGCTCTTTGGGATATCTCAAGTGGTAAATTATTTTTAGTATCATAAAGATCTGGAAACTGGATAAGTTGTTTTACCATCACATCTTTTTGAATTTTTAATAGTCTTATTGTTTCCTCTGGAATTTTTTTATTTGTTATTAAATCGATAAAATTATTTTTTTTTAATTCTTTTAGCCAATCATCATGAAATTTTCCGCTACTAATATTTTTATAAGTCCCGTTACCAATAAAAGCATCAATAGCCTCTTTATTTGAAAAATTTAAGTTTTTTTTCTTAATTTCTGAAATTTCTAAATAGATTACCTCTGCAACATATAAAACATACGGCTTGTCTTTAGATTGCATTGATTATTTTTGATATTTTTTCATTGCAGCATTTGCTAAAATTAAATTTGGATCTAAAAAAATTTTTGATTTTTTGATTTTATCAAATGATTTAAATGCAAATATTGCTATGGGTAATTCTGTACAACCAAGAATAATTTTTTTACACTTCTTTTTAATCAAGAAGTTTATAGCCGGTTTAATTCTTCTAGCTGCTGCCTTTACATTACCCATTTTAACGAGTTTAATTGCATGGTTTACAGAGTTTTTTTGAATCAACTTATTTGGGTGTATCAATTTATACCTGCTATTGAAAAATTTATTGTATACACCTGTCATTATAGTTCCTTCTGTAGCTAGTAAGCCTATACGTGAGTTTTTTTTACACGTCCTTTTTGTATGAATATAGACTTCTTTTGGCATGTTTATTATTGGTAATTTTATTTTTTTTTTTAAATCATCATACCAATAATGTGCTGTATTACATGGAATGACAATAAACTTACATTTATCTTTTTTAAGTAATCTGCATCCTTTGAGCAAACTGTCTAAGACTAATCTATATTTTTTTTTATTTTTTGAATTTGAAAATCTATTTGTTAATCTACTTGTCTGAATTCCAATCGACTCAGGTCGACCAGGTATGTTTGATTTATTATAAAGTAAAAATAGAGGATAATCTTGATCAATTTTTCCCCTATTTAACACTGCAAGTTTATTACAGAAATCAAGACCTGCCTGTGTTCCCATTCCACCAAGAATACCAATCATAACTTATAGCTTCTCTTTGATAATAGTTTATTGGCCATAAAAATGAAATGCTTAGGTTATTTGATTAATACAGCCAATAAAATTTGTGAAAATTATGCAGTTTTTAAGTTAACTGCTGAAGGACCTTTAGGACCATCTTCAACATCGAAAGTCAAAGCTTGACCCTCATCTAAACCGTTCATGCCAGCATCTCTCACTGCTGAAACGTGAACAAATACATCTTTTTCTTTGTCTTCTCGTTCAATAAAACCATAACCTTTGGTTGGATTGAACCATTTTACTTTACCTTGTAGACTCATATTTATACTTATTGTTATGTTAATTTATTACTTATAATTAAGTAATTGTGCATTTCTTTAGAATTTTAGGTCTTTTGTCAACTAAATTGATCTACTTGCTAGTTTTAAATATTAATCGTTGCTAATTAGTTTTGTAAAATAAAGAGAATTTACGTCCTCTTTATAATGCGCAAAAGGCGCACAAGGCTGAAAGTTACAACTTTTAAATAACTTTCTTGCAGGCTCAAAAAATTCTCCAGAACCTGTTTCAATACTAATTCTAAAAATATTTAGATTTTTTGCTTCATTGATCAAATGTTTTATTATTTTAATTCCGTTTCCTTTATTTCTAAAGTTATCATGAACTCTTATTGACTTAAATTCACCATGGTTTTTACTCAAAAATTTAAGCGCACCACATCCCATTAAGTTATTATTTTCCCATAGACTCCAAAATTTTATTGACGAAACCTTTAAACCAGGGATATCCAGAACATGGGCACTTCCCTCTGGGGATGCAGCTCTTAGTTCTTTAAAATGTTTTGTAAGAAGTTCATTTACTTCCGGATGATCAAAATTTCCCTCTATTGACTCTATCATTTTATCAAAGTAGTGATATGTCCCATCTTCCTTTTAGCTTTAATTTCTTTTTTTAAATAATCAAAAAAAAATTCATTTTCACCAAAAGTATTATTATTTCTATATTGTTCAATTTGACTTCCTAATAAATTAACCATCTTTGCATTATATAGTTTTTTTAAAGAGACTTTTTTTAGAGAACAAACTGCTCTTACATGATTTTCAAATTGGCTAACATTGTAAGCGTTGATAGTGAGATGACCAGAATTATGTACTCTAGGGGCAATTTCGTTAACAAATAAATTTTCATTTCTATCTATAAAAAATTCTACACAAAGAGTTCCTATAAACTTTAACTCTTCAGCAATATCCATAGCCCAGTTTTTTGATTGTTTAAAAATATTTTCACTTATATCAGCAGGTATACTGGAGTATTTAAGTATTTGATCTTCATGAATATTTTCTATGGGTTCATAAATTTCATAATCATTATTTCCGAATCTTGTGATAATTACTGAAATTTCCTTTTTAATTTTTACTAATTTTTCAAGTATGTAGCCTTTGGAAAAATCTATGTTTAACGTATCCACCTCTTTAATTTCTTTAATTGGGTATTGGCCTTTACCATCATAACCCATAGTTGTTGTCTTTAATATTCCTGGAAGAAGATCTTTTAAGGAGTCTAAATCAGACTTTTTGTCAATAGCAGCGTATTGTGTGGTTCTTAAATTAAGTTTATTTACAAAATCTTTCTCAGCTAATCTGTGCTGTATAAGTTTATTAATAGATGGTTTTGGTAATACAAGCTTTGTCTTATTGATTTCGTTTAGAGTTTCAAATGGAATATTTTCAAATTCATATGTAGCGATATCTACCTTTTCAATAAATTCACTAATTTTTTCTTTTTCATCGTATTTACCACAAATAAACTCATCACAAAAATTTTTTGCCGGTGCATCTAAATCATCACAATAGATTACTGTTTTTACATTCAACTTTTGTGCAGCATTTGAAAGCATACTTCCGAGTTGACCACCACCGATAATGCCTAACTTTATCTCTGACATTAATCTTACTTAGGTCTTTTTTTTACAGATCTTGTTTGTGATGCACGCCATTTTTCTAATCTCTTACTCACAATAGAATTATTATTTGCAATTATTGATGCAGCAAGTAATGCTGCATTTATCGCTCCATCACTTCCTATAGCCAACGTTCCTACTGGGATACCCTTAGGCATTTGAGCAATTGACAAAAGACTATCTAAGCCTTTAAGTTTTTTACTTTCAATTGGAACACCCAAAACAGGAATTGAAGTTAAAGCTGCAATCATTCCAGGTAAATGCGCAGATCCTCCGGCACCGGCAATTATAACACTAATATTATTTTTTTTTGCTTTACTTGAAAATTCATACATTCTTTTAGGTGTTCTATGAGCTGAAATTATTTTAGTTTCAAATTTAACACTGAGAATTTTAAGTACTTTTGCAGCTAATTTCATTGTTTTATAGTCCGATTGACTACCCATCACCAATGCTACTTTTTGAATTTTGTTCTTTTTCATCGAAAAATTTGAATATAAACTTATTTCAAAATTAAATAAAAATTTCAATAAAATAAATAAAACTAAAAAAAAGTGTTAATATCATTAATAATGTTTTCATAATATGAGCAATGATAAAGATTTTGATAATTCAAAAGAGTTAGACGATATTTGTGATGAGTGTAAAAAGGAAGATGAGAGTGTTACTCAAAATTTAATTTTAACAGGATTTAAAATTTGCAAATCATGCAGAGTTTCAAAAACAATTTTTCCGATTTAAATACTGTTTACTGGTAAAGCATTCATTCTACTCATTACAAAAGAAATAGATAAGAAGACAATAATTAGAAAAGATAAGAACACAATTCCAAAAGATTTTAAATTTGATTTAAAATTTAAAATTTGTCTTGTTGAGATAATTAGTGCAGCAAAAATCCAAAATTGAGTAATAAAAATTATTGGTATCATTAACTCGGGAGTAACAGCAAAGAATCTAAGTAGACCAGGGGCGTGAGCAAATCCAACAAAAGTTAACACTTTTTTAAAAGAGACTTTTGTTAGTTTATCAGGAAATATCTTCACTCCCAAAACATAAATTAAAATTGCCCAAATAAACCAAGTTAAAATTGCTGTTAGTCCCGACATCCCGATAGCTGTTTTGATGACTGTATTTGCAGCTACAGCACCTGCTACTCCATCTAAGATCATAATTAATCCAGCAAAATAAATTGAGGCTTCACCAAAATTTCTACTATCTGTATAAAGAGACTTGTCTAGTTTAATAGACTTAAAGATGATATTTAAAAACTCTCCAAACATTTAATTTTTTTTATTTTTTTGCTCTTTGTATGAAACAATCAATGGAAAGACTATTAAAGCAATAATTATGATAATGCAAATTCCAATTAAAAAACCTTTAGACATTTAGATTAAAAGTAATTTAGATCTTTTAAAGACTATTAACCTGAAACCACCTCTCTTGTATTTGCATTAAAAGACTCTTTGAATGGTATATCAACTATAACTGCATCTACTGGCTGACCTGGACTATTTGAATATTTCTCTGGAAGATGAACTTTAAATTTAGTTCCAACTTTTCCCTTTGGAAAACCATTAGCATTCAGAGTCCCGTCAAAAGGAACGTAGCCCATTGCAATATTAGTCTTCTTTTCAGGATGCCACCAAGGAGAGGTAATAAATCCAACAGGATCACCACCATTTGCATTTGAGATTAACCAAAAATCAGGTGCATAATCTTCGATTGGCTTTCCACCCAGTTCTAAGCCAACTAATTGCAGTTTGTAAGGTTTCTTTCCTGCTTTTATTTCTGACTTCATTTTTTCTAAAACTTCTTTACCTACATAGTCAGTCTTTTTATTCCATTCTCCTTTACCAGATAAGGAAACTTGATAACCAAGATTACACTGAAAAGGATTATGTTGTTGATCCATATCTTGTCCCCAAGAAAGTATACCTGCTTGGATTCTTCTATGGTGAGCTGGAGCGATTACCATTAAATTATGTTTCTCACCAGCTTTTAAAACAGCATTCCACATATCATCCGCGTACAATGTTGCATTTC
>CACBQF010000016.1 GCA_902541315.1 uncultured Pelagibacteraceae bacterium
TACCTTGACTCTATATGTCCAGTTAAAGGAAAATCTTTTCTTAAAGGATGACCTTCAAAACCATAATCTGTAAGTATTCTTCGTAGATCGGGATGGTCTTTAAAATTTACACCGTACATATCAAAAACTTCTCTTTCCATCCAATTAGCTGATGGAAAAATAGATGTTATAGAAGATATAACTTCTTTTTCATTTATAGAATAACTTAAAATCATTCTTTGATTAAACTCATGACTCAAAAGTAAATATACAATTTTAAATCTTTGTGACTGCTCTGGATAGTCCACTACTGTGATATCAATTAGTTGTCTAAATTTTGTATCTTTATTAGTTTTAACAAATAATAAAACATCAATTAAATCCTCTTTATCAATTTCAATATAGATTTGATTGTGTTTAATTTTAGTTTTATTTATTTTTGTAGTGAGTTCGGAATTTACTTTTTTTTCTAAATCAATCAAATTTTTCATTTTATCTATTAAATGACCCTTTATTTCTAATTTTTTTTTGTAATTGCATTATTCCATATAACAATGCTTCTGCAGAAGGTGGGCATCCTGGTACATAAACATCAACTGGCACAATACGATCACAACCTCTAACTACAGAGTATGAGTAATGATAGTAACCACCACCATTTGCACAACTTCCCATCGAAATAACATATCTTGGTTCAGGCATTTGATCATAAACTTTTCTCAATGCTGGAGCCATTTTGTTAGTTAGAGTTCCAGCTACAATCATCACATCTGACTGCCTAGGTGAACCCCTTGGAGCAGCACCAAATCTTTCTAAATCATATCTTGGCATTGCAGTCTGCATCATTTCAACAGCACAACAAGCTAATCCAAATGTCATCCAATGCAATGATCCAGATCTTGACCAGTTTACTAAATTTTCCAATGAGGTAGTTATAAACCCATTATTACTAAAGTCTTTAGCAAGCTGTTTAAATTCTTCAGGTACTTGATCTAACTTATTATTCATTTGATAAAAATATTATTCCCAGTCGAGTGCACCCTTTTTCCATTCATAAATAAAACCAATGGTTAATATGAATAAAAAAATCATCATTGATATAAAGCCTAACAAACCAATATTACCTAGCGATATTGCCCATGGAAAAAGGAAAGCTATTTCTAAATCAAAAATTATAAAGAGTATAGCAACTAAATAAAACCTTACGTCGAACTCCATTCTTGAGTCTTGAAAAGGTTCAAACCCACACTCATAAGCTGATAGTTTTTCCGGATCAGGGTTTTTTGGAGATAATATAAAATTTAACAATATAAACGCACAACTCAAACCAAGTGCAATTATTAAAAATAAAATTATAGGCAAATAATCTTTTAAAAATTCCGCAGTCATGAAGGAATATATATCATTTTTTATAGGTAGATGAAGTGATGTTAGGTCACATTATTTAAGATATATAGGCTAAATGATAATGATTATCAGTATTAGTTTAGTTAAGTGGCGGGAGTGAAGGGACTCGAACCCTCGACCTATCGCGTGACAGGCGATCGCTCTAACCAACTGAGCTACACCCCCACTTATGTATTGTTTTGGTGGGCAGTAAAGGACTCGAACCTTTGACCCCCTCGGTGTAAACGAGATGCTCTACCAACTGAGCTAACCGCCCAAGACCAAAGTAGTGATTTATATCTTTTAAGTTAATAAGGTCAAGATTAATTAGTTGTTTAAAACTGCAGAAAATATTTAAAAACCACCTCTCCAATTATTTTTGGAATTAAAATTATCTTCCTCTTCTTTGGAGGTTGGTCTAAATAAGTAATAAATAACGAGAACTAATAATAAAAAAAATAAAGTTAACTCCATTTAATAAATCTATATTATTGAATACTCGCTTGAGATTTATCATCTTTTTTAGACATATCTACTTCAACCCATTCTGTTTTCTTAAGCTCTTTTGTTAAAGCAATTTTAAGTACATCATCAGCATTTTCGACAGGTGTAATCTTAATATCATCAATTATTTTTTTTGGCATGTCTACAAGATCTTTTTCATTTTCTTTAGGTATCAAAACTTCTTTAATTCCAGCTCTATGAGCAGCTAATAGTTTTTCTTTCAAACCACCTATTTGAAGAACTTGGCCGGTCAATGTAACTTCTCCTGTCATTGCAACATCTTTTCTTACCGGTATTGTAGTAATGGATGAAACAATTGACGTTACCATTGCAATACCTGCTGATGGACCATCTTTTGGTGTTGCACCTTCAGGGACATGGATGTGAAAATCTTTTTTTTCAAATAAAGGTGGTATAATACCGTATTCTAAGCATTTCGATCTTACAAATGACTTAGCGGCTTTAACAGACTCTTGCATTACGTCACCTAATTTACCAGTGATCTGCATTCTTCCTTTTCCAGGCATTGTCACCGTTTCAATTTTAAGAATTTCACCACCATATTCAGTCCATGCTAAACCAGTAACAATTCCAACCTTATTATCAGACTCTAACTCACCAAATTTATGTTTCGGAACACCAAGAAAATCTGACAAATTTTTATTATTAACATTAACTTCTTTCTCTTCACCTGATACTACTTTTTTTACAACTTTTCTTGCAACCTTAGAAATTTCTCTCTCGAGATTTCTAACACCAGACTCTCTAGTGTATCTTCTAATAATTTCTTTAATAATGTTGTCATCTAACTTCATTTCATTTTCTTTAACACCGTTATCTTTAATCTGTTTTGGTAGTAGAAATTTATTTGCAATATTAATTTTTTCGTCCTCCGTATATCCGGCTAATCTAATAACTTCCATTCTATCTAGTAAAGGTGGCAAAATATTTAGAGTATTTGCAGTTGTTACAAACATCACATCTGATAAATCATAATCAACTTCAAGATAGTGATCGTTAAATGTTGTGTTTTGTTCTGGATCTAGAGCTTCTAGAAGAGCAGATGAAGGGTCTCCTCTATAATCATTTCCTATTTTGTCTATTTCATCTAATAAGATTAATGGAT
Organism: uncultured Pelagibacteraceae bacterium; assembly: GCA_902541315.1. Taxonomy (GTDB): domain Bacteria; phylum Pseudomonadota; class Alphaproteobacteria; order Pelagibacterales; family Pelagibacteraceae; genus Pelagibacter. The sequence continues at coordinate 2,996 of CACBQF010000016.1, forward strand.
TTTTTGTTCCAGCTTTCTTCATCATTTGGATTATTTTACCTGGCAATGATCCAATATAAGTTCTTCTATGTCCTCTTATCTCAGCCTCATCTCTCATACCTCCAACTGACATACGAACAAACTCTCTATTGGTAGCTTTAGCAATTGATTTACCTAAGGATGTTTTTCCTACACCTGGTGGACCAACTAAGCATAAAATTGGACCTTTAATTTTATCCATTCGTTTTTGTACGGCTAAAAATTCAATAATACGTTCCTTAATTTTTTCTAAACCAAAATGATCTTTATCCAAAACATCTAAAGCTTTCTTTAAATCTATATCAACTTCACTTTTCTTGTGCCATGGTAAATCTATCATCCAATCTAGATAATTTCTCACAACTGTTGCCTCAGCAGACATTGGACTCATATTTTTTAATTTTTTAAGTTCTTGTAAACATTTTTTCTCCACTTCCTTTGGCATTTTTGCCTTTAGAATAGATTTATTTAAACTAGTGCTCTCATCTTTTCCATCTTCAATTTCTCCAAGTTCTTTCTGTATCGCTTTTAATTGTTCATTTAAATAATATTCTCGCTGAGTTTTTTCCATTTGAGTTTTAACTCTTCCTCTAATTCTTTTCTCTACACCAATTATACTTGTTTCATTTTCCATCAATTTAATTATTGAGTTAAGTCTTTTTTTTACGTCAATAGTCTCAAAAATTTGCTGCTTTTCTGAAATTGTAGCTGTTATATGTGAAGCTATATTATCAGCTATTTGAGATGGATCTTTTAATTGTTTAATATTATTAATGGTTTCGCTAGAAATTTTTTTATTTATAGAAGTTAATTTTTCCAATCTTCTAACAGCAGTTGCTGCAAGAGGAAATAAATCCTCATCACTATTTAAAATATCATTGTAAGGTGTGTAGTCGCATGAAATAAACTTTTCATTATCCTTAAAATCTAAAATTTTTACTCTTTTTACTCCTTCAACTAAAACCTTGACTGTACCATCTGGTAATTTTAAAAGTTGCAAAACACTTCCTTCGCAACCATACATAAATATATCTGTTTTTTTTGGATCATCTATTTCAGAATTTTTTTGAGTAACTAATATAATTTTTTTATCTTTTTTCATTACCTCATTTAAAGCTGAAATTGATTTATCTCTGCCAACAAAAAGAGGAATTACCATACTTGGAAAAACCACAATATCTCTTAGTGGGAGCAAAGGTGAAGAAATTTTAATGTCCATGATATAAATATGGATATTATAATTTATTTTGCAATACCTTTTTACAGTTTATTAAGGATATTACGCCGCTGTAGTCTTATTTGTTTTAGATTTATTGTCTGTTTTTGAATGAACTATAATTGGTTGAGACTGACCTTTTACAGTAGTAGAATCAACAATTACTTCCTCAATATTATCTTGGCTAGGCAAGTCATACATTGTTTTCAATAATACATTTTCTAATATAGATCTTAGACCTCTAGCACCGGTCTTTTTTCTTATTGCTTTTAGAGCAATCTCTTTTAAAGCGTTATCTTTAAATGTTAACTTTGCGCCATCAAGTTTGAAAAGTTCTTGATATTGTTTTACTAAAGAATTTTTAGGCTCTTGTAATATCTTTATTAAAGATTTTTCATCTAAATCTTCTAATGTTGCTATCATAGGTAATCTTCCAATAAATTCAGGAATCAAACCATACTTAAGAAGATCTTCTGGCTCTAAACCTTTCATCCATTCACCTGTTTTTTTATCTTGAGAATTCTTTACATCCGCACCAAAACCAATTGATGTACCCTTATCCCTTTGAGAAATAATCCTATCCAATCCGGCAAAAGCTCCTCCACAAATAAATAAGATGTTTGTGGTATCAACTTGCAAAAATTCTTGTTGTGGGTGTTTTCTTCCACCTTGAGGTGGAACGCTTGCAATAGTACCTTCCATAATTTTTAATAAAGCTTGTTGCACACCTTCGCCAGATACATCTCTTGTTATTGATGGGTTCTCAGACTTTCTACTAATTTTGTCAACCTCATCAATATAAACAATTCCTCTTTGAGCTTTTTCTACATTGTAATCTGCAGCTTGTAGTAGTTTTAAAATAATATTTTCTACATCTTCACCAACATATCCAGCCTCAGTTAATGTTGTTGCATCTGCCATTGTAAAAGGAACGTCAAGAATTCTGGCAAGGGTTTGTGCTAATAAAGTTTTTCCACAACCAGTTGGACCAACTAAAAGTATATTTGATTTTGCTAACTCAACATTTTTACTTGTTTTATTCTCATAATTTAATCTTTTGTAATGATTATGAACTGCTACAGATAAAACTTTCTTGGCGTGTGCTTGACCAATAACATAATCATCTAAAACTGAGCAAATTTCTTTAGGAGAAGGTAGTCCATCTTGATGTTTGACAAAAGTATCTTTGTTCTCTTCTTTGATGATATCCATGCATAATTCGACACATTCATCACATATAAATACCGTAGGACCTGCAATTAATTTTCTAACTTCGTGTTGGCTTTTGCCACAGAACGAACAGTAGAGAATATTTTTATTATTAGTGCTCATAAATTTTAAAACGAATCAATATGAACACTTTATTATAAATGACTCGTAGTAATCAAGTTTGTAATAGTCTTTTTTCAATATGTTGTGTTTTATGATCTTTTTTCCACAACTTCGTCTATTAAACCAAAAGCCTTAGCTGAGTCTGCAGTCATAAAATTATCTCTTTCCAAAGCAATTTTTATTTCATCAACTGTTTTTCCAGTGTGTTTTGAATAAATTTCATTTAATCTTTTTTTTAAGGCCAAAACCTCATTTGCATGAATTTCTATATCTGTGGCTTGACCTTGAAAACCTGCAGAAGGTTGATGAACCATTATTCTTGAGTTTGGTAATGAAAATCTTTTACCTTTTTTACCAGCTGATAACAAAAAAGAACCCATTGATGCTGCTTGACCAATACATAAAGTTGAAATATCCGGTTTAACGTATTGCATGGTGTCATAAATACCTAAACCAGCTGTAACGAGGCCACCCGGACTATTTATATATAAGTATATTTCCTTCTTTGGATCCTCAGCTTCTAAAAATAATAATTGCGCAGTTACTAATGATGCAACGGTATCATTTATTTGACCTGTCAGAAAAATTATTCTTTCTTTTAATAATCTTGAGTAGATATCGTAAGCTCGCTCGCCTCTATTAGACTGCTCAACAACCATAGGCACTAAGTTGCTCATATGTTCAAATATTTTATTTGTCATAAGTTGATTCGTTCTACTTATACAACTTGAGATTACTTTTTGCTAACTTTTTTTATTTTTTTAGCTACTGATTTAGTCTTTTTGACTTTTGGATTTGTTTTATTGTCTGCTGTTTTTTTTACATCAGCTTTTTTTTCGGGTTTTCTTTGATCTTTAAGTTCTTGATCGCGTTGTTGTTTTTGGGAATCCTTTAAAATTTTTTCAGCCTCATCTTTAGAAATTTCTTTTTTATTGGGCTTAGCCTTTTCTTTAATCATATTTAAAATTTTTTCCTCATACACAGTTCCTCTTAAACTCGCTAACGCATTAGGATTTTTTTTATAAAATTCCATGACCATTTTTTCCTGACCTGGCATCATTCTAATTTGTTTTTGAACTTCGGTTTGTAGTTCTTGTTCGGTAACTTTTATTTGATTTTGTTCACCAAATTCACTTAAAATTAGTCCAACTTTAATTCTTTTTTTTGCAATCTCTTCAAAATTTTTTCTACTTTTTTTTGCATCATCTTCAGACATACCTTGAGAAAGTATTTTTATTTCATCCTCAAGTAAGTTTTCTGGAATTTCGCTTACTTTAAATTTTTCAATTTCTTTTAATATTTGATTTTTTGTTAAACGATCTAAAGAGTTTTTATATTCATCATTTATTTGTTTTGTTATTAACGACTTAAGATCATTAAGATCTTTTGCACCTAAATTTTTGGCAAACTGATCATCGATTTTTACGTCTTCAGGAATTTTAACCGCTAAAATTTTACACATAAATTTTGCTTTTCTGTTAATAAATTCTTTTTCTGGAAAATTTTCAGGAAGTGTTGCATCTACTATTTTTTCATCTCCCTTTTTGACTCCAATTAACTGCTCATCAAATCCTTTTAAGAAAAGATCTTTTCCTAAAGTTAGTTGAGTATTTTTACCTTCTCCACCTTTAAACGTTTTTTCATCAACTGTTGCATTATAGTCAAAAACAACTAAGTCACCTTTTTTTGCTTTTGTTGTCTCCGAGGCTTCTTTGAAGTTTGGTTGATTTTTGGCAATATCATTTATTCTCTTGTCAGTTTCCTTTTGATCAATTTTAACCGTATACTCATCGAACTTAATATTCTCTATTGATTTCAATTCAACTTTTGGAAGCTCTGTAACAGATAGAATATATTCTAAATCTTTATCTTCACCATAAGTTTTAAGATCTAGTTTTGGTTGACCTGCTGGTTTAATTTTATTTTCTTGCAAGGCTTTTGTTGATGTTTCCTTCAAGACTTTGTCTAGAACCTCACTAAAAACAGCTTTACCAAACTGTCTCTTTAAAATTTCTCTTGGTACCTTACCAGGCCTAAATCCCTTTAGATTTACAGTTCCTTTAATCTCCTCATACTTTTCATCCATATAAACATTCATTGTCTTTTTATCGACAAAAACTTTTACATCCTTATTCAAACCTTTTTTATTTTCAACAGTAACTTTCATAATTTAATTAATTTGGTAGGGCGAAAAGGACTCGAACCTTCACAGATTGCTCTATCGGTTCCTAAGACCGACGCGTCTACCAATTCCGCCATCGCCCCACAATTCCAGGGTTTTATATATTATTGAATCTATTTGTCCAATGACAATTATAATAAATTATAAAGTTCTGAAAGATACCTATACATATAAAAATGAAAATGGTATTTTTTTTAAAAAAAACTTAAAAAAATGAGCAAAACATCAATTGTCCTAATTATATATATTTTAGGTTTAATTTTCGGAGCGTTAGTTCTAGGAATTTGGAGTGCAGAGACAAGTGTTTATAAAGGTCTTTTGGGTTTAGGATGGACAGCTTTAGCGCTAATAGGTTTATTCTTCGCTGAAAAAAATGAAAATAATTAAGTTATTTATTATCCTCTTTTTTGTAATTTTACCAATTAACATTATAAAATCAGAAATTATCGTCATGAGTAAATGTGATGATAAACAAGATGAGTTTCTAAAAAATGAATATATTCTTAATTTAAATGAATTAATAATGACAAGAAATTACGTTTATAAAGAAAAAACATACCAAAAATACAGATTAACAGATTTAAGTGTAAAAAAATCTAATTCCTATGTCCAAAATATCTACGAGGAGGATGGGAAAATTTTAACTCACAAGCATGGATATCCGCAATTTTATACCCAAATTTTATTTGAAAAAGATAAAAAAGAAATTTTCATGAGAACGGTCCTTAACGATGAAGAAGGTCTTTCAAAAATATCAACATGTAAAAAAATAGAAAAATTTGAAAAAGAAAGTTAGTTTTTTTTATTTTTTTTAATAAAATTTCTCTTTCTTAATCCAGACCTACTATTTGTTATGTTGCTCCTGTGTCTGGCATAAGCCTGCTTTTGTGCTTGTTTCATTGCTCTTTTTGACGACATAATTTAATAAGATATTTCTTGAGTATCTATAATATTAAAATTTTTATCAGATACAACTATTTCACCCGATAATGATCTATAGTTTAAAATTTCTGATATTAAAACGTAATGAGTAACTAAAACTAAATTCTCATTATTATTGGTTTTGTAATTTTTAACATATTCTTTCAATGCTTTCACCTGTTTATCCTTATTTTTTGCAAATTTAGAGCTATAGAAAGAATTTAAAAAACTTTTTGTTGTATAATTTTTAAAGGCAATTTTTGCTGTTTCTTTACATCTGCACCACTCACTTGATAAAACTTTATCAATTTCAATTTCATTTTTAATAAAAAATTTACCGATAGATTTAGCTTGTTTTTTTCCTTCCTCACTAAGATTTCTTTGTGTCGAACAATCGTTTAAATTGAAATTATTCGGATCTCCACTTCCAGGTGCATATGCGTGTCTTATAAATATTAATTTTCCACCCTCCTTCATTTCATTTATCAAACTTTTATTTAAATCTGCTTTAATAGATGATGTTAAAGATATAAATATTATTATTAAGAATTTAAAAAATTTCATTTATGGATATTAGATTAAACGATTTAAATAAAACAATAGTTAATTGTAAAAAGTGTCCAAGATTAGTTAAGTTTATTCACAAAGTAAGCTCAATAAAAAGAAAACAAAATAGAGATGAAGTGTACTGGGGAAAACCGGTACCTGGATTTGGAGACTTAAGCTCTAAAATAGCTATCATCGGACTAGCGCCTGCTGCTCATGGTGGTACTAGAACAGGCAGAGCATTTACTGGAGATAAATCAGGAGATTTTTTATTTAAATGTTTACATAACGTAGGAATTTCAAATTCTCCTTTATCAAAAAGTTTAGGAGATAATTTAAAACTCAATTCAACTTATATTACGAATATTCTTAAGTGCGTACCTCCAGAAGATAAACCACTAAGTATTGAAATTTCCAACTGCTCTAATTTTTTTGATAAGGAAATATTACTTTTAAAGAATTTGAAAGTTATAGTTACGTTGGGAAAAGTTGCTTTTGATAATTGTATGAAATTATATAAACAAAAATTTAACATAGAACAAAAATTTATTTTTAAACACAATAAAACACATAAGTTGCCTAATGGTTTAATAATTTTATCAAGCTATCATCCAAGTCCAAGAAACGTTAATACAAAATTAATTTCTGAAAGAATGATGATAGAATTATTTAATAAAGCAAAGAGATTAGCTACTTTTTAATGCTATCACAAAAATATGGTTTAAATTTTGAGTAGATTTGCTCTGGTATTTTTTTTGGTTTACCATCTTTATTAACAAAAACTAAATGAATTTGCGCCTCAACAATCACTTCATTATTTTTAGTAATTATTTGGTTCATAAAAAAAGAAGTTTTAGTGATTGTTTTAACAAAAGATCTTATTGTCAATTCATCCTCTAAATAAGCAGGTTTTTTATATTCGATATTACATGATTTAACTATTATCAAAGAATTAAAATCTTGTTGAATTTTATTGTTGCTGTATCCAATTGAAAAAAGCGCTTCTGTCCTAGCTCTTTCTAAAAATTTTAAATAATTCGCATAGTAAACTACACCACCAGAATCTGTATCCTCGTAATATACTTTTAGTTCATGAAAAAAGTTTTCGTGCATTAAATAACTATATCAAATAATTAATTAATTTTATAGAATCTAAGGTATAAAATAAAATGAATATCTTTGTTATTTGGTTAGTACTGGTTATTGCATGGAACTTTGGTTATCCTGCTGCTAGTCCTCATGCAGATGTTTTGGTAGCTGTGATTTTAGCTTTTTTTAATATTTTTTTAAAAAAATATTTAAAATTATGATTAATTTTCTGAGAAATATATGTTTTGGTAATAAGCTATAGCTTTCATTTTTGAGTTATCCGTATCAGACATAATCGCTAATCCATCTAACTCATCAACATTTAGATTGTGAAATCTTTTAAAATCTTCTTTCACATTTGCTTTCACTGTAACCCATTCATTTAAATTATTTTTTGTACTTGCCAAAACATTATCAATAGATTTTTTAGTATAAGGACTTGGCGAATTAAAGCCAATTTCATTATTGCTTGAAAAAACATAGTTTATAGCCCTATTAGATAAAGGTGTTGAACCAGTTTTCTTAACTGCAAAAACTCTAGCAGCAAAATCATGTCCTTTTTTGGTATTTTCTTTTATTCCAGGTAGATCTTTTTCTATTTTCCAAGTGATATTTATGAACGGAGTTTTGTTTAGGTCAATTTTGACCTCTTTTCCTAAACCAGAGGCTGCATTATCAGCTACAGCTTTCAAAAAATTTCCATTTTCATTTAATCCAATTGTATAAATTGTCTTATTTTCAGCTCCTCTCACTTTTCGAACCTCTAAATTTGATAGTTCATCTTTGGTAAAATTAAAAACTTTTATCTCATTCGCATAACCTGTTCCAATAGTTATAAAAATTAAAATTGAGATTTTAGTAAAAATATTCATTCAAAAATTTTTTTAAAAAAATGGTTAATACATTATTTTGACAAAATTTAAACATTCAAAAATCACCTTTAACCAATATGTATGAATTATGAAGACAATTTCAATTTTTATACTGTTAATTTACTGGTCAATTATGATCTTTGCACCAGTGATGTCAAAAGATGTGAAAATAAGCCGAGCTAAAGCAACTAATACTAAAATAGTTGAAGAAAGACCAAAAAGTTAATAAGTCGAACGACCACCACTTATGTCAAAAACTGCCGCTGTAGAGAACGTATTTTCCTCTGATGAAAGCCAGCAAACCAAGGATGTAAACTCTTCGACCTCAAGAAATCGTCCTCTAGGCACCTTAGAAAGCATTCTTTGAACATGTTCCTTAGTCATTTGATCTAAAATACGTGTTTTGGCCCCTGCAGGAGTGACAGCATTTACTGCTATATCTTTATTAGCAAGCTCTTTACCTAAAGATTTAGTTAGTCCTATTGTGCCAGCTTTGCCTGCACTATACGCACTTGCATTCGCATTGCCATCTTTTCCTGCAACAGATGCCACATTAACAATTCTTCCGTAGTTATTCTTAATCATATTTGGCACTATTGCTTTGCAACAATTAAAGGTTCCCATCAAATTAATATCTACTACTTTTTTCCACTTCTCTAGATCATATTCCCATAATGGGGCAGTAGGACCAGTTATTCCTGCGTTATTGATTAATATATCAATCTTAGAGTTTTTTAAGATTTCATTGGTGCAGTTTTCAACTTCTTCAAATTTTGATACATCAATAACATTTGAGGTTAAATTTGTATTGTTAAGTTCTTTAACAGATTTTTTTAGTGTGTCTGGATCATTGTCCCAAATTATTACTTTAGCGCCTGAGTTCAAAAATCTCCTAGCTATATCAAATCCAAATCCTTGAGCTCCACCTGTTATAACTGCAGTCCTATTCTCGAAATTAAATGTTATCTTATCCATCAAGTTATTTTTTTGCCAAAAAATAATAAGTTATAGAGGAAATTAATGCACCAATAATCCAAGCATAAGATTGTAAAAACATTAAATTAGCATTCCAGATTGTTGAGGCCGAGAATACAAATCCCAAAAATAAAGAGTAAGTGCCTTTTATATGCCAACCACCTGAAAAATAATATGACCCATTTTTTTCTAAGGAATAAATATCTTTATTAATTAAATTACCCTTTTTAATCAAATAATAATCAGAAATCATAATTCCAAAAATTGGTCCAAAAAATGCTCCGATTGTATCTATTATTGATAAAATTCCTATTTGACTTAAAACAGTAAGCCAAAAAACTCCTATTAGAAGTCCTATTAAACCTATCACTAATCCTGAGCTCTTGAATGATAATGATGTGGGAAATAAATTAATAAGTGAATATTGTGATGGAATAAAATTAGCAATTAAATTTGTAGAAGCTGACGCAATAATTATAAAAATCAAAACTAAATTAGTTAACAATAAATTATTTAGTTTACCAATTATGTCTGTAGGATTTGTAAGTATTTTTTCAATATTTTCGGGACTTTGTTTTAAAAAAGCATCTGCACCTATGACAATAAAAAGTGCGAAAAAAGAAAAAATTATTAAATTCAATATTAAAGTTAAATTCCCTTTTTTGAGTTGATTTTCATTTTCAACATACCTTGAAAAATCACCAAAACTTAAAATAACAATCGAAAAGTAAGCAAAAAGCGTTCCTGATACAGTTATCAATGGTATAATATTATTGTTATCTACAAAATTTTCTAAACTTAAAGTATCTAAAAAAGCATTAACTGTAAATTTAACATCACTCAATAAAACTATAAAAAAGAATAACACCATTCCAGAATAGACAAAGATTGCAGAGATATTAATAATTTTTTTATTATAATTCATCCCTATACTAAATAAAATAACCTGTAGAGCCATTGAGACTATAATTGAAATCCAATCTATGATGTTTAATCCAATGAAAAAAATAAGAAAAATTTCTTGTTGTAAAAGGGTTTTATCAATAGAAAAAATTAAAATTCTTAATA
>CACBQF010000017.1 GCA_902541315.1 uncultured Pelagibacteraceae bacterium
AATCAATGACACAAAAGATAAACCAATAATTTTTAATAAATTTCTTCTGTAAGTCATTTCACACCTTGGTGTAATTTGATTAAGATTATTCAGGATTTGCTGTTAATGTTTTTATTTCCAAAATATTTTCGTTTGGATCTTTAACAAAAAATGTTTCTTGCTCGTACTTTGTGCCTTTAAATCTAAGATAAGGCTCATCATAGTATTTTGCCCCTTTATCTTTTAATCTTTGTTTCAAAGCATCAAAATCTTTTCTTGATAAATGAACACCGAAGTGAGGAACTGAGACATTACCCATATCAACATCGTGTCTTTCATTGCTAAGTTTGTGATCACTAGCATGAAGGGTTAATTCATTTCCCCAAAAATCTACATCAGCCCACTCTTTTTCAGAATTACTTAAGCTACATCCAAGAGTTTCACTATAAAATTTTTTAGCAGTTTCTAAATCACCACATGGTATAGCTAAATGAAAACAATTAGTATTTTTGTACATAATAAATCCTTTAAATATCTTTTAAAATAACTATATAAACTAAATCTACTGACACGATAAATACAACATGAATGAATTTTTACAATCTATAATCGACCGTGACCCTGCGGCAAAATCTAAATTAAGTTTAATATTAACTTATCCAGGAGTAAAAGCGATATTTTTTCACAGAATTGCAAATTTTTTTGCAATTGCAAAGTTTGATTTAGTAGCAAGAATTATTTCACAATTATCAAGATTTTTCACAGGAATTGAAATTCATCCAAAGGCAAAAATTGGAAAAAATTTATTTATTGATCATGGTATGGGTGTAGTCATTGGCGAAACATCTGAAATAAGCGATAACGTAACAATCTATCATAATGTTACTCTTGGAGGGACATCTCCGAGCATTAATACAAATGAACAAAGGAATTCAAAAAGGCATCCTACCTTAGAAGAAAATGTAGTGGTAGGTTCAGGTGCTCAAATCCTAGGACCTGTTGTTATTGGAAAAAATTCTTTGATTGGTGCTAACGCAGTTGTAACCAAAGATGTTCCAGAAAAATCTATAATGGCTGGTAATCCTGCAAAAAAAATTGGGGATGCTACACGAGGATTTAAGCCTTACGCTGTTACTGATAATAAAGAAGATTAATGGTTCATATTAGAAATACATTTATTGATTCAATTGGTAATACTCCATTAATCAAACTTAAAGCTGCCTCTGAATTAACAGGATGTAACATTTATGGTAAAGCAGAATTTATGAATCCTGGCGGGTCTGTCAAAGATAGAGCTGCGCTCTCATTACTTAAAGACGCACAAGAAAAAAAATTAATTTCTAAAGGTGGTATTGTTGTTGAAGGTACTGCGGGTAATACCGGAATTGGATTAGGTTTGATAGGGAATTCACTTGGTTATAAAACAATAATTGTAATGAATGATAATCAAACTCAAGAAAAAAAAGATACAATAAAAAATCTAGGGGCAGAATTAAGATTAGTCCCTGCAAAGCCATATAAAGACGAAAATAATTTTGTTAAGATTGCTGGACGTCTAGCAGATGAGTTAAGACCAACTAATAATAATGGTGTTGTCTGGGCCAATCAATTCGATAATGTTGCTAATGCTAAAGGACATTATGAAGGAACAGGAAAGGAAATTTGGGAACAAACTGAAGGTAAAGTTGATGGTTTTGTTTGTTCATCTGGAACAGGTGGTACAATTTCTGGTGTAAGTAATGCTTTAAAAGAAAAGAATAAAAATGTTAAAATTTATCTTTCCGATCCTAAAGGATCAGCACTTTATAATTATATTAAAAACGGTGAATTAAAATCTGAAGGTGGATCAATTACTGAAGGGATTGGCTCAAGTAGAATAACAAAAAATTTTGAGAACGCAAAAATTGATGATGCATATTCCATTGACGATCACGAAGCATTGCCCATACTTTATGACCTAATTCAAAATGAAGGGCTAAGTTTAGGAACAAGTTGTGGAATAAATATCGCTGGTGCAATTAGACTTGGAAAAGAACTTGGGCCAGGAAAAACAATCGTAACTATTCTTTGTGACAAATCAGATAAATACAACTCTAAGATGTTTAATAAATCATTTTTAAAGGAAAAAAACTTACCTGTACCTAGCTGGTTATAATATCGCATATCAGGCATGTAACAAAACAGTTACATTTTTAAATTAAAATAATTAACTTTGAGGTTCTATGAAGAAAATAATTTTAATCTTGTCTTTTTTTGCTTTTACTTCTGCTTATGCAGATATGAGTAATAAAGATAAATCTAAAGCTTGGGATTGTGTTGGAATTTATATGGCCAACTATTTCCTGCCATCAGGTGAAAAATTTGAATACGGCATGAAAGAAAAATCTATTTCAACTGTAAAAGTTTTAAAAACATATGCTCTTGAAATAGGTATTCCAGAAAAAGATTGGGATGCTGGAGTAAACAAAGCTGTAGATAAACATTACGGTTCAAAATACGACAAAGCTAAAACTGAAAAATGTCATACATTTGTTGAAGCTTTAGTTCCTAATGGAGCTGAAAGAGTTAAAAAAGTAGTTCAAACTTTGTATTAATTCAAAAAAAAGGAGAAAAAAATGGAAAAAGAAATGTTAGTTCATCTTAAACTTAAAGAAGGTAAATTAGAAACTTTCATGGGTTGGATGCAATCAGATGAAGGAATGGGTGTTAGAAAAAGTGTTGCCTATCCAGAAAAAACTGTTGGCGCTATGATACCAGATAAAAGTGGAATGTTATTTAAAGTGAATGTTCATAATGAAGCTGGAATGAAAGAATTTGTAACTGGGAATAATTCTACCGCGAAAGCTATTTACGCAGAATGTGTAGAGAGTGCTAAATTATATGAACTATCTGAAGTAAATTTATAAGGAGTATAAATGAAAAAAATAATATTAACACTTTGTTTGGTCTTATTTGTTAGCTCTGCATACGCAGGTTCATGTCCAATGTTGGCTAAAAATATTGATGAAAAAATTAAAAAAGCTCAAGAACTTAAAGATCAGGGTATGGATGCCCATAATAATGGTGACCATGCTAAATCTGAAAAATTTTTAAATGAAGCTCTTGCTCTTTTTAAAAGTTAAATAGAAAGGAAAAAAATGAAAAACTATATAGTAACACACACTTTTAAGTCAAAAGAAGCAAAAGCTAAAATGATAGAAGTTACTGGTTCAATGTCTATGGAAGATATGACTAAAGCAATGACAAGTGATAGTGCAAAGTGCCAAATGAGTTGGAATACACCTGGAGACAATCTAACAATGTATTGTTGGTGGAAAGGTACTGATCCAGATGCAATTAATAAACAGTTAGAGTCTATGAACGATTTCTTCGAACCTCATAAATTTGTTGAGTGTACAGATGATGTTATAGATTTTAATGCTAAATAAAAATGCCTAAATTTTTACCGAGTGAGGAAAAACAATGAAGGTAATTTATACTAGAACGATGAGGGTAAAAGATGATGGCCTAGGAAAAGCAATGGAAATAGGAAAAGGTTTAGCGGCAGTTAGAAAAAAACATTATCCTAACCATGATGTTTATTTTTCTTTTCAAATGGGTGGAGACCCAAGAACCATAAGGGAGACTTTAATTGGACCCATGTTTGAAGGTAATAATGATGCTGACGCTAACATGTCTGCAGATCCTGAATATATTAAACTTTTAGAGCAATTAAAAGAAGTTGCAATAGAAGGTACTATTGAAGATGAGATTAGACCAATATTTAGTTAAAGGATTTTAATCAATGTTAGAAAAATTTAATGGAATAATCTATTTAACTTTATTTATAATCCACTTTGCAGGTTTTGCTTACTATGGATTTAGGTGTGTGTTTCAAACGCAGTCTTTTTTAAATCAATATGGAATGCATGACACGGGCGCAGGTATTGTTAGATTTTTTGGTTCTATATTTTTTGGCTCGACTGCGATGGCTATTTACATAGGATTTATAAGACCAAATGGTGTAGAAGCTACTTGGGGGTTTTTTAATCTTGTGTTTTTACAAAACCTATCAGCATTTATAGTTGGTTTTTATAGTACTAAGATAAATAAACTTGGACATACCGACAAAACTTCTGATGAAGCAATTTACGCACCTTTATTTTTGACAATTTTAAGTGCTTTACTTTGTTACGGGTTAGCAGATAAAATCTACGTTTAACATCAAAGGAGTGATAATGATCGCAATGGAAGTCAGAAGTCAGCTATCGTTTGTAAGTTTAATAGAATGTGGTTTAAATGATCTTTAATGCCAGGTTTTGTTATTTTTAATATAGAAATAAAAAAACCTGAAGAATATAAAGAATACGTTCAGAAGGTAACACCAATAGCTAAAAAATTTGGAGGTGAATATATTGTCAGAGGTGGTGAATCCAAAGTAATTGAAGGTGTTTGGACATATCCCAGAACAATTATTATTAAATTTCCAAGTTACGAAAAAGCTTTAGAGTGGTATAGTTCAGATGAGTATAAACCAATTAAAAAAATCCGTTTAGACAATTCAGTCAGTAATGGAATAATAATTAAAGGAGTTTAAAATGTCGATATTAGAGAAATATACGAATGCAATTAATAATAAAGATGAGTCAATTATGAATGAACTTTTGCATGATGACTTTAAATTCACAATGCATAAGTCAGGAAATACCATAGGTAAAACTGATGTTATAAAATGGGCAATGAGTGGTGATATAAACCAAGATAAAACAAGAGTAGTCTATGAAAATGATGAAGTTGGAGTTCACCATTCAATTGTTACATTTAATGATGGGAATGTTGAAGCAGTAATGGCAGTTTATAAATACAAAGATGGAAAGATTATAAGTTTGGAGACTGGTGCTACTCCTATGTCAAAATAAAAGTAAATGATTGACTTTTATTTCTCGATTGGAAGCACATATACTTATTTAGCAGTCACTAGAATACTTGATGTTGAAAAAAATCATCAAGTCAGTTTTAATTGGAAACCTTTTAGCGTTCGGGTAATTATGAAAGAAATGAATAATATTCCATTTCCAAAGGATAAGCTTAATAAAGTAAATTACATGTGGAGAGATATTGAAAGACGGGCTGAGGGTTATGGTTTTTTTGCTAAAACTCCTGTGCCCTACCCACTATCTGAATTTGATTTAGCAAATCAAATTGCAATTCTTGGATTAGATAAAAGTTGGGGTGTGGATTATGTGAGACTGACGTATAAGAAATGGTTTCAAGAGGGTAAAGAACCAGCGATAGAGCCAAGTATTTCTGAAGTATGTAAAGAATTAAAACTCAATAAGGATGAGATAATATCTGAAGCAAAAACAAAATTAATTGAAGATAAATACTTAGCCAACACAAATTCTGCAAGAGAAAATAAAATCTTTGGTAGTCCCTCTTTTGTTGTTAAAAACGAAATATTTTGGGGTGATGATAGGATGGAAGATGCAATTAAATTTTTTAAAAAATGATATTTTCAAAAAAATACTTTGATCTTATCTTTATCTTAATTATGGGCTTTGGCATGAGTTTGCTTATGACCCTTATTATTACTTATATTAATACTGGTATGGATAAAGATTATATCACCAGATTCCTAAAAGCTTGGATGATAAGTTTACCGATAGCAATCATAGCTGCTCTTATACTTGGCCCACCTATTAAAAAATTTGTAGATAAAATAACTAAATAATCATATTTTAGAATATGAGTAATTTGTCAGGATATATATTTCTTCTATTGGCAATTATCTTAGGCATAACTTCGAATGGTTTTTTAAAATCAACTAATGGATTTACAAATATTGGCCCAACAATTTTTTGTGTAATATCAATAGTTGCTTGTATTTTTTGTTTATCTAAAGCAATGAATATTATTCCAGTTGGTTTCACTTATGCAACTTATGGCGGATTAACTATTACTGCAGTAACTTTATTTGGCGTGTTTAAATACAATCAAATCCCAAATCTCTATGGAATTATAGGAATAATATTAATTATTATTGGTGTAATTTTACTCAACACACTTGGCAAGGCTACTTAGCCACAGGTTTTAATATTTTCACTATTCTTTTATGAAGTTTTTTGTTCGGCGCACAAATAATGTTTCCTGCTTTTTTTGGATCCTCATTTTTCCAAGTGGTAACTATTCCTTCGGCCGCTCTTATTATGGGAATTAAAGCATGGATATCCCAAATTTTATTTCCACATTGAATTACAATATCTAATTTTCCCTCTGCAAAATGTGAATAACTTAAAGCATCAGCACACGGAAATTGCATTCGTTTTAATATTTGTGGTATTTTTTTTTGTTGGTTTAAAGATAAGCTACCATGAAATGCAGCCGATAATTTCATATTTTTGAAAGTTACTTTTTTATTCACTTTTAATCTTTTTTTAACTCCATTTTCACACACACAAGCAACTTTATCTGTTTCGTTAAAATAATATTTTTTTAAAATTGGAAAATTAGCAAGACCTAGAATTGGTATTCCTCTGAAATTTAGCGAAATGAGGTTGCTCCAGGTTGGGTTACCTATAACGAAAGATCTTGTACCATCTATTGGGTCAATAACCCAAGAAAAATCACTCTTGGTTTTTTTATTTTTAAATTCCTCACCTATAATTTGATGAGTGGGAAATTTATTACTAATCTCTTTTCTTATAAATTTTTCAAAAGCTATATCTGCATTAGTAACAGGATCATAACCTGTGCCCTTTAACTTATTTGAAACTTTAAATGGCTTGTTTAATTTTAAGAAATAAAATCTAGTAAGTTTATTTGCTAAATTATTAAGAAATTTAGAGTATTTTTTATATTCTGAAGATTTTAATTTAATCACAAGAGACTATTACAATTTAATTTGTATTGATTAAAGTAAAATTTTAAATAATCATGAGAATCATTATGAAAATTGAACTTTCAGATAATAAAGTTTTTTTTGAAAATCAAGGATCAAAAAAAGAAATACACCCATTCTGGTTGAGAGAAAGAGTGAACGGTGTAGATTATGTTGATAAAGGTACCAAACAAAGATTGTTTGATCCAACAACGCTCAATCAAAATATTGAAATAAATAAAGTAAATTTGACTGATAAATTTTTAGAGATTTCGTTTAATGACGGAGTTGAAACAAAAATATCAATTCAAAGTATCTTTGAAGAATATTCTGGTATTAATGATATAAAATTTATCAAAAAAACTAAATGGGAATCTTCTTTAAAAAATCTAAATAATTTTCAGTTCAGTGAAAATATATTTGAAGAAAAAATAATGTATGAAGCTTTAATAAGTTTCTATAAATATGGTTTCATTATTTTCAAAAATGTGCCGACAGAAAACAATTTCCTAGTAAAATTCGCAAATTCTATAGGTAGTATAAGAAGAACGAATTTTGGTGAATTTTTTAATGTAAGATCAAAACCCAATCCTAATGATCTAGCTTATACATCTTTGCCTTTAGCACCTCATACTGATAATCCTTATAGAAATCCTGTTCCATGTATTCAAATATTACATTGTATTGAAAATGCAGTTGAAGGTGGACATTCTACTTTGGTGGATGGCTTTACAGTTACAGAGGAATTAAAAGAAAAATATCCTGAATATTATAAAATTTTAACTGAGGTGAAGGTAAAATATCAATTTATTGATAAGGATGTAATATTAGAAAATTGGGCTGAAATGATTGAATTAGATGAAAATAAAAATTTTAAACAGGTTAGATTTAGCCCAAGGTTAGATTTTGTTCCATTAATTGATAAAAACAAATTAGATGTTTACTATAAGGCAAGAAATAAAATTTCTGAATTGTATAATTCAAGCAAATATAGAATTGAATTTAAACTTTTTCCAGGAGATCTATTAATGATGGATAATTATCGACTTCTTCATGGAAGGACATCCTTTAATGCTAATGAAGGTAATAGATTTCTTCAAGGTTGTTATATAGATTATGATAGTACTGAAGGAAAAATTAAGCATCTAAAAAGAAAATTTAATATATAAATTATTTATTAAAACAATTATTCACTAATATTGCCATTAATATCCATATGACAAAAGTTTCACCATGGGTGAAAGAATAATCCGCTCCAGCAAATCCAGCAACTATATTGATTGCATAAATAATTATGGTAGAGACTAATAAACTTAAGAATAATTTTACTATTCCATTAATATATTTCACATTAAAATTTTAACTATTCTCAATATTTATGCAAATGAAAATTTTCTATTTATAAGTGAAATTATTTTAGATGCCGGAATATTATTAAATACCTAGGTTGTATTCAAGAAATATATTTTCAGAAAATTTAAATATATTTCTTGAATACAACCTGATCAAAATTTAATTTTTAATTAAGGAGGTAGCTTTAATGAATCAATCACCACCTGATACTTAGCTGGGTATTTTCATACTTCATAAAAACGTAAATAAAAAATACAAAGTCCATTCGGACTTAAATGCCAGAACGGCAAATTAGGGGCTGCTCTTTTGGTTAATTAACTAGAGAGCAAACCCCTAAATTATTTTGTTAATTTATTTATTCAAAACTAGACAAATCAATTTATCTTGAAAAGATATTTGTTTTTTATACTTTTTCTTTATTTCATTTAAACCACTAGAAATTTGCTTATGGCTCATCCCTAACAACACCGATATATATTTGCTATTTACCATTTCCATATATTTTTTCTTTGAAATTTTAACTTTATAACTAAACCCTCTAACGATTTTTCCTTTGAATGAGTATGAAATTGATTTAATAATTTTCTTGTCTCTTATTAACGCTTTTTTAAGCTTTTTTTTCATAATCGAAAATGTTGGAATTTCGTTATTAATGGGGTCTAGAGTAAAAATAATAATTTTTCCGTTTGGATTTAGCAATGTTTTCGACAATTTAAGTATAGTCTTAATATCTTTAATTTTAAAAAGATGAATAGTTTGTTTTACTAAGATTAGATCAAATCTTTTTTTATTCTTTTTTAAAAATTTAAGTGCATCAATTTTTTTAAAAATTATTCTTTTGTCTCTATCTTTATGTTTTTCTATATCTATACCTATAGATTTTCTCTTTGAGCTTAACGTTGATGACAAGCTTCCTAGTATCTTACCCCTGCCACAACCAATATCTAAAATCTGACTGTTTTTATTTAATTTAATTTGTTTTAATAAAAAATTATTAAAAGATTTAATATAAGACGGTGATGAAAGCCAAGTTTTGTTGTCCCAATTTTTTAATGACACGCAATATTAAATTTTTTTAGTCTCCAATAATTATAAGGCCAAGGTGTTAAGAACCCAACTAAGAGCATAATTGGAATTACCCACCAAGTAAGAATTGCACCACCTGTTAAAAAGTAATCAGTTAAATTCATCATGATCTCCATACTTATCATTGATATAAAACTCATTCCCATTGCTGTTTTTAATGCTTTCGAAAAATCAAAACTTTGTCTCATTAAGATTAATGTCTCTAATATAATACTTGTAATTAGTCCGTTGATGATAGCTAAAGTCATTATTCCCATAACTGGGAATGGAATCTTGGTTAGTTGGAAAAATAAAATAGTACCAAAATCACCAATTGCACAACCCAATAAACACCACCCAGTGTTTTTAGCACTTCTTTTCCATGTATGTTTACACGACCAATTAAAATTGGCGTTGACTGCATTGTCCATTAAATTAGTTTATATCAACTTTAGCAATCATTCCAACTTGATAATGACCTGGCACGTTGCATGCAATTTCAATATTTACGGCATTATCAAATTTCCAAATGATATCTTCCTTTTCTTTTGGTGCTAACAAAACACTATTGCTGTGTGAATGACCCATAGCTTTATCCATTTTTGCCATTTTTTTCATTTTTTCTTTATCAATTGAGTCAGCTAAAAGTATTTCATTTTCAACCATTCTTTCCATTTCAGGCTGATGCTTCATGTGCATCATTTTATTTGCTATATTAAATTCGTGGACTAACTCACCCATATTTTCAACTTCGAACTTTATTGTTTCACCTGCTTTAATTTGAAAAGAACTAGGTTCATAATAATTATCATACATCTTTACTTTTATGATTCGATTAACATCGCTTTCTTTTCCTTTAGATCCAATTTTCATGTTTTTATCTGCAAAAGATGGGAAGGAATATAGTACTAAAATAAATAATGTTATAATCTGTTTCATGTTTAAGTAAATAATGAATTTCACATTTTTAACAATGGGTCAAATTATACAAGTATGATAATGTATATTAATGATTTTTAAACAATTATTCCACAATAGATCATCAACATATACATATCTTATTTCTTCTGGGGAAGGAAGAGAAGCTTTAATAATTGACCCTGTAATAGAAAATGTAAATGAATATGTTAATTTATTAAAGAAACTTAATTTAAAACTTGTCAAAGTTATTGATACTCATATACATGCAGATCACGTAACTGGTGCCTCAAAATTAAAAGACATTACAAAATGCTCTAGAATAATGGGCGATCATACTCCGGCTGATACGGTTGAAATCAGAGTTAAAGATGATGAGTATATTAATTTAGATAACATCAAATTAAGAGCTATGTATACACCCGGACATACTTCAGATAGCTATAGTTTTTTAATGGATAACTATCTATTTTCTGGAGACACTTTGCTGATAAATGGGACAGGTAGAACAGATTTTCAAAATGGAAATGCTATAGATTCTTATAATTCCATATTTAATAAACTCCTAAAATTACCAGACGAAACTCTTCTTTACCCCGCTCATGATTATAAAGGTGAAAAGTTTAGTACAATTGGAAAAGAAAGAGAAAATAACCCAAGATTACAAGTTGATAGTAAAGATCAGTATATTGAAATCATGAATAATTTAGGTCTAAAAAAACCAGATCAACTTGAGGTAAATGTTTCAAGAAATATTAAACTGGGCGCTTAAATTAAATTGAGGATTTAAGAGCTTTGTAAATTGCTTCTTTTTTAATTTCTCCAATACTTCTATAAACTTCTTCATTATTTTTGAAAATTAGAAGAGTTGTTTGATATTGCACATTAAACATATCTGAAATTTCTCTATTTGTTACATCAAATGCAAAATATTCAATGTTATCAAAATCATTCTTTGCTTTTTGCAAAACTTTCATTTGACTTGCGCATGAGGGACAATATTTAATCCAAGAGCTCACTACTACAACCTTGCCTTCAGATTGTGCTTTATTAAATAATTCTTTTTTAAAGGTTGTTTCCTTCTCCATGGCATTAAGATTGAATGCTAATAAAAGAAAACATAAAGTTAAAATTTTTTTCATAATTGTTTATACAACAAATATTAAAAACCAATAAGATGCCAATCCTGAAAATATTGTCGCAATTATACTTCTAGAGAAAATACCGATGAACATTGCAATTATTGCAGCCAATATCTTTGGATTATCATCTATTTCAATTAATCCTATGTCATTAATAAAAATAGCTGGAAAAATTATTGCAGGAAATATTGCAGATGGCACAAATGATAATATCTCTCTAATTCTATCATTGAACATTTCCTTTTTAATTAAAGCAATCATGGAAAACCTTGTTAAATAGGTAATCAATCCACAATATAAAATTAATGCCCAGTTGCTCATACTTTTTTATTTTTCCTTGTTAATATCATTGCAGTGAATAATCCTGCTAGAGCTGCAACAATAACGTAAGCTTTAAAAGGAATATAATTATATCCAAAAGTCGCTACCAAACCTGAAATAATTATTACAATCACATTTATAAATTTTCTAAAGTCATTAACCAATAAAGCTAAAAAAGTTAAAGGAACTGCAAAACTTAATCCAAGTTTTTCTGGAATTGCTGCTCCAAGTATAATCCCTAAAAATGTTGTCGATTGCCAAATTACCCAACAAGTAGCTCCTCCACCTACTAAGTGAAAGTATCTATTATGGTCCTTATTCTTTTTTAAATATTCATTTGAAATTGCAAATGCCTGATCGATTAAAAAATAGGATATAATAATCTTCCAAATCAATTTCAAATCTGACAAATGCTCTGATACCACAGCTCCGTAAAGCAAATGTCTGGAGTTCACTGCACCAACCGAACTGATTATTACTAAAGAAGATGCACCACCAGAAAATAATTGCAATAAAACTATCTGAGAAGCGCCGCCAAAAATAATTAAAGACATTGCCATTGTTTCAATTGGAGTAAATCCAACATCAATAGCGAGAACTCCAAAAATTAAACCAAAGGGAACAACCGGAATCATCAGTGGGCTTACATCAATAATTCCCTTTAAAAAAACTTTTAAGTTACTTTTCATTTTTCTAAAAGGTTTTTATTAGAAGCAAACTATATGATCAATATGAATTGGTCTTTTAATCCCAAATTTTTCACTAACTTCATGTTGATGAATATGATGAGAGTGAACAAATACTGGAATTAATCTATTGCTGGGTGTCTTTAAAGTATAAATAAAGTTTGTTCCTCTAAATTTTCTATCAACAACTTCTAATTTTAAATTACTTTGATCATCATGATGCAAGTCTTCTGGTTGAACTAATAACTGAACATTCGAACCAATTGGAAAAGGTTTAATAAAATTTCCTGTAATAGTTCCAAGATCTTTATTTTCTAAACTTTTGGGACTTGTTACCTCTGCTGGAATCAAAACACCTCTATTTAAAAAATTCACCACCTCTATTGAATTTGGAAGGTGATAAAGTTTATAAGGGTCATCAAACTGTCTTAGCTCTTGATCAAAAATAATCCCACATTTTGAGCCTAAATAAAAAGCCTCGTAGGAGTCATGAGTTACAATTATTGTTGAGATTTTTAAAGTTTTTAAAATTTTT
>CACBQF010000018.1 GCA_902541315.1 uncultured Pelagibacteraceae bacterium
AGGATTATTTCCATTCGCCGGCATAGGCATTAGTTCATTTTCACCTAAAATCCTTGCTACTCTAGTTGTTGGTTGTGCACCTTGACTCAGCCAATACTTTATTCGTTCCGCTTCTAATCCAATTCTTTCCTTTTTTTCCTTTGGTAATAGTGGATTAAAAAATCCCACTTTCTCTATAAATCTACCATCTCTTGCAAAACGACTGTCTGCAACAACTACTTTATAAACGGGTCTTTTCTTAGTTCCGCCTCTTGATAATCTTAACTTTAACATTCACTCTCCTTCTTTTATTTTAATTGATTAAATAATTCTGGAGGTATTCCTTTGTCAGTCATACCTTTCAGATTACCCTTTGACATCTTTTTCATCATTTCAGACATCATTTTAAATTGTTTTAACAACTTATTGATAGTGGCCGGATCTGTGCCAGAACCATTAGCAATTCTTTTTTTTCTAGAACCATCAATTATCTTTGGGTTCTCTCTCTCTTTTTTTGTCATAGACAATATTATAGCTTCATTCTTTGTAATAATACTCTCATCAACTCCAGCCGCATCCATTTGTGATTTGACTTTTGCAACACCAGGCATAAAAGACATGATGCCTTCTATTCCACCCATTTTTTTCATTTGTCTTAGTTGTGCTAAATAATCTTCCATAGAAAATTGTCCCTTTTTTAAATTTTCTTCTACCTTTTTAATATTTTCTTCTCCAAGATCTTGTGCCGCTTTTTCTACTAGAGAAACAATATCTCCCATCCCTAAAATTCTATTAGCAATTCTATCTGGATGAAAAACTTCAAGATTATTAATTTTTTCTCCTATACCCAAAAATTTAATTGGTACTTGTGAGATAAATTTCATGCTAACTGCGGCTCCACCTCTTGCATCACCATCAGCTCTTGTTAAAATTATACCAGAGAGATTTACAGTATCTTTAAATTCTTTTGCTACGGATGCTGCTACTTGACCAGTCAAAGAGTCAGCAACTAAAAAGGTTTCAGCAGGTTTAATTATATTCTCTATTTGTTTAATTTCACTCATCATTTGCAAGTCTATTTGTGTTCTACCTGCTGTATCAAATAAAATGACATCAGCACCATTTAGATTTGCAGCACTAATTGCTCTTTGACAAATATCAGCTGGTTGTTGCCCTTCAATTATTGGCAAAGTTAAAATATTATTTTGTTCACCTAAAGATTTTAATTGCTCTTGGGCGGCTGGCCTGTAAATATCTAAGCTCACCATCATAACTTTCTTTTTTTTGTTATTTTCCAAATATTTTGCAAGTTTAGCTGTAGTTGTAGTTTTACCAGAACCTTGTAGACCAACTAACATCATAGGCACTGGTGGTACGGCATTAAGATTTACATCATTATTTTTTTCACCTAATAAAGATACTAATTCGTCGTAAACAATCTTAACAACCATATCGCCAGGAGATGTAGATCTGATGATTTCTTGTCCTAAAGCTTTAGGTTTAACTTTCTCAATAAACTCTTTTGCGACATCAAGTGATACGTCAGCTTCTAATAAAGCTTGCCTAATGGATCTAAGACCCTCATCAACTTGACGCTCATCAAGTGAAGGTGCTTTTTTTAAAGAGGAAAAGACTTCCTCAAATTTATTTGTCAAATTCTCAAACATATTTATTTTACACAGCAGTAATCGCACTAGTGGGCGAACCCTCGCTGACTAGTGTCGATCTCTTTGTTTCCAAAGACACCACAAATTTAACGTTTTTGCGGAAACTGCCACAAACTATAATAGAGGTTCAAAAAGTCAATAAATAAGTTAAATAACTATATATGGAGATAAGAGCTTTTAAAATGGATGGATTAGGTAATGATTTTGTCATCATTGATAATAGACAAAAAATTACCGATTTAACTAAAGATCAGATTATAAAGATTTGTGATAGAAATTTTATTGGTTGTGATCAATTAATATTTATTGAGACAAGCAAATCAAGTGATGCGAATTTAAAATTTTTTAATTCTGATGGAGGAGAGTCTGGTGCATGTGGAAATGGCACTAGATGTGTTGCAAAATTAATCTCTGAAGAGACAAAAGCTGAAAAGATCATCTTATCTACTTTAAAAGGAAATTTAGAGTCAAAAATTTTAGATAAAAATGTTGTTACAACTGAAATTGGTAAAGCTAAATTAAAATGGAACGAAATTCCTTTATCGGAAAAATTAGATACTAAAAATTTGAATATTGGTATCACTGATTTAAATAATAAAGAACATTTTGGTGGTACTGCTGTTAATGTTGGAAATCCACATATTGTTTTTTTTGTAAATGAAATCGAAAATTTTAATATTGAAAAAATTGGACCTGAGATTGAAAATCATGAAATTTTTCCAGAAAAATGTAATGTGACAATTGCCAAAATAATCAATAAAAATTTGATTAAAGTAAAAGTATGGGAGAGAGGGGCTGGACTAACCAAAGCATGTGGAACAGCTGCATGCGCAACTGCATTTGCCGGTAAATTAAATAATCTTAATGAAAATAAAACAGATATAGAATTTCAAACAGGTAAGTTGTCAATTCTTATAGATGATAGAAATTCAATCCACATGAAAGGACCCGTTTCAGAAATAAAAGAAATTAAGATCAAGCTATAATGGGAATTTTTGACAAATTTAAGATAGGTTTTAAAAAAAGTGCATCTGCATTAA
Source organism: uncultured Pelagibacteraceae bacterium (assembly GCA_902541315.1). Lineage (GTDB taxonomy): Bacteria > Pseudomonadota > Alphaproteobacteria > Pelagibacterales > Pelagibacteraceae > Pelagibacter. Next base: position 2,687 of record CACBQF010000018.1, read on the forward strand.
CATCTGGATTAAAAGAAATAATAATAAAAAAAGAGATAGACGATAAAAATTTAGATAAAATCGAAGAGTTTTTAATAGAATCTGATGTTGGTGTCGAGGCTGCATCCGAAATTAAAGAAATCATTTCGAATAAAAAAATTGATCCAAACAAAGATCTATCAACTGAGATAAATCTTATTTTAAGAGAATACATTGTTAATTTAATGAAGCCTTTAGAGAATAATTCTTTTTTTGAAAAAAAAGATAAACTTAATGCAACTTTAATCTCAGGAGTAAATGGTGTTGGTAAAACAACAACTATTGGTAAAATAGGTAAAATATTAAAAACTAATGGTAACAAAGTTATGTTTGCTGCTTCTGATACTTTCCGAGCTGCTGCTATTGAACAATTAGAAAATTGGGCAAATAAAATTGATGTTAAATTAACCAAATCATCTCAAGGTTCTGATCCAGCATCGGTGGCATACAAAGCGGTTGAGGAAGCAATTAAAAATAATTTTCACCAAGTTTTGATCGATACTGCTGGAAGACTACAAAATAAAAAAAATTTAATGGAAGAATATAAAAAGATAGCCAATGTAACAAAAAAAATTGATCAAGATGCTCCTCACAATATTATTTTAGTTTTAGATGCAACATCAGGACAGAATGTGATTAATCAAGTGGAAGAATTTAATAAAATTATTCCTTTAACTGGTCTAATCATGACCAAATTAGATGGAACTGCCAAAGGTGGTATTCTGCTAGCAATAGCAAAAAAATATCAACTACCTATTATTGCTTTAGGTTTGGGTGAAAAAGAAGACGATTTACAATTATTCAATGCAGAAAAATTTGCTGAGGCTTTTACGCAAGTTAATTAATCAAATTACTCGAAATTAACGGTTTATAAATACTACACTTGTAATTGTCTTTAAATTTATAATGCCCACAATTCTTAGAGAAAGAAGAAATAATAAAATCAAATTTTCCTGTAGTAGGGTAAAGTTCAAGTTTCTTATTAAAAATATCGTATTTAAAATTAGCATTTAAACTTTTAACGGCACTAATCATCACTAGTGTTTTATCATCTTTTAAAAGGTAATATGCAAAGTCGTCCGGAAATACAGGAAAATCATATTCCTCCAGATGAAACTTGGCTTGAGAGGGAAACCAATCATAAGAGATCAATGGTGAAGAGGACTTTGTTGAATAATTATAGATATAAAGATCTTTTGGGTAATCATTTATATAATTACTTTCTTCACCTCTGGCCAAAATAGATTTCTTTCGTGTCTTAAAATATAGTGCAAATTTTTTATTATGTGAGTCCATATGATCTATGTGAAATAAATCATCAGGATAAAATGAATTATCTTTTGAGAATGCAAAACTTTTTAAAGTTATTAATAAAATTGTGATTAAAAAAAAATTTTTCACTTTTTAAGCGTAAAATTAAATCTTGAATATTATTTGTTTGGAATATGGCCTAATTTAAATTAATTAAAAAAGAATTTAATGTTTTTATAAGATTCTCATCATACTCCATCATATGATTGTCATATTTGGTAAAATAAGAATATTTAGGATCATTAGCTATTTCGAACATCTTTTGACCCATCTCAAAAGGGACTATTTGATCTTTTTCACCGTGCATTATCAAAATTGGAGACTTAATATTTTTAATTTTATTTTTATTTTCAAATTTATCTTTTAGTAAAAGACCAACGGGTATATATGGATAAAATTTTTTAGCAGCGTCAATCATTGATGTAAATGGAGTTTCTAAAATTATACCTGCAAAATTTCTATTTTGGGATAAATGTGTTGCAACTCCTGTTCCTAATGACTCTCCATAAATTACTATATTTTTTTCATCCACACCCTTTTTCATCAACCATCTAATTGCACTTTCACCATCCTCATATAATCCAATTTCTGATGGTTTGCCCTCATTGCCACTAAAACCTCTCCAGGCAACTATTAAAAAATTAACACTCATGTCTCTAAAATGATTCAATTTATGAATTCTATTTTCTAAAGATCCAGCATTCCCATGAAAAAATAAAATTGTTTTATTTTTTCTTATATCTTTTTCATGATACCAGCCTAACAAGCCTAATCCGTCTTGCGTTGATATTTCAACCTCTTCAATATTAACTGAAAGTTTATCGTTAAAATAATTATTTTCATCAGGATGGTACATTAAATTTCTTTGATAAAAATAAAGAAAAGTTAAAAGAAAAAGGTAAACTAAAATTATTAGTTGTAAAAATGATAACAAATTATTCCTAAACTTTTTTAACATTATTTTTCTTAGCTAAATATACGCCAAAGAAAACTAAAATGGTTCCAATAATATGAAAATTCTCAAATTTTTCGTCAAATAAAAAGTATCCATAAATTGCTCCATAAACTGTAAAAACATAAAGCGTAAAGCCAGTCAATGATGCACCTAATTTTTTCTGAGCTATAGTATAAAGAGTAAAAGCAATTATCCCTGGTGATATAGCTGCAAAAATTACCCATAAATAGAATTCTGTCGCAAAAATAGTCTCTTTATAAAATAATTCCTCACCAACGTAAAAAGGTAACAAGCTCAATGCACCAAAAAAAGAAATCATAGTAAATCTATCAAAAATTTCTAATTTAGATTTCCAATAGAATAAATAAATTGAATATAAAGCCCATCCAATTGCGGCAGCCAACATCCACAAATCACCAATTGTAAATTTTAGATTAATCAATAAGTCAAAATCACCTTTAATAATGATGATAAGTACTCCGATCAAGCAAGTAATTAAGCCAATTATCTTTGTTGAATTTATTTTCTCATGAAAAAAAAAATATGAGATTAGAATAATAAAAACTGGAGAGGATGTGTAAATTATTCCCATATTGATAACGGTTGTTGTCTCACCAGCTAAAAAAGGGAAGGCGCCACATACACCACATCCCATTGATCCTAAAAAAAATAATTTTTTATATTCCTTTTTAATTATATGAAAATTATTTTTTAAAGTTACATAAGTGAATGGTAACAAAATTAAAAAAACAACTGTCCAACGCCAAAATGCAAGTGAAATAGGTGGAACAAATTCAACACCACCCCTAGCTACAACTAGGTTACTGGCCATAAAGATTGGTTGTATAAATAATAATGAGAATGAGAATATATCTGTCTTAATATTTTTCAATTTAATTGATACTAATCTTTATCAAAGAAGGCTTCGTATATCATCATGATGATAGCTGCACCCATTAAAAGATAAACTGGGATAACATCCAAAAAGCCTATCATCATTGATCTCGTTAGAGTTGTTGCTAAACCAATTAAAAAGAAAACTGCAAAAGATAATCCTATGATTGTAGTAATTTTATTCATTTTATTCCTGACATTCTTTCTCTAACCAATTAGCAACTCCTAAAAATCTATGATCATCATATTTATTGCCAATTAATTGAACACCTAATGGTAAATTATTTTCCCCCTCAAGTAAAGGTAACGAAATACATGGCGTCCCAAGATAAGACCAAACTTTATTAAATTCCGCTGTTCCTGTACTTTTTAAACCTGTGGGCGCAACACCCGGACTAGCTGGCGACAATACTCCATGATAATCCTCAAAAACTTCTTGGTAAGACTCATAACTTCTTTTTATAAAATCAATTGCCTCTGCATATTCTTTGGCCGAATATTTATTTCCTCTAGTGATTGCATCTTGCATATACTTAGACAATTTTTTTTTAAATTTTTTAAAATAAACTGAAAAATTATTAGCTAAATCAGTCTCATGAATAATTTGATGGTATTTATGTATATCCTTAAAATAAGAAGGAGTATCAAATATCTCGATATTTTTTTTAAATGATTTAATGAAGTATTCAAATGACTCTCTAGACTTTTTATCTATTAATTTCCAATGTTCGGTTTTGTAAAAAATAAATTTTGGATCAAATAGAGGTCCTTTTTTTGTTTCAGATAAAATATTTTCTGTCGAGTAATGTATGGTTGCTGGATCAAATTTATCTTTTTTTATGAGAACTTTTGCCAACATAGCTACATCTTCAACTTTTCGTCCAAAAATTCCTATATGATCCAGACTATAAGATGTTCTCAAAACACCATTTCTAGATATTAGTCCGTAACTAGGCTTATATCCCACTACTCCACAATAAGATGCTGGTCTAATAATGGATCCACCAGTTTGAGATCCAATTGATGCAGGCGCCATAAAAGAAGCTACAGATGCGGCAGACCCGCTTGAAGAGCCACCTGGTGTTCTTGTTTTATCGTGTGGATTTGTGGTTGCTGGAGGTCCTAAATAAGCAAGTTCCGAGGTTGCTGTTTTACCCATTACAATTGCTCCGGATGCATGAAGCAAATCTATTATTTCTGCATTTTGTGAATATGATTTACCTTTTCTTATAACTGTTCCACATTCTGTTGGCATATCAACTGTACCAATAATGTCTTTGACAGCAATGGGTACACCGTGCAGTGGACCAGTTGGTTTTCCAGATCTTCTATGGTCATCAGCCTCAGAAGCTTTTTCCAACAAAACTTTTTTATCGAAATGGGCCCATGCCTTTATATCTTTGTTAAATTTGTTTATTCTTTCAATATACTTTTCACAAACATCAACTGAACTGAGTTGGGCATTTTTAATCTTGGCTGCAAGTTCTTCGAGACTTAAAGAAAATATATCTGTCATTTAAAAATTAATTTGCAAATAATGTCTCTGGTAACCAAAGTGCTATACCTGGAAATAAATACATTAAAACCATCGCTAAAATCACAATACCTAAAAATGGCATTATTCCTCCAAAGATCTGCATTAATTCTACATTCTTTGATTGAACTCCTTTTAAGTAGTAGGCAGACATTGCCATGGGGGGGTGTTAAAAATGATGTTTGCAAATTTAACGCAATTAACATTGCAAAGAAATATGGATTAACTCCAAAAAATTCAACTAATGGTAAAAATATCGGCACAAAAATAATTAATATTTCTGTCCACTCTAATGGCCAACCTAATAAAAATATAATCAATTGTGTAATTACTAAAAATTGCCAAGGCTGTAAATTTAGAGATTTAAAAAAATGTTCAAAAACTTCGTGACCACCAAGATAAGAAAATACAGAGGCAAATGTCCACGATCCTATGAATAACCACATAATCATTGCAGTTGTTTTAGCTGTTAGAAAAACAGACTCTTTGAAATTTTTCCATTTAAGAGTTTTATAGAAATATGAGAGCACTAATGAACCAAATGCCCCGACTGCTGCAGCTTCAGCGGGTGTTGCAATTCCAGCTAAAATTGTACCTAGAACTAAAATTATTAGAGAAAACAAAGGTAAGAAAGAAACAAGAACCTCTTTCATAATTACTGCTGTAGGAGGTATTTCTTCTGCTGCCGGTTTTGGTGCTATCGATGGATTTAACCAAGCTCTAAACACTGCATAGGCAATGTAAAGTCCCGCCAACATAAGTCCTGGAAAAATAGCGGCGGCAAATAATCTTAATGGTGATAGTTGAGCGATAACGGAGTAAACGATCAGCATAATACTTGGTGGAATTAAAATTCCTAAACACCCGCCTGAACAAATTATTCCAGATGCAAATTTTTTGTCATAACCAGCTTTAATCATAGCAGGCCAAGCTAGTAGCCCCATTAATGTGACAACTGCACCTATAATACCAGTAGCTGTTGAGAACAATGCACACGTAATCAATGCGGCAACTGCCATTGATGCAGGAAGTTTGTGAGATGCTAATCTAATTGCAAAAAATAATTTTGCTACAATACCTGCTCTTTCAACCAAATATCCCATAAATAAAAAGAGTGGGACCGCGGTAAGAACGTTATTATCCATGACGGTATAGGTATTTTGTACAAAAAGTTGGAATATCCTATTATCAAAAAGATGTTCCATCTTAGTTGGGTCAAAGTAAGCATAATATCCAAAACCTAGTCCCATCGCCATTAAAGTAAAGGCAATCGGAAAACCTAATAGTACGGCGAATAGAAATATACCCATCATCATAATTGCCACTTCAGGATTTGTTAGACTAAATAACATCTTCTTTATTTCCTTCTTGTGAAGTTCTCATTAATACTTTTTCAGTTTCTTCAGCATCACGTTCAGTTCCCCTTTCTGGCCAACTACCAGTTTTTATACATATAATACATCTAAACACTTCACTTATCCCCTGAAGGGTTAATAGAGTTCCAGACAAAGGTATCAAAGATTTTGCCATGTAAATTTGAATTTGAGCTGGGCTGTTCCAACTTGTTTCTTTAATTTTCCATGCAAGCGCTGCGTATTCGTAACCATAAAAAGCTAATGCGACAACACCAGGGAAAAAGAAAATAAAGTACAAAACTAAATCTATCCAAGCTTGTGTTTTTTGAGGAAATAATCTGTAAATAACGTCTCCTCTAACATGCGCTTCTGTACATAAAGTGTATGCACCTGCCATCATAAAAATTGCACCATACATTTGAAGGCTAAAATCAAAATTCCATAAAGTTGGAGCATTTAAAGCGTATGCCATGAAAACTTCATAGCAGGTTCCTCCCATTAAAATTACAATGCACCATGAGAAAGCTTTACCCATTGAGACACTTAATCTATCAGCAAATTTTATGTAAGATCTCATCATAGATATAAACTTTTATTGAATTGTATTAGATTAATCAAATAAAAAAGGGGGCCTAAGCCCCCCTTTAAATTTTATTAAAAGTTAATTACAGTTTAACTTTTCCTATTGGACCAAACTCATTTTCGTATGCAAGTTTGTAATTTGGCTGATTCATCAGCAAGTATTTCATTACTCTCTTCGCATATGATTTTTGAGAATCTACGACCTTCTTAAAGAAAGGATCTTTCTTATTGAAATCGCCGATAACTTTATCCCAACCTTTTAATTGTTGAGCTAAAATCTCATCTGAAGTTTGATACACATTTACTTTATGCTCATTCATTAACTTAGCTAAGTCAGCTGAGTATCTTACTAAAGCTTTAAAGTAGTTATCACTGTTTGCCGCATAAGCAGCATTTTTCAATATTGCTTGATGTGCAGGTGATAAACTGTTGTATGTTTTTTTGTTAACCGGGATTTCAAACATCTCTTGAGATTGGTGGAAGCTTCCTAAGTGATAATGCTTAGAAACATCTTGCATACCAAATTGAGAGTCTGAAGTCGGGTTGTTAAACTCAGCAGCTTCAATCAAACCAGTTTTCATTGCTGGTTGGATTTCACCACCTGGTAACTGTCTAACTACCATTCCCATTGCAGTCAAAACGTTAGTCGCTAAACCAACAGTTCTGTACTTCATACCTTTAACATCAGATACTTTAGTTACGTTCTTTTTGAACCAACCAAAAGGCTGTGCTGGCATAGGCATATGGAAAAAACCAATATAATCGAAACCAACTTTTGCAAGTGTTTCGTCATATAGTTTTCTTCCTCCACCATACTCCATCCATCCCATTACTTCTTGAGATGACATTCCGTATGAAGGACCAGTTCCAAATAATGATGCAGCAGGATTTTTACCATACCAATATGCAGTCACCCAGTGACCCATATCTACTACACCGGAACTAACCGCTTGTCCGATTTCTGAAGTCTTTACAACTGCTCCAACTGGTTGAAGATCAATCTGAAGGGATCCCCCAGACATTTCTTTTACCATGTTACAATAGTCTCCAGCCATTTCAAAAAAGATGTTTGCTCCACTAGGCCATGCAGCTTGCATCTTTAAAGTAGTTGCTGCATTTGCCTTTACGTATGGCATTGCAACAGCGGCTGCAGCTAAAGCACCTGTCTTTGCAGCAGTCTTAAAGAACTTACGTCTTGAAGATGTTTTCACCTTCAATGATTTATTTTCTTTAGTCATTATTTCTCCTATTACAGTTAATTAACTGGCGAATTTAAGCATAGTTTGAGATTGGAGTCTTTCTAAAAAGTAGCGTAGATGTCGCAGAAGTTGAATTTTATTCAATCCAAGGTAGAATTAATTGACTTTATTTTTACAATTTCCAGTTTTAAAAAACTCATCAATATTATCTATAGCTAAATTAGCCATTGCAATTCTTGTGTCCTTCGTTGCACTACCAAGGTGAGGTAAAATAAATGCTGATTTAATTTTACTATACCCTGGATTTAAGTTTGGCTCATTTTTATAAACATCAAGACCAACTGCATAAATTTTTCTTCTATTTAAAGCATCTATTAAAGCCTCATCATCAACAATGTCTCCTCTAGCTACATTGGTTATTACTGCACCTTTTGGAAAATACTCTACTGTTTCCTTGTTAATCATGTTCTCTGTTTCTTTTGTTGCAGGACAACAAATAGATAAAACATCAGAGACAGAAAAAAGACTTTTTATATCTTTATGATAAACAGCGCCTTGTTCTTTTTCCTCACTAAGTTTGGATCTGTTGTGATAATGAATTATCATTGATCTAGCAATTTTAGCAATTTTTTGACCTATTCTTCCCATTCCTAAAACTCCTAATCTTGTTCCCGTTAATTGCTTACCAATTAAATAATCTGCTGACCATTTCCATCCACCTTCTTGTGCTGACTGTATACCCTCTGCAGCTCTTCTGCATGCACCAAGAATTAAAAGTATTCCTATCTCTGCTGTTGCATCAGATAATACCTCAGGAGTATTTGTAACAGCAATACCTCTGCTCTTTGCAGCCTCTAAATCAATGTTTCCAAATCCAACAGCAAAATTTGATATTATCTTGATAGTATCAGGTAGTTTATCAATAGTCTGTTTATCCATTTTGTCAGTAAGTGATGATAAAATTCCATCACACCCATTACTCATTTCAATAACTTTTTTTTGTGAGTACAGCTCATCATTAGTGTTAAATATTGGAGTAAAAGTTTTAACAGCTTTGTCTTCGCTTTCTTTAATCAACTTTCTTGTAATTAGAATTTTTTTCATAAAATACCTAAATTTAACTAGTTAAGATCAAATATCTTACCAGGATTCATAATGTTATTTTGATCAATACTTCTTTTTATAGATTTCATTAATGGAATGCAGTCACCATGTTCTTTCAATAGATAAGCTTTTTTGTGTAATCCAACTCCGTGTTCACCTGTTATTGTACCATTAAGTTCCAAAGTTTTTTCAATTAAAAGATCACTAAAGTCTCTTATTTTGTTATAGGTTCCCTCTTCTTTTGGATCATAAGGTAAAATTACATGAAAATTTCCATCACCTAAATGACCTACCATTGGAGCTCTCAAACCAAGCTTTTTTGTTTGCGCCTCAGCAAAATTTACACACTCAGTGATTTTAGAAATAGGTAAACAAACATCTGTAGAATAAACTCTCCCATTGTTGATTAATGCTTTAACAGAGTAATAAACATCCCACCTAGCTTTCCAAAGTTTATTTCTTTCCTCTAAATCTTTTGCCCATTTAAAAGAACTTCCATTATTATCCTTTGAGATTTCCTCAACAATTTTTATATTCTCCTTATTTGATCCGTCTGTTCCGTGAAACTCAAAAAATAAAGTTGGGACTGCTTCAATATCTTTTAATTTTGAGTAATTAATACTAATTTCCATTTGATCTTTATTAAGCATTTCAATCCTAGCAATAGGCACACCATATTGAATAACCTGTTGAGCAGTCTGAACTGCGCTTTCTAAAGTAGGAAAGTGACATACAGCTGACATAATACTCTCTGGTATTGGGGATAATCTCAATTGAATTTCTGTTATAATCCCCAAAGTTCCCTCTGAACCAATAAATAAATTTGTCAAATTGTAACCTGCTGAGGTTTTTTTAGTTCTGCTACCTGTATTAATAATATCTCCATTAGGCAAAATTACAGTTAAACCAGTTATTACAGTTTTCATCGTGCCATATTTTACTGCCATGGTTCCCGAAGCTGAAGTCGACGCCATACCACCTATAGCTGCATTAGCTCCTGGATCGATTGGAAAGAAAACTCCGTCCTCCCTTAAAT
>CACBQF010000019.1 GCA_902541315.1 uncultured Pelagibacteraceae bacterium
TAAATTTTGACAAAGAGACCATAAGTGTTGTAAAAAGTAAAGATTCAACTGGAGCGATAAAAGCGAAAGGAACATTAACTATTGTTGGTTTACCAAATGAATTTTTTTAAAATAATATCGTTTTTAATTTTATCTTTGTTGCTTAGTGCTCAATCTTATGCAGATAGCCATGATTCAGAGCAAAATATTATTGAAAGAGCAAAAGAAATAAATCAAAAAGTTAAAGAGAAACAAGCTAACACCCAAGCTAATATAGCATCAGAAATTAATAATGAGGAACCTTTACCTTTAAATGATCCGTTTGTTGGAGATAGTTCACTCACTGGTGGATCTAAAATTTTATCTGATAATCCTGAAGAGCTTGAAAATAATATGAGCCTATACAAATTTAAGTTGGTAGGTGTAATGACATCTGAGAATGATAAAGGTTTTGCATCTCTGATTGATGAAAATGGAGAAGTGATTAACATTTCTTTATTTGAGGAACTTAGTCCTGGTGTTCAATTGGTCGCTATAAATAATAGGGAAGCAGTGTTTGATAATAATGAAAATTTATTAGCAATTAATTTTAAAAATCAAATTATTGAAAGGTCTAAATAAAGTGAAAAAATACAATTTATTTTTGATTTTACCCTCAATAATTTTTTTATTTTTAACAGGATGTGCAGAAAAATTTGCGAACAAACAATTTAAACATGATACTCCACTTATCAAACAAGATGTAAAAAAAATTGGAAAAAAGGAATTAGAAAAAAGTGCTGAAATGGGACCAATACCTGTTGAGGGAGATATTATAAAACTTCAAAAAAGAAAACAAATTTCATCAGTAAAAGAGAAAAATTACTTATTAATTTCAGATGAATTTGAAACTTTAAAACAAAACGTTTCATTTAAATTTAAGAATTTAGATTTTAAAGAAGCGATGGGTCTAATGGCGGAAGTAGGTGATATAAATATTTTAGTTGGAGATGAAGTTGCAGGTTCAGTAAGTGCAGAATTAACAGATGTTCCATGGGATAAAGCTTTTAATGCGCTATTAGATTTAAAAAGTTATGCGGCTGATATAGATGTATCAAATAATATAATTAGAATTTCTACTCCTTCAAATTTAACATCTCAGGAAAGTTATAAATCTGCAAGAGCATCGGCTGTAAAAAAGAAAGTAGAGTTAGAAGATTCTGTAGAGCCTATAGTTTCAGAAATATTTAAACTTTATTATATAACCCCAGCAGAAGCTAAAGCTACTATAACAGAGCTGTTTACATCAAAAGGAACAACAGGAAGCTTCACCCCAATACAAGTTACTGAAGAAAAAACAACTCGATCAATAATTGTTAGAGGTAAAGCAAAAGATTTAGATATTGTTGATAAAGTTGTGAGAGAAATAGATAAAAGAACAAGGCAAGTTTTAATTGAAGCATTTATTGTTGAAGCAAGTTCAACTTTTGAACAAGCGTTAGGAAAAGCAATGGGAGCTGCTTATACAAGAAAGGGACTAAGAGTTGGAGGTACTCAAGGCAATAGTTCAATAGGAGCGCCCCAAGGTGAAGGTGCTACGATAACGGACAGCACAGCAGCCTTTAGCAATCAGTCTGGTACTGATAACTTATTTAATTTTTCTGCAGGTGGAACAAGTGGTATTGGAATACTGAGAAAAACAGGGTCTGCAGTTCTAAAGTTTCAATTAGATGCTCTAGAAACAGAGGGTTTAGGAAAAACAATATCTAATCCAAAATTATTTACGCTTGATAATCAAAAAGCAAGTATCACACAGGGCGAGCAAATTCCTTTATCTGGGGGAGAAGGGGCAGACACATTGATTGATGCAAATTTGAAATTAATTGTTACACCAAATATTATTGGGGACGGAAATGTGATGCTAGAAATTCAGGTTACTAATGATACACCTAATAGAACTGGTGCTACAGTTGGAGTAAACAAAATGGAGATTAATACGAGATTGTTAGTTGCAGACGGAGATATCGTGGTTATTGGTGGTATAAAGAAAAATCAAATTAGTAATAGTAAACAAGGTGTTCCTGGAGCCAAAAACGTGCCAGTGGTTGGGAAATTATTCAAAGGCACAGCAAAATCTGATACCATGAGTGAGCTATTGGTATTTATTGCACCAAGGATTTTATAATGTTGAAAATAAGTAGAGAGAGTGAAATTAATTTAGTTAACGTCCTAATCGACAACGATATAATTTCTGGAAAAGATCTAATTAATATCAAAAAAGTAAGTACTGAAAATAATAAGTCACAAATTGATGCGATCTTTGAGCTAAAACTAACGGATGAAAAAAAAATAATTGATCTTCTAGTTAAAGAACAAAACTTAGAAATTGTCGATTTAAAAAAGATTGAAGTTACAGATGAAATTAAATCTGTTCTGCCCTCCAATTATATCAAAATAAACTTTGTTGCCCCATTTAAAATTGAAGGTAAAACTTTGCATATAGCTATTCCAGATAGTTCTAAGTTAGGTTTAATGAGAAACTTAAAAGCTATTACTAAGAAGAACATAGAATTACACGCAGCAACTATAACGGATATTTCAGAGTATATTGAAAAGTTATCAAGTGATGCTGATGAGGTTACTATTGCATCAATTAGAGATGATAATAGAAAAAAAACAAAAACTTTTGATAGTGATCTTGGTGATGCCGGAGAAGTTTTAGAGAAAGCACCTGAAGAAGATATTGAGGCTATTGAGAATGAGTCTGAGGTAATAAAATTCAGTACAGCAGTTGTTGCTGAGGCGATAAAAATGGGAGTAAGTGATATTCACATCGAACCTTACAGATTTAGTTCAAGAGTTAGATATCGATTAGACGGAATGCTGCAAGAGCAAGAACAATATAAACAATTTTTGCATGATAATTACGGAGCGGTGGTAACAAGATTTAAAATTATGGGGAAATTAGATATTGCTGAAAGAAGATTACCTCAAGATGGTGCAATTAATTTTAAAATTGAAAATAAAGTTGTTGATCTTCGACTTTCAATTTTACCAACAGCAAACAATGAGAGAATTGTAATGCGTATTCTTAATAAAGATGCAGGTGATATAAAACTTGAACAGTTAAATTTCGAGGATCAAGATCTTCAAAATTTAAGAAAAGCAATACACAGCACTCAAGGATTAATATTAGTCACTGGCCCAACTGGTTCAGGAAAATCAACAACTCTTTACAGTATTTTAAAAGAAGTCAGCAAACCTCACTTAAATATATTAACTGCTGAAGATCCTGTCGAATATGAACTAGATGGAGTAGGACAGGTTCAAATTAAAGATCATATTGGTTTAACATTCGCTTCTGCATTAAGGTCCTTTTTAAGACAGGACCCCGAAATTATTCTTGTTGGTGAGATGAGGGATAAAGAGACTGTTGATATTGGTTTGAAAGCTGCTTTAACTGGTCACTTAGTGTTTAGCACACTTCATACCAATGATGCACCAAGTACAATTACTAGATTACAAAATATGGGAACGCCTGATTATCTAATTAGTGCTGCAACCCAATTAGTTGTTGCACAAAGATTAGCTAGAAAAAATTGTAAAGATTGTAAAATTCCAGATGAAGATGTTACTCCAAAAGTTTTACAAGATTTAGGTTTTTCTGCAGAAGCCGCATCAAGGGTAAAAGCTGTGAAAGGAAAGGGTTGCTCAAAATGCAGTAACACAGGCTACAAAGGTCGACAGGGAATTTATGAAATTTTAGTAGTTTCAAAACCAATTAAAGAAGCAATATTGAGACAAGCCACAACGCCAGAGTTGAGGGAAATAGGTATTAAAGAAGGTTTTCAAACCATGCAAGATATGGGTAGACGTTTAATTGCATCTGGTGAACTTAATTTTAGAGAATACGAACGAGTTCTGTCAGTAGATTAAATATGGAAGCATTCACTTATAAAGGTATTTCAGATGGAAAATATGTAGAGGGTGATATAGATGCTCTTAATATTGATGAGGCTTCCCATCTTTTAAAAGAACAGAAAATTATAATTACAAATATTATCAAATCTAAGAAAAAAAAGGCTCAGGAAAAAGGTAAGAAAAGTAGCTTCTCTTTATTTAGTCGTAAGAAAAAAGCTAAAGTTGAAGATGTTTTGATATTTTCCAAACAATTCGCAACAATGGTTAAAGCTGGACTACCTATCCTGCAAGTTCTAGCAATGCTTCGAGATCAGCTTGAAAATGATGGAATAAAAGAAATTGTTGAGGATATTCGAAAAAGTCTTGAGGGTGGTATGAATTTGTCAAAATGTTTTGAAAAGTATCCAGAACAATTTGACAATGTATATGTAAACCTAATTAAAGCAGGAGAGGCTAGTGGTAAATTAGACGTATTTTTACTTAAAATTGTAGACTCTTTAGAAAAAAAAGAAAAAATTAAAAAAAAGATTAAATCAGCACTAATGTATCCTGCAATAATGTTTACAGTTGCTATTACAGTTAGTGCATTCATGCTAGTTAAAGTCGTTCCAGTTTTTGCTAAAATGTATGATGGAATGGGATTAGAACTACCGGCAGCAACAGCAACTATAATGGCTATGAGTGATTTTTTAAGAGGGACTGGTGGAAAAGTAATTTTATTTGGTGGCATAATTTTTTACTTCAGTTTCAATTATACAATTAAAAAAAATGCAACTTTAAGGTTTAAGTGGCACAAACAGGTTCTTAAGTTACCAGTTTTTGGTGAAATGATATTAAAATCAATGTTAGCAAGAATATCTTTAATAATGGGAAATTTGAGTGCTGCAGGTGTGAATCTTTTAGAAAGTTTAGAAATTGCAAAATCAGTCAGCAATAATGATGTAATCACAGATGCAATTGAAAATGTAAAAAAAGGTGTTTTTTCAGGTGATACTCTTACAAAACTTTTTTTAAAAGAGCCCCTGTTTCCTCCAACATTCAGTCAACTTATTTCTGTTGGTGAACAAACAGGTCAGTTAGATGAAATGTTTAATTCTGTTGCAGCATATTATGAAGAAGAATTTGATACCACGGTAGATAATATGTCTAGTTTAATTGAACCGATCATGATTGTTTTTATGGGAGTAATGATTGGTGGTTTAATGATAGCGATGTATTCACCTATCTTCAATGTCGGTGCCCTAATAAACTAAATTATAATTTTTTTGTTAATACCAGGTTGTTGATCCAAGGTTTGTTACCTTCTTTGAAAACAATCGAGTCCATTATTTCTTGAATAAAAAAAGTGCCTAGCCCGCCCGGTTTAATATCATCGATTGCTCTATGTTTAATTTTTTCTTTTTCAACAGGTTTCCCATTATCAAAAAAAGCAATTTCTAATTTATTATCTTTACAAGAAATTTGCACAACCATTCTATCGTCTGTATCCGGAAAATCTTTATAAGCATGTTTAACAATATTTTGTGCAGCTTCAGCGATAGCAAGAACTAATTCATCTTTTAAACTTTGATCTAACTCAAGCTTTTCAAAGACTTCTCTGGAAAATGTTCTGACATCTTTAAGACTTGATGAACGAACCAAAAAATCTTTTTTTTCAGAAATATTTTTTAATTCTGGTTGTTCAGCATTCATGGAATTTACTCCAAGTTTAAAATTTGTTCCAGTTTCGCCATCATAATTACTTTAAGCACTGATTTACTCACATCTTTAACAATTAATTTATTATTCATCTCAAGTGCTTTTTGATGACTTTCAATTAAAACTGAAATACCCGATGAGTCCATATATTGGACATTACTTAAATTTAGATGCACTTCTTTACCTGCATCGATTAATGGAAAAATCACTTCTTTTGCAGCTTCAGTTTTATCCATATCAATCTCACCATCTAAAAAAACCGTGCTGATATTTCCGTCTTCAGTTACTTTGTAGCTCATAAAAATTTCTTTGCCATTGCTAACACTTTCTCAACTGGTTGACTTAATTCTTTAAGTTCGACTTTAGTGTTTTTTTGTTTTGCTCTTTGATTGCTCTCAACAATTACTGAAATTCCTGATGAGTCCATATATTGAACGTCCTTTAAATTTAAGTGGACTTCTTTACCAGCATCTATTAAAGGGAAGACTACTTCTCTAACGTTATCAGCGATATCCATGTCTATCTCTCCATTAAGAAAAACTGTACTAATATTATTTTCTTCACTTACCTTAAATTTCATAATTATTTTAAACTACTCTAGCTAATAACAAAAAATACATTAAAATTAAACCCAATATGAGCGCCGAGCCCAACAATAAGAAAAATAAAGGGTTTTTTTCAGTTTACATCATTAAAATTTATTATAAGTTTTGTTTATAAATTAATTTATCATGAGGAAAATATGAGAAACAATAAGGGTTTTACTTTAATTGAGCTTCTAGTTGTTGTAGCTATCATAGGAATTTTAGCGGCAGTTGGTGTAGTCGCTTATAATGGTTATACAAATAGTGCAAAAATTAATGCATCAAAATCAAATCATAATGCTGCAGTAAAATATATGGCTGCGGAAGTACAAAAATGTAACGTTGGAGAAACGACTGCATTTGGTGGTGCAGTAACTTGTGAGGATTTTCTAGCCTTGTCCGCTGCAGAAAAAGCAACTGCTGTCGCAGATGCAACTGTAACTGAGTTGAATAAGAGTTTTAAAAATCCACATTCAACTTCTAAGAAGGCTTTGGCTAAAACGCCTACGTCTTCAGCTAGCTTACCAAATATAAATATATTGAATGAGTTGTTTGGTGTACAAACTGCGCTTGCTGACTCGCACGACAACAGTAGTGATGATACTGTTGCGGAGACTAGTAGTGGAGCAACAGAAGCAGGTAGTCTATTTAAAGGTGAGACTTTAGTTGAAGCTAACCAACCAAATGATGGCGAAATTACTGTTCAAACAAAGTTTGATGATGGTGATGACGACTACTTAAATAGTGTAGTTGGTACGAGCTAAACAATTAGTTGAATAAGATTAACAAAAAAAATATTAGAAGCTCACTAGGGTTTACCCTAGTCGAGCTTTTAATAGTTGTGGCTATTTTAGGAATTTTATCAGCTGTTGGCATAATAAGTTATAATGGCTACATTTCTGGCACTAAAAAAAAAACAGTAATTAATGTGATGCAACAAATTACTCTTGCGCAAACTGAAGAGTACTCAAATTCTAATAGTTATATAACAAGTGGTTGTGGTGATTCTATTAATTCTGCTTTATTTGCTGATTCTGATGTTGTTCCAAGCATAAAAGAAGTCGGCTATGAAATTTGTATAGAACCAGATGACGATGTGGATTATAAAATTGTTGCAAAAAGTGGAGAATGCACGCTTACTCTTCCTCGAATTGGTCGTTTCGATGACCCATGCTAGAAGAAAGTCTATTGATTTTTATTTAAAATTTACTTATTTAAGAATTGTTTATTAAATTTAGCCAAAATGAGCACATTGGTTATTTAATTACTAAAAAAATTAAATTTAATACGTTTTATGAAAAAAATTCTTTTATTAATTATCTTTATTCCTTTTTTAAATAATTGTACTCAATATTCTGCCATGATTAATCCAAGTGTCACATTAGCGAGTGGTGGAACTTTATCTCAAGCCTCGACATCATTTGCGAGCTCACTTGCAGTTGGGCAGGTTAGAAAGAATGTAGAAGAAGAAATGAGCCAACAGACTTATTGCCAAACTTTTCATTCCTCTGAGCTTAACGAAATTTTCTTTGAAACAATTGATCATTTAGATTGTATTTACGATCCAATGAGCGTTTATAGATAACTCTTTATTAATTAACGATGCCTCAAGAAGTCATCAACGTACTGACTAGTAATATTGACACTTTGTGGGTTATAAATTGCGCTATTCTAGTATTCATCATGCAGGCAGGTTTTATGTGTATGGAGACTGGTTTGTCTCGTCATAAAAATAGCATTAATGTTGCACTTAAAAATGCTGCTGATTTTGGAGTATCTGTAGTTATTTTCTGGATATTTGGTTTTGGTATCATGTTTGGTACGTCTTATTACGGTTTTTTTGGGACCGATTTATTTTTTTTCAAAACTAATAAAGCTGAATATATGACATACTTTGTATTCCAAGCAATGTTTGTTGCAACTGCTGCAACAATTATTTCTGGAGCTGTTGCAGAGAGGATGAAATTTAATGGTTACTTAATTATGACTGTCCTAGCAACTGGAATAATTTATCCAATAGTTGGTCATTGGGCGTGGTCCTCAAGTTATCTCTCAAAATATGATACGGTCGATCAGTTATTAGTTGTTACTGGCTCAGTGAGAACAACAGGATGGTTGTCTGATTTAGGATTTATTGATTTTGCAGGTAGTACAATTGTACATTCGGTTGGTGGTTGGATTGCTTTATCTGCAGTAATAATTTTAGGACCAAGAATTGGCAAATACTCAGATGCTAACAAAGGAAAATTTACTGGTTCGAGTTTCCCACTTGCTGTTTTAGGTACACTCATTTTATGGTTTGGCTGGTTTGGTTTCAATGGCGGAAGTAACGGTGCAATGGATGAAGTAGTGCCTTTAATTTTAATTAATACATTTCTAGCCGCTGCTTTTGGTTTATTAACTGGATTAGGTATTTCATATTTTAAACATAAAAAACCTGATCCTTTTTATATTATTTTGGGTCCACTAGCAGGTTTAGTTGCAATCACAGCAGGATGTAATTCAATGACATCAGTCACTTCAATATTTGTTGGTATCATCGGTGCAATTATTGCAATTTTTGTAAATGAACTTTTAAACAAATTTGAAATTGATGATGTTGTTGGCGCTGTCCCAGTTCATTTAGCAGCAGGAATTTGGGGAACTTTAGCTGTGGGTTTTTTTAGTGATCTTAGTATTTTAGATACGGGCCTTGATAGATTTTCACAAATTAAAATTCAAGTAATTGGAATTTTAGCCGTTGGATCTTTTACTTTTATTTCTTCATATGTAATTTTAAATATTTTTAATAAGTTTTATCCATTAAGAGTAAGCACTGTTCAAGAAGAACTAGGATTAAATATTGCAGAACATAATGCTGTTTCAATTGAGCACGATTTAATTTCAATTTTAAATAAACAATCAGAATCTGGAGATCTTAAAGTAAGAGGACCTCAGGATCCTTTTACAGCTGGAGGGGTCATCGGACTTTATTATAATAAGTTAATGAGTAAACTTGAAACAACAGAAGAAGAAAAAAATAAATGGCGAGAGAGAATTTCAAAAGAGGTTAAATTAGCAGTAAAAGTCCAAGAAAATTTTTTACCAAAAAGAAACTTAAAAAATTATCCTGTGCACGGTATCAATATATCTGCTAGAGAGGTTTCAGGCGACTTCTTTAGTTTTTACCCGCACAATGATAGCATTTATTTTATAATTGCAGATGTTGCAGGTAAAGGAATTCATGCTGGTATGGTCATGGCAAAAGCATCCACATTATTTGAAGTTCTATCACAATCAAAAGTAGATCCAGACGAAATGGTTTTACATATGAATAATGATTTAAATAATACAAAAACTGCAGGAATGTTTGTAACCTCAATCGTTGGTGAATATAATTTGATCACTGATGAAATTAGATGGGTAAATGCAGGTCATCAGCCTGCAATAGTTCGAGATGATAAAGGTAAATATGAACAATTTGAAAGTTCAGCACCTCCTTTAGGAGTTATCAAACAAAAAGACAAAAATGTTTATAATATAAATAAAATGAAATTAAACGGATCACGGTTTTACGCATTTACCGATGGACTATCGGAAAGCCTAAATGATAAGGGAGATGAAATTGGTATAGAGGGATCAATAGATATACTTGAGGCAAACTTTAGTGAAGATACTACACGACAATTAAGTGATATAACTAAGATGGTAGTGAATACTAGTAAAAACCAAAAACTGACAGATGATTTAACGGTTATAAGCATAGGAAAATAACACTAATTGCCCAAAAAAAATTAATTGAAAAAAAAAATAGACTTAATATCTTTCACTCTTATGAATTTAAATCTAAACCGTTTAAAACTTTCGTTAATTTCTATTTTATTATTGATGGCGACAACTTCTGTATTTTCTTCTGAAAAAAACATTACTTATATGCAAATTTTACAAAAACCAAATGATTTAGATTTAAATTTAAAATATGCACAACAACAAGGTAAAATGGGAAATTTTAAACAAACAATTTCTACACTTGAGAGATTGAACATGTTATATCCTGACAATACTGAAATTAAATTATATTTATTGTCAGTTTTGGTACAAGTAGATTCACCTGAGAAAGCAAACACTATAATTGAAGAAATGAAGTTGAGAAGGGATCTTTCAGCTGAAGATTTAGAAACTTTACAAGAAATTGAAGAAGAGCTTAAAGATAGAGAACCTGGACTTTGGACGTTTGCAGTAGATTTTTCTACTGGAGCAGTATTTTCAGACAATGTTAATAGTGTATCAAGTTCAAAGCTAAAAGAGTCATCAGGTGAACGAGAAGAATTCAATTCTCCAAAATTTGATAGAACTTTAAGTGGTAGTATGGGTTTGTCAGCTTCAAGACCAGTTGGTGAAGAGTCTTCTTTATTAATAAATTTATCGCATACTTCCTCTGAACAATATTTTGAAACTGATGATGATTATCAAAGTTATGGTTTAACTTTAGGTCTTGATACAGTTTTTGTTGGACAAAGTATAAGTCCATATTTAATTTTAAGTAAATCAGACTATCAACACGACTCTGATAGTTTCTCTAAGATGTACGGCCTAGGTGGTTTCTTTTCAGTTGGTGAAAGAAATTCTTTTAGTTATGGTTGGTCATACTCAAATTCAAAAGGTAATAATAATACCATGGATACAACTGCTAATGAAACAAACTCAAGTGGTCACGGCATCACTTTAGGTCATGATTTTATTTTAAATGAGTTAATCACAACAAATATCAGTTTGGGTTACAATGATAGTGATGCGAGAGTTGATGCAGGAAATGATTATGAAAATTATGATATTGGACTAGGTTTAAATTTTGCATTCCCTTGGGCCTATATAGCTGTCACTAATAGTTTTAGTTTTAATGATTACAAAAAAGAGGACACATCAGTTAATAATACTGTCAGATCAGATTTTACTAATACGTTTGATATAATGTTAACCAAAGCAATTGGTGATATATTTCCAACAATTGATCCAAATAGAAGTTTATTTATAAACTTATCTTACGAAAAGTTAATATCTGATGCTAATATTATCAACTATGATTACATTACAGATTCTTTTTCTTTAAGTTTTGCTAAGTCATTTAGATTAAATTAAATTTTTATAAATAAAGAGATAAATTTAACACAAAGTCTTAATTTCTGGGCTTTTTGACACCCATTTTGAACAAAATAAATATTTTGTTTTTTCATTAAATTTGCTATTTTCAGCATATAATGAAAAGAATTATTAGTGCATTTTTTGGTTTATTTTTAATAACCTTTACTTCAGCAAATGCTGCTGAAAAACTTAGTATTGAAAAACAACTTGTTGGAATTGTTGGAGCTATTTCAGGAACAGTAAAGACTGAAACTAGAGAATTAAAAGCTGGCGATAAAATTTATTTAAATGAAACGATTTATGCTGCACCAGGTTCAGGCACACAAATTTTATTATTAGATCAGTCTACTTTTACAGTTGGTGAGGATTCCGAAGTTGTGATGGATACATTTATTTTTGATCCAGAAACAAATGATGGAAAAATTGTTGCGAGCGTAAAACAAGGAAGTTTAAAAGTTATTTCAGGTTTAATAAGTAAAAAAAATCCTGACAGCCTTACAGTCGAAGTTCCTGAGGGAACTTTAGGTTCAAGAGGAACAGAATTTCAAACTATAGTTTCAAAAGGAAAAACAGATACTTTACTAATTGGTCCAGGAAAAAATAATACCTTAGGTATGAGACCAGGAGCGGTCTTAGTTGGAAATAATCTTGGCCAAACTTTATTAGATAACCCATATAGTATGACTTCGATGACCAAAGGAAAAGCGCCAGGTCAAGCAAAGAAAATTACAAAAAACCAATTAAAAAAATTCAATAAAAAGATGAAGGCTTTAAGAGTTGCAAAACTTTCACCAAATGAAACTAAAGCCGAGAGAAAACAATTAAGAAAAAATCTTAAAAAAGAATTAAAAGCTTTAGGTTTTGAGAAAGAAGAAATCAAAACAATAATTAAAGAGAATATCCAAAAAGACAAAAAGAAAAAAGTTGCAATCAAAGCTGAAAGAGCAGAAAAGAAAAAAGCTAAAGCAGAAAAGAAAAAAGGTAATAAGAAAAAAGCTAAAAAAACTGAAAAGAAAAAAGGCAAAAAGAAAAAAGCAGCAAAAAAAGGTTCCAAAAAGAAAAAAGCAGTTAAGAAAAAAGTAACAAAAACTGAAAAGAAAAAAGTTACTAAGAAAAAACCTGCTAAGAAAAAAGCTACTAAAAAG
>CACBQF010000020.1 GCA_902541315.1 uncultured Pelagibacteraceae bacterium
GTATTTACACTTTATCCAGAAGTTTTCCCTGGGCCTTTAAATAAAGGTATTTACAGTAAAGCAATGGTTAAAAAGTTATGGAGCCTAAAAGTAATTAATATTAGAGACTCAGCTCAAGATAAACATAAAACAGTTGATGACACTCCTTACGGCGGTGGTACAGGTATGTTAATTAAACCAGATGTCTTGGCGAATTCTATTGATCAAAATGTGAATAAGGGAGATAAAATTTTTTATCTTTCACCAAAAGGTAAAAGATTTGATCAAAAATTTGCACAAGATTTATCTAAAGAAAAATCATTTTCTTTGATTTGCGGACAGTTTGAGGGTGTTGATGAAAGAGTTTTGGGTACAAGAAATATTGAAGAGGTGAGTATTGGAGATTATGTATTGTCGGGCGGGGAAACAGCAGCTTTGGTTATTCTAGATAGCGTTTTAAGACTTTTACCTGGAGTTTTAGGAAATGATAAATCTCCAGCTGATGAAACTTTTGAAAATGGCCTTTTAGAGTATCCGCAGTTCACAAAACCTCAAATATGGGAAGAAAAAGCAGTGCCAGAAGTGTTATTATCTGGAGATCACAGCAAAATTAAAGACTGGCGTTTATCTCAATCTGAGGCTATAACACGCGACCGAAGACCAGATTTGTGGCAAAAATATAAGAAAGATTAAATTGATAAATACTGAAATGAAAACAATAGAAGAAATTAACCAAAACAACGTTAAAAAGATACTCTCTGAAAAAAAGATACCTGAGTTTTTTCCAGGAGATGTTGTAAAGGTTGGAGTAAGAATTACAGAGGGTAAAAAAGAAAGAATTCAGTATTTTGAAGGAGTATGTATTGCTAAAAAAAGTAGAGACTTAAACTCCTCGTTTACTGTCAGAAAAATATCATTTGGTGAGGGAGTTGAGAGAACATTTCCATTGTTTGGAACTGTAATTGACTCAATTAAAGTAATTCGATCTGGAAAAGTAAGAAGAGCAAAACTTTACTATTTAAGAGACAGAACTGGGAAGTCGGCAAGAATTGCCGAAAAAATTAGAAAAAAAATTGGTATCGATATTGATGTTAAACCAGAAACAGTAACTGAGGAAAATTTAGCTCCAATCACTAAAGAAAATACTTCAGAAATTAAAAAAGAGGCTGAGCCAGCGGTTGAGCCAAAAATAGACGAAACTTCAAAAAATGAAGTTAAAAAAGACGCCCCTAAGGCCGAAACTAGTACAGAAAAAAAGCTTGAAAACTTACAAGAAAAAAAATAATTTTTTTCTCAATGCCTAATACTCTTTACGATAAAATTTGGAATGACCATTTAGTTCATCAACAAGATGATGGAACAGCATTATTATTTGTTGATAGACATTTGGTTCATGAGGTTACTAGTCCACAAGCTTTTGAAGGACTTAGAAATACTCAAAGAAAAGTCAGGCACCCAAAATTAACTTTAGCTGTAGCAGACCATAATGTGCCAACAACCGATAGATCAAAGGGTATTTCAGATCATGAATCTAAAATTCAGGTAGAGACCCTAGAGGAAAATTGCAAAGAATTTGGTATTAAACTTTTTGGTATGAATGATAAACGACAAGGTATTGTTCATGTAACTGGTCCAGAGCAGGGTTTTACGCAACCCGGGACGGTTATTGTTTGTGGGGATAGCCATACTGCAACCCATGGAGCCTTTGGTGCTTTAGCCTTCGGAATTGGAACTTCAGAGGTAGAACATGTTTTAGCAACCCAAACACTTGTTCAAAAAAAAGCAAAAAATTTTAGAATAAATGTTAATGGTAAACTTCCAGTAGGTGTCACTTCAAAAGATGTTATTTTACAAATAATTGGAAAAATTGGAACCGCAGGTGGCACAGGTTGTGTTGTTGAATATGCAGGTGATTTAATAAGATCGCTAAGCGTTGAACAAAGAATGACGATATGCAATATGACAATAGAAGGTGGCGCAAGAGCTGGATTAATAGCACCAGATGAAAAAATATTTAAATATTTAGAAGGAAAACCAATGTCACCAAAAGGCGAAAAATGGAATAAAGCTTTAGAACATTGGCAAAGTTTAAAAACTGATGATGATGCAAGCTTTGATAAAGAAGTAAGTTTGCAGGCTAACGAAATTTTGCCAATGATAACTTGGGGAACTTCGCCTCAAGATGTAATTACGATTGACGGTAAAGTTCCAAATCCAAGTGAAGTAAAAGACGAGGACCGTAAAAATTCCATAGAGAGATCCTTAAAATATATGGGTCTTAAACCTGATATGTCAGCCAGAGATATCAAAATAGATAAAGTTTTTATAGGTAGTTGCACAAATGGTAGAATTGAGGATCTAAGAGAAGCAGCAAAGATTTTAAAAGATAAAAAGATAGCTTCCCATGTTCATGCAATGGTAGTTCCAGGATCTGGATTGGTAAAACAACAAGCAGAACAAGAGGGATTAGATAAAATCTTTGTTAATTCAGGATTTGAATGGAGAGAACCTGGTTGCTCAATGTGTTTAGCCATGAATGCAGACAAGTTGAAACCTGAAGAAAGATGTGCCTCTACCTCAAATAGGAATTTTGAAGGAAGACAAGGAAGAGGTGGAAGAACTCATTTAGTTAGTCCTGGAATGGCTGCAGCCGCTGCAATATCAGGAAGTCTTGATGATGTGAGAAAGTATCAAAATTAAATGCAAAAATTTAGCACATTAAGAAGTATCCCAGCTTATTTACCAATAGTAAATATTGATACAGATATGATTATTCCAAAACAATTTCTTAAAACAATTAAGAGAACTGGATTGGGTAAAAATTTATTTTTTGAGATGAGATATGATGATAATGGTAAAGAAATAAATGATTTCATTTTAAATAAAAATCCATTCAATAATTCAAAAATTTTAATTGCAGGAAAAAATTTTGGCTGTGGTTCATCAAGAGAGCACGCACCATGGGCATTATTAGATTTTGGTATTACCTGTGTTATAAGCTCAAGTTTTGCTGATATTTTTCACAATAATTGTTTTAAGAATGGAATTTTACCAATCACACTAGATGATGAAAAAATAAAGGAGTTATCAGAGTATACTAACAGAAAAGAGGAAATTTTTGTGGATCTCAACGAGGAGAAAATTGTTTACGGAAACAACGAGGTTAAATTTAAAATTGACCCATTTAAGAAAAAATGTCTTTTAGAGGGCTTAGATGACATAGCTTTATCTTTAAAAAAATCTGACAAAATTGAAAACTTCGAAAAAGATCTAAAAAATAAAAAGCCTTGGATCTTTAATGATTAAAGTTAAAAAAAGAAAAATCCTTTTATTGCCAGGAGATGGTATTGGGCCAGAAGTTATTGGTGAAGTTAAAAAAATAATAAATTGGTTCAATGACAAAAAATCTTTAGATTTTGAAATTGATGAAGATTTAGCAGGAGGTTGTTCTTACGACAAACATGGGACACCGATTACTGATGAAGTTTTTTATAAAGCTTTAGAAAGCGAAGCTGTTATGCTTGGTGCAGTTGGAGGACCTAAATGGGATAATGTTGAATTTTCAAAAAAACCTGAGAGAGCACTTTTAAAATTGAGAAAAGAATTAAAATTATTTGCGAACTTAAGACCCGCTATATGTTTCAAACAATTAGTTGAAGCATCTACATTAAAATCTGAGATCGTCTCAGGATTAGATATTATGATCGTGAGAGAGTTGACTGGTGGAATTTATTTTGGTGAACCCAGAGGTATTAAACCAATTGAAAATGGTGAAAGAAAAGGAATAAATACACACACTTACACAAGTAGTGAAATTACAAGAGTAGCTAGAGTAGCTTTTGATTTAGCGAAAAAAAGATCAAATAAAGTTACATCTTGTGAAAAATCTAATGTAATGGAGGCTGGACAATTATGGAAAGAGGAGGTTCAAGCACTTCACGAAAAGGAATATAAAGATGTGGAATTAAGTCATATGCTTGCCGACAATTGTGCAATGCAGTTATTAAGAAATCCGAAACAATTTGATGTCATAGTAACAGATAATCTTTTTGGGGATATGCTTTCAGATCAAGCTTCAATGTTAACAGGTTCATTAGGATTATTACCCTCAGCCTCATTAGGTGCAAAAAATAAAGATGGAGAAATGAGAGCGATGTATGAGCCTATTCATGGGTCTGCACCTGATATAGCAGGAAAAGGTCTAGCAAATCCTATAGCAACAATTTTAAGCTTTGCAATGGCTTTAAGATACTCCTTGGACCTTGATAAAGAGGCAGAGGGCTTAGAAAAAGCTGTTCAGGATGTCTTAAATGATGGTTTAAGAACCAAAGATATTCTATCCAAGGGAATGAAAGAAATATCAACATCTAAAATGGGTGATGCGATCATTTCAAAATTGCAATAATTAATTAATTATTTTAAACTTTAAATATGCCAAGCTATATAGCACCAGTTGATGATATGATGTTTCTTTTTGAGAAATTAAGGGACAATAAAAACTATAATGAACTGGAAAAATATAAAGAGGTAAGTCCAGAGCTAGTAAAAGATATTTTAGAGGAAGCTGCAAAAATCAATCAAAATTTGATTTTGCCACTCGCAAAAGCTGGAGATGAAAATCCTGCAATTTTAGAAAATGGAGTTGTAAGAACTCCACCAGGATACAAAGAGGCTTACCAAAAATATATAGAGGACGGTTGGACTTCATTATCCTGTGATCCAAAATACGGAGGACAAGGCATGCCTCGAACTGTTAGTGCATTTTTTGATGAAATGATATCATCTGCAAGTCTAGCATTTAAACTTTACAGTGAATTAACTTTAGGTGCTTATAATTGTATTCATCACCATGCTACAGATGAAATAAAAGAAAAATACCTTCCTAAAATGGTTGAAGGTAAATGGAGCGGCACAATGTGTTTAACCGAACCAGTCTGTGGAACAGACTTAGGTTTATTAAAAACAAAGGCAGTAGAACAACCAGACGGAACATATAAAATCACAGGGCAAAAAATATTTATTACCTCTGGTGATCATGATTTGACAGAAAATATTATACATTTGGTAATAGCAAGAGCAACAGATTCGCCTAAAGGGACTAAGGGAATAAGCTTATTCTTAGTTCCAAAATTTATTGTAAAAGAAGATGGAACTGTTGGCTCAAGAAATGGGATATCTACTGGATCAATAGAAACAAAAATGGGTATTAAGGGTTCAGCTACATGTGTATTAAATTTTGATGAGGCCACAGGAATAATGATTGGCCCTAAAAACAAGGGATTGAGTCAAATGTTTACAATGATGAATCTAGAGAGAATCGTTGTAGGTATTCAAGGTTTAGGAATTTCAGAAATTGCTTATCAAAATTCTCTTAATTATGCAAAAGAGCGAAAACAAGGAAAAAGCAATAATAATAAGTCTGAAAATGGAAAAGCAGACTCAATTATTGAGCATGCTGATATAAGAAAAACTTTGTTGAACATGAAGTCTATAATTGAGGGAGAAAGAGCGTTATGCTTCTGGTTGTCTCAACAAACTGAAGTTAGTTTAAATCATGATGATCAAAAGATCAAACAGGAGGCCTTGGATATGGTCTCGTTAATGACACCAGTTGTAAAATCGTTATTTTCTGATTTAGGAATGGAAATAACAAGTGATGCAATGCAAATATTTGGTGGATATGGTTATACAAAAGATCAAGGCATAGAGCAGTTGTATAGAGATAACAGGATTACGCCGATTTATGAAGGAACCAATTCAGTACAAGCAGCTGATTTAGTTTTTAGAAAACTGTCAACTAAGAATGGAAACATAGTCGATAAATTTATGAATTTAGTTAAATCTGAAACTAATTCAGATGATGAAAAAATGAAGCCATTTGTTGATACATTAAATTATAATTTAGGAATTTTAAAAAAATTTAGTGATTGGACTATTGATAAAATAAAGACTAACAAAGATGATGTCAGTGCAGCCGCCAATGATTATTTGAAGACACTTGGTTATATATCTCTAGCTTTTTCTTGGGTAAAAGTTTTAACCGTAAGTTTTAAAGATTTTGAGGAAAATAAAAAGTTTCATGAAGATAAAATAAATACTGCAAAATTTTATTTTGAAAAAGTTCTGCCGAGAGCCGAACAACATTATAAATCTGCGATCTCGGGAAGCTCAAATATCATGAATTTTAAATTTAATTAAAATGAGTCATTACGACACAAATTTAGATAAAAACGAGGCTAATTATATACCTTTAACACCCCTAACTTTCTTAAAAAGAGCCAAAGATATATATCCAGACTATGAGGCGGTTATTTATGAGGATCGTAAATACTCTTGGACTGAAGTCTATAAGCGTACTGTAAAATTTGCAAGTGCTCTCACTAAAATTGGTGTCAAAAAAGGTGACACTGTCTCATTTTTAGCTTTTAACACTCCAGAAATTTTTGAAGGTCATTACTCTGTGCCAATGACTGGTGCAGTTTTAAACACAATCAATATTAGATTGGATGCTAAGACTATTGCATACATTTTAAATCATAGCGACGCAAAAGTATTAGTCGTTGATAGACAGCTTCATGGTGAAGTTAAGAAAGCATTGAACACACTAAATAAGAAAATAATCATTATTGATATTGTAGATAAATTTGCTGATCAATCAAAGTGTGAAAAAATTGGAGAGTTAGAATATGAAAGTTTTCTAAATACTGGAGATGAAAATTTTGATTGGAAAATGCCCAAGGATGAGTGGCAGGCAATTTCATTAAGTTATACATCTGGAACCACTGGAAATCCAAAAGGTGTTGTTTATCATCACAGAGGATCTTATTTGATGTCTACTGGAAGTGCAGTTGCTTGGAATATGCCAAATAGGTTAAATTTCTTAACTATCGTCCCAATGTTTCATTGTAATGGTTGGGGTTACCCGTGGACCGTGCCTATGTTAAATGGAAGAACTATTTGTTTAAGAAATATTGATGTGAAGAAGATATTTGAATTAATAGACAAACACAATATAACCCATTTTGGTGGAGCACCGATTGTATTAAACATGATCACTGGTGCACCTGAGTCTGATAGAAAAAAATTAAAACAACAAGTCTTTGTTTTGACTGCTGGAGCCCCCCCCGCCTAGTATAATATTTAAAAAAATGAAAGAACTTGGATTTGAAGTTATGCATGTTTATGGATTAACAGAAACTTATGGTCATGTCACTCAATGCGCATGGAATGAGTCTTGGAGTAAATTTGATGAAGAAAAACAAAATGAAATCAAAGCAAGGCAGGGAGTTAGATATCCAAACACCGAAGGAATAGCTGTTATGGATCCTAAGACCATGAAAGAAGTACCAAAAGATGGAAAAACTATTGGTGAAATTATGATTAAAGGGAATGTTGTGATGAAGGGATATTTTAAGGATAAAGAAGCCACCAACAAAGCAATGGATGGAGGATGGTTTCATTCAGGTGACTTAGCGGTAATGCATTCAGATGGCTATGTAAAAATCCAAGATAGATCTAAAGACATAATTATTTCAGGCGGTGAAAATATTTCTTCAATCGAGATAGAAAATACTTTAGCTAAACATCCTTCAGTGTCCATTGCAGCTGTAGTTGCTAAACCAGATGATAAGTGGGGAGAGGTACCTTGCGCATTTATTGAAATGGTTAAGGACAAACCAGTGACTGAAAAAGAACTAATTAGTTTTTGTAAAGAAACTTTGGCAGGGTTTAAGGTCCCAAAACAAGTCGTTTTTTGTGATTTACCCAAAACATCAACAGGTAAAATCCAAAAATTTGAATTAAGAAAAAAATTTTAAAAATTTGATTAATAGTTCTCATTATAAATTAAATTAACAATATCTGAAGTATAATTATGATTGAAAAAACATTTGAAATGAGAGAAAAGATCTAAAATTTAAAAAAATGAAAAATTTTCCAATTGTAAAATCAAGAAGATTGAGAAGTACACCCTACACTGATAGGATCGAATCTCACGGTGTAAGTAGCTATACAGTTTACAATCATATGTTATTACCTGCATCATTTAAGTCTTTAGAGTCCGACTATCATCATTTGAAAAAGTTTGTTCAAGTCTGGGACGTTGCTGCAGAAAGACAAGTAGAGATTTCTGGAAAAGATTCCGCAAAATTAGTTCAATTAATGACTTGTAGAGATTTATCTAAATCAAAAGTTGGGAGATGTTATTATGCTCCACTAGTTGATGATCAAGGTCTTTTAGTTAACGATCCGATAATAAATAAATTAGCAGATGATAGATGGTGGTTATCGATTGCTGATTCTGACGTAATTTTTTTTGCCAAAGGTCTTGCTGCAGGAAATAAATTTGAGGTAGAAATTAAAGAGCCAAATGTAAATATATTAGCTGTTCAAGGACCCCTTTCAGACGACTTAATGGCAAAACTATTTGGTGATGAAATAAGACAATTAAAGTTTTTTAATTTCAAATATTATAATTTTAAAAAATATAAATATTTTATTGCTAGGTCAGGTTGGTCAAAGCAAAGTGGTTTTGAGATTTATGTAGAAGACAATTTAGCAGGTCAAGATTTATATGATTATCTTTTTGAATATGGATCTGAATATAACGTTAAAGCAGGGTGTCCAAACTTAATCGAGAGAATAGAGTCAGCGTTATTTTCTTATGGAAATGACTTTGATAATAGGGATAATCCTTTTGAAGCAAATTTTGACAAGTTCATACATTTAGACAATGGAATTGATTTTTTAGGTAAAGAAAAGTTAAAAAAAATAAAACATGAGGGCATATCAAGAAAACTGATGGGAGTAAAAATTGATCATAATAAAATTGATATGTATTGTGAAAAGACATTATTAGACGATAAGAATAAAGTTATGGGCTATGTTAGATCAGCAGCATATTCTCCAACATTTAAAAAAGTTATTGGTATAGCCATGATTAACAAACCTTATTGGGATGGCAAAACTCAATTTAAAATAGATATTAACGAGAAAATATTTGTAGGAACAGTTTGCGATTTACCTTTCATTTAGTATAAAAATAAACGTTAATATGAATATAGCAATCGTAGGTGCAACAGGAAATGTTGGAAGAAAAATTTTAGAGGTTCTTGAAAAAAAAGAACTTAAAATTGATAATCTACATTTGGTTGCCTCATCAAAAAGTTTAGGAAAAAAAATTAAATTTAGAAACAAAGAATATGATGTGGTTGATCTAGATAATTTTGATTTCTCAAAAGTTAAAATTACTTTTTTTGCAGCTGGTGGAAAGATCTCCAAAGAATTTGCAGAAAAAGCTTCAAAAAAATCATTAGTCATAGATAATTCAAGTTTTTTTAGAATGGATCCCGAGGTTCCCTTAATAGTCCCACAGGTGAATTCTAAAGATTTAAATAATATCAAAAAAAACATTATTGCAAATCCTAATTGTTCAACTGCACAATTAGTAATTGCCCTAAAACCTTTACATGATTTGTTTATAATCAAAAGGGTAGTTGTCTCTACTTATCAATCAGTATCAGGAGGTGGCAAAGAGCCTATGGATGAGCTGATTGAGCAAACAAAACTAGCATTAGATGGAGAAAAAATTGACTCAAAAAACTTCACAAAACAAATAGCTTTTAATGCTATTCCACATATTGATGTCTTCTCAGATGATGGATACACAAAAGAAGAATTAAAAATGTGTTATGAAACAAAAAAAATTTTAGATGATAAAATCGATTTAACAGCAACATGTGTAAGATTACCAATATCTATCTCACATTGTGAGTCAGTAAATTTACAATTCGAAAAGCCATTTTCTTTAGCAAAGGTTAGAAAAGCACTAAATAATTTTGAGGGCTGTAAGGTAATAGATGAAAGATCTGATGGTGGATACGTAACTCCTTTAGAGGCTGAGGGAAAAGATGAGACATTCATATCAAGAATAAGAGAAGACAAAACAATTGAAAATGGATTAAATCTTTGGATTGTCTCTGATAATCTTTTAAGAGGCGCGGCCTTGAATGCAGTAGAAATAGCCGAAAGATTGATTAAGAATGATTCATATGCAAAATAAAGAACCGCTATCTCCCCATATCCAAATTTACAAATGGCATATTTCTTCATTAGTATCCATCTCACATAGAATAACAGGAATAATTAATATAGTTGCAATTACTTTCATTTGTCTAATTGCTTCTCTCCTTATACTTGGAGAAAGTAGTTATGAAATAATAAATTTTTTTATGAGTTCTCTGTTAGGTAAATTTGTAATTCTTGGAATTACTTGGTCTTTTTCATTTCAAATATTAAGTGAAATAAGACACTTAATTATGGATTTGGGCTATGGATTTGAGTTAAAGACTTCTAAAATTACAGGTCTGTTAGTTATATTTGGTTCTTTAATTTTAACAGTAATTTTTTATATAATTGGAAAAAATTTGATTTAGCATGATAAATGCAACGAAGAAATGGATTTTTTTAAAAATTAGTGGTGCATTACTGACTCCACTAATGTTGTGGTTTATTATAAATTTTATAAAAATTTATGATCAAGATTATCTCACAGTAGTTACTTTTTTTTCAATTCCATTATCTAAGTTTTTATTTAGTATATTTATCATAAATGCATATTTTTTTTCAGCATTAAGTATAAGTGAGGTTTTTGAGGATTATATTAAGGAAGATAAAATCAAAAATGTCGCAAATAGACTTTTATATGTATCTGCAGTGGTAATTCCTTTAATTACAATTATATTGATTTCTAAATTATGAGTTCATATAAAATAATAGAACATGAATATGACGTTGTAGTTTTGGGAGCCGGAGGATCTGGTTTAAGAGCTGCTGTTGGCCTAAGTGAGGCAGGATTAAAAACTGCATGTATTTCAAAAGTGTTTCCTACCAGAAGTCACACTTCTGCTGCCCAGGGAGGAATATCAGCTGCACTTGGTAACATGGGAGAAGATGATTGGCGTTGGCATATGTATGACACAGTCAAAGGTGCAGATTGGTTAGGCGATCAAGACAGTATCGAGTACTTATGTAAAGAAGCTCCAAAGGCAGTAATTGAATTAGAAAAATACGGTGTACCGTTTAGCAGAACGGAGGATGGAAAAATTTATCAAAGACCATTTGGTGGTATGACCAAAGATTATGGAAATGGAATCGTCCAAAGAACTTGTGCGGCTGCTGATAGAACAGGACATGCAATTTTGCATACTCTGTATGGACAAGCTTTAAAACACAAAACAGAATTTTTTATTGAATATTTTGCACTAGATTTGTTGATGAAAGATGGTGAATGTAAAGGCTTAATTGCTTGGAATTTAAATGACGGAACTATTCATAGATTTAGATCTCATACAGTAATTATTGCAACAGGTGGTTATGGAAAAGTTTACTATTCAGCAACTTCAGCTCACACTTGCACTGGTGATGGAAATGCTATGGTTTTAAGAGCAGGTTTACCACTTCAAGATATGGAATTTGTTCAATTTCATCCCACAGGAATTTATGGACATGGCACATTAATAACTGAAGGTGCTAGAGGTGAGGGAGGTTATCTAACAAATTCTAAAGGCGAAAGGTTTATGGAGAGATATGCACCTAAAGCGAAAGATTTAGCATCAAGAGACGTTGTAAGTAGATCAATGTCAATTGAAATAAATGAAGGTAGAGGTGTAGGAAAAGATCAAGATCATGTTCATCTGAATTTAAGTCACTTAGATAAAGACATTATTGAAAGTAGGTTGCCGGGTATTACTGATGCTGCGCGATTATTTGCAAATGTAGATGTCACAAAAGATCCAATTCCCGTAGTACCAACTGTTCATTACAATATGGGTGGTATTCCAACAAATTACAAAGCAGAAGTATTAACTGTTAACGGTTCAGAAAAAACTGTACCTGGATTAATGGCAATTGGAGAAGCTGCATGTGTATCAGTGCATGGAGCTAATAGACTTGGCTCTAATTCATTAATTGATTTAGTTGTTTTTGGAAGAGCAGCAGCAAAAAGAGCAGCAGAGCTAATTAGACCAGGGACGCCTCATGAACAAATTAGTGAGACAGAGACGCAAAAATGTTTGGATCGTTTTGATAGATTAAGGAATGCCAAAGGAGATATTGGTACAGCAGAATTGAGACAATCAATGCAAAAAACAATGCAATCAAAATGTGCAGTTTTTAGAACAGAAAAAACTTTAAAAGAAGGTGTTGACGAAATTA
>CACBQF010000021.1 GCA_902541315.1 uncultured Pelagibacteraceae bacterium
AAGAATGGTTGTAGGTTCATTCCTAGTAAAACATTTAAGAATAAATTGGACTGAAGGTGAAAAACATTTTAGAAATTGTTTATTAGATTTTAATAAAGCTAATAATGTAGCTCAATGGCAATGGGTTGCTGGTTGTGGCGCTGATGCAGCTCCCTATTTCAGAATATTCAATCCTATCCTTCAAGGTGAAAAATTTGATAAGGAGGGAAAGTATGTAAAAAAATGGGTGCCAGAACTAAGTAAAGTTCCACAAAAATTTATTCATAAACCATGGGAAATGGAAATTAAATATCAAGAAGCAATAAATACAATTATTGGAAAAAGTTATCCAAAACCAATTGTTATTCATGAGCAAGCAAGAGCCTCAGCTTTAAAAGCGTTTCAAACTTTAAAAAATTAGTAATATAATTTATAAATTGTATTCTCTAGATGTTAAATCATACAATCGACTTATGGTACGCTCAAAAGGAGCTTTAAGAGATTTTGAAGATGTGAAATTTTCCAAACTTTGGGCAGCTGTGGTAGCCAAAGGAATATCTTTATCGTGAATTATATCTAATAATGTTATAAATCTCTGTTGTTGATCTGAATTATTATTGCTAAACAATGGAATTTCTTCGATAACAATAAATTTAGAGTTTTTAACTATTTCCAAATAATCCTCAGCTCCTAAATTTCTATTACAAAGTTCATCAAAGCTAAATCTACAAATCCCTTCATAAAAGTTTTGTATTGTAAAATCTCTCCCCTTAATATTTAAATTCATAGGTGAGTTTTTTTTTTCTTTTGTAATAATTCTAAAAAATTTGTTTATTTTAAAATTGGTTTCTTGATTTAAAGGAAAAAAAAATCTTTGTTTTTGATTTTCTTCCGATTTTCGATAATCTTCCTCAATTTTTAATTCATAGTTGATAGCATTTTTTTTCATTATTTCTATGAACGGTAAAAATTGGTCTCTCTGTAATCCGTCTTTATACAATTCAGATAATTCAATATTTGAAGTTAATATGATCTTAATATTCTCTTTAAAGATTTCCTCAAATAACTTTCCTAAAATCATGGCATCTACGATATTAGTAACTTGAAATTCATCAAAATAAATAAGTGATACTTTTAATTTTAAATCTTTAACAAATGTGCTTACTACATTCTCTTGATTTTTGTCTTTTCTAGTATGAACAAAATCATGAAACTCTAACATAAATTCATTAAAATGAAGTCTTTTTTTATCTTGATTAACTAAATCAAAAAAAAAATTTAAAATCATTGTTTTACCAACACCGACACCACCATGTAAATAAAAAGCTTTTTTTGATTTTTTTTTTGAAAAAAATCTAAAAAAATTAAATGTAAAATTTTGATTAAAAAAATCTTGTAATCTTTTGATTACTTTAATTTGACTTTGATTAACCTCTAAGTTTTCTGATTTACAATATAATAGAAATTTTTCTTCAAAGTCTTTAGACATCAATCTTTTTTGGTCTCAAAATCAATGCCATACTCAGATCGAGGTCCTTTTCTTAATCCAAATGGTCCTGAAATAAATATTGTTAATGGCTTTGTTCCAGGCTCAAGATCAACTCTATGAAGATTATTTGCAGATCTAAATCCAATATATCCTGGTGGTCTCCAAAATTTACCTGTACTTAAGGTTTCCCAGTATCCACCTCTTAATATAATTGTTATATAAGGAAAGGTGTGATTATGAACACCTTCTCCATGATCGTCAGCCAACATTTCATGTATTAAAATATTAAAAGGAAACCATTTTGGTCGGTGTCTCAACAATACATAATACCTATTCATCCAAGGTTTTGCTTTGTGAAACTCTGGATGTGAAGGTCCTCTATCAAGAACAACTTTTTTTCGACCAATTTTTTCTAAAAATTTTAAAAACATTTTATTCGTATTTTACAATACCACCATTTTTAATTACAAATAAATTATTATTGAATAAAAATGGTTTTGAAATTAAACTCCTCGAAATATTTTCTACCTTAGCTATATCTCCAGTGTTCAATTCGATTATAGTCAATTTTCCATCACTATTAGTTAAATAAACTTTATCTTGGCTTATTGAAAAGCCCATGGGTTTAATCTTTTTTTTATCTTTATCTTTATAATTCTTAAATACATCTTTTATTTTAATAATATTTCCCGTTTTCTTATCAATAACAAATAAGTAACCATTCTCTGAGATTGTAAAAATCAAACTATTTACAATGATCGGGGTAAGACTTGAGCTTATATCATTTATCCAATTAATTGATCCATTATTTAAATTAATGGAGTGAAATTCATTAAAATTATTTGAAAAATAAATTTCATCCTCGTCGAGGACTAGTTTAGAATTTTTAAAACTATAGGTTGAATTGGCAATAGCACTGCTTTGGGTTGGAAGTTGCCAAACCATTGCACCCGATTGTATATCTGCTGCTGTTACATCTCCTAGATTATTAACAAAAACAACTAATTTGTTTGAAATTATTAATGAATTTTTAGAATTAGATAATGTAAGTGTTTTATCCGTTTCTAGTGACCAACACTCTGAACCATCTTTTATATAAAAGCATCTTAAAATATTTTTTATATCTACAGCAAAAAATTTTTCATTTAAAATCTTTATTTCAGAATTAAATGGATATTCATTTTTGGTTGACCATATCAAGTTTCCATTTTCTAAATTGACTAAAAATAAATTTGATAAACTATCAATTACAATTAATCTATTTTCTTTTATTGCTAAAAATAATCTAGGATTATTTTTTTTTTCAGATTTTTTATAAAAGTTTTTCTTCCAAACAATCTTCGCATTACTGTCATATCTTATTATTGAACCTTTGGCATCAAACAAAATTATACCATCTCTTAAAAAAATTGGTTGAAAATCTATTTGATTCTCAAAAGTGAACTTTGAAAATTTAAATTTTTTAATTTTTTTAAAATTTCCTGAATATTTTTGAGCACCATAATTATTTTTGTTGTTTAAAATTTTTCCTCCAACTGAAATATTTGATAAATCTAATTTAATATTTGGGTTAAGTTCGCTATAGGATATTTTTTTTTCATCTAGTACAATTTTCAAATCTTTATTTTCTTCAACTTTAATATCTTTTTTGTTCCAAATTTTTGAATTTTTATTTAAAGAACAGCTAATAATTAATAAAGATACCAAAAAAAAAGAAAAAATCTTAATCACTTAAATCTCTATTTAATCTTTTTTGAGCCTCAACAACTATATCTGGGTTCGAGTTTTTTAAGTTAATTATTTGATTAAAAAACTCTTTAGATTTTTGTTTTTGATTTTTTGAGTAAAAATATTCTGCTAACAAATAAAGAGCATGTGAGTTCCAAACGCTTTTGTTTTTTATAATTGGATTTAAAATATTCAGTAACTCATTCTCAGATATTTGATCAGCATTATAAAGACCTTTCTTATAAATAATTAAATTTCTTATTTCTTTATCTAAAGATGTTTTGTTAATTAATATTTCAAATAAATTGTTGATCTGATTTCTATCGTTAATTAACTGATTATCTAGAATAAAATACAGTGAAAGTGGAGAATAAGTTGAATTTTTTTTATTAATAATTTTAATTAAATTTGTTGTTGTTTTTTCTTTATTATCCTTATCAAAAGTTATTGTTGTCGAATAATATAGATTTGAAATTTTTTTATTTTGAATTTTAATAAACTCACCATAGCCAAAAAATGAAACTACTATCAAAATAATTGCAACAAAAAAAATAATTATTTTTTTTTTGTTTTCAAAAAGGAAATTTTTAATCTTTTCTTTACGTGTATTTGATTCTATTATTGATATATCATCGTCCATATTAAATCATATTACGAAGAACGTATTGTAATATTCCCCCATTCTTATAGTACTCTAATTCATTTTTTGTATCTATCCTACACAGGGTTTCTACTTTTTTAATTTCACCAGATAAATACTTAATTTCAATTTTGACCTTGTCAGAAGGATTTATCCCCTTTTCTAAATTAATAACACTTATTAGTTCTGAACCTTTTAAATTCAAATTTTTTCTGTTCATATTATCTATAAATTGAAGAGGTAAAACTCCCATACCTATTAAATTAGATCTATGAATTCTTTCAAAACTTTCAGCAATTACCGCTTTGATACCTAAAAGTTTTGTTCCCTTTGCAGCCCAATCTCTTGATGAACCTGTTCCGTATTCTTTGCCACCAATAACCACTAAATCTGTTTTTCTTTTTTTATATTCAACTACTGCATCATATATTGGCATAACTTTTTCTTCAGGGTATAATTTGGTAAAACCACCTTCCGTTCCTGGTGCCATTTCATTTCTTATCCTAATATTTGCAAATGTTCCTCTCATCATAACTTCGTGATTTCCTCTTCTTGATCCATAAGAATTAAAATCTTTTGGTAAAATTTGGTGCTTCATAAAATAGTCACCAGTCGGACTATCTTTCTGTATATTACCTGCCGGAGATATATGATCAGTAGTAACCATATCCCCTAAAATTAGTAAAGGTCTAGCATCTTTTATCTTTTTAAATCCCTCAGGCTCATCAGGTAAGTCATCAAAAAACGGTGGTTTTTTTACATAGGTTGAATTTTCTTCCCAATCATAAATACTAGTTTTTTCAGTTTTAATTTCTTGCCATTGTTTTGGTCCTTCAGAAACATTTGAGTATCTCTTAATAAACATATCCGCACTTAAAGAAACTTTTAAAATATCTTCAATCTCTTTATTTGTGGGCCAAATATCTTTTAAATAAATATCTTTTCCATTTTTATCTTTTCCCAGTGGGTCGTTGTAGAGATTAAAGTCCATTCTCCCAGCTAAAGCATAGGCAACAACTAATGGAGGAGAAGCCAAATAATTAGCTTTAATGTGTGGTGAAATCCTTCCCTCAAAATTTCTATTTCCTGAAAGAACTGAAACTGCGTATAAATTTTCTTTTTGAATTGCATCAACAATATTATCTGGTAATGGTCCAGAATTTCCAATACATGTTGTGCATCCATAACCTACTAAATTAAATCCTAATTTATCAAGGTATTTTGATAGATCAGCTTTATCAAGGTAATCTGTAACAACTTGAGACCCTGGCGCCAGTGAGGTCTTTACCCAAGACTTTACCTTAAGACCAAGATCCACTGCTTTTTTTGCGACTAAACCCGCACCGATTAAAACATTGGGATTAGAAGTGTTAGTGCAAGACGTTATTGCAGCAATTAAAATTGAACCATCTTGAATTTCAAAATCAGCACCATCCACTTTTGATATAGAAAAATTTTTTTTCTTTGTAGTATCAGAAAAAACTTTTTTAAAATTACTAGCAGCATCAGTTAACAAAACTTTATCT
This sequence comes from uncultured Pelagibacteraceae bacterium, assembly GCA_902541315.1. Classification (GTDB taxonomy): domain Bacteria; phylum Pseudomonadota; class Alphaproteobacteria; order Pelagibacterales; family Pelagibacteraceae; genus Pelagibacter. The sequence continues at coordinate 5,363 of CACBQF010000021.1, forward strand.
TGTGGTCTTTTGGGTCCTGAGATTGTTGGTACAATTGTAGACATATCCAACATTAAATTGTCGGTAAAATCTATATCATCACTAGCCCATAAACCTTGTGCCTTTGCATATTTTTCGACAATTTTTACAGTCAAATTATCTCTGCCAGAAAATTCCAAATACTTCAAAGTTTCTTCATCAATAGGAAAAAAACCACATGTTGCTCCGTATTCTGGAGCCATATTTGCAATAGTTGCTCGATCAGCAAGAGATAAATTTTTTAATCCTTCTCCATAAAATTCTACAAATTTTCCAACTACACCTTTATCTCTTAACATTTTAACAACCGTTAATACTAAATCTGTAGCCGTTGTACCTTCTGGCATTTTATTTTTTATTTCAAAACCAATCACTTCTGGTATTAACATTGAAATTGGTTGGCCTAGCATTCCTGCCTCTGCCTCAATACCTCCTACTCCCCAACCTAGAACTGATAATCCATTAACCATTGTTGTATGACTATCTGTTCCGACTAATGTATCTGGGAAAATATATTCATCTCCTTTATATTTCTCATTCCATACTACTTTAGATAGATATTCTAAATTGACCTGGTGACAAATTCCTGTACCTGGAGGAACAATTCTAAAATTATCAAACGCTTGTTGTCCCCACTTTAGAAATGAATATCTTTCACTATTTCTTTTAAATTCTATCTCAACATTTTTTTCAAATGAATCTGACTTTGCAGATTGATCTACTTGAACAGAGTGGTCTATTACAAGATCAACAGCGGATAATGGATTGATTTTTTCTGGATCTTTTTTTTTATTTTTTACAGCTTCTCGCATAGCTGCCAAATCAGCAACTGCTGGTATACCGGTATAATCTTGTAACAAAACTCTTGCAGGTCTATATGCTATTTCAGTTTTAGATTTTTTATCTTTCAACCATTCTTTAATTGCCTCAATTTGTTTTTTTGTAACAGATAGATCATCTTCATATCTTAAAAGATTTTCCAAAAGCACTTTCAAAGATTTAGGTAACCTAGAAATGCCGTCTAATCCATTTTTCTCAGCATTTTCTAAAGAATAATATTTAAATTTTTTACCCTGGATATCTATTTCTGCGAGTGAATTGTAAGAATTTTTTGTACCTGGTTTCATATTTTATATCATATATAGAACGTAATTATGCTCAAAAGAAGAAGCCCTGACATAACATAATTAAAATACTTAATAAATTTATCATTTGTCGCAAATTTCCTCAGAAATTTTCCTATAAAAGTCCAAAGAGTGATACTTGTTACCGAAAATATGAATGCTAGAGCTATAACTTGAGTCGCATAACTTAAATAATTCTCACCTAATTCTACATATGTAGAAACAACAATTATTGCCACAGTAACTCCCTTTGGATTTAAATATTGAAACAAGAATGTTTCAATAAATTTTACAGGGTTTTCTCTAATAGTTTCATCTGAAATTTTTGAAAATGCAATTTTGTAGGCCAAATAAACTAAAAATAAAGTCCCAAGATATTTAATTATAATTTGTATTATAGGAAATAATTTAAATATATTTATAAGGCCGATAGATAAAAATAAAACTAACGACGTGAATCCTAAAGTTACTCCTAAGATATGGGGGATAGTTTTTGCAAAACCAAAATTGAAACCTGAATACGAGGCCACAACATTGTTTGGTCCTGGCGTGTACGCGGTTACAAACCAAAATAAAGAGATTGACAATATTTCAGGATGCATTTTAAGCTATTGGAAGACCGTTCTCAGATTTTTGAGAAGGATGAACTAATATCACTTTTCCCTCTTTATCGATCGAACCTAAGATTAAAACTTGAGAAACAATACCTGCAATATTTTTCTCTGGAAAATTACAAACACCTATCACTTGTTTCCCTTTTAAATTCTCTTCATTATAGTAATGAGTGATTTGTGCAGACGATTGCTTTACGCCTAATTCCTTACCAAAGTCAACTTCGATCACTAATGATGGTTTTCTAGCTTTTTCATTTTGTTTCACAGAAATTACAGTTCCTACTCTTATATCTACCTTATCAAATATGTCGTATGTAATTTGTTCTTTCATAATTACAGTATATATATTAATTATTATTTATGAGTACAGAAATTAATTTAGATGAATTATATAATAATTCGATAAAAATTTTGTCAGATTTAATAGGTTTCAAAACTATATCAGGTGAAGACAACAGTAATTTAATTAATTACTGTGAGAATTATCTTCATAATTTTGGCGCAACATCATTTAAAACGTTTGATGATGAAAAAAAAAAGAGTAAATCTTTTTGCAACAATTAAAGCAAAAAAATCGAATGGTATAAAGCCAATAATTTTATCAGGTCACACTGATACAGTGCCAGTTTCAAAGAGTTGGAGTACAGATCCTTTTAAAGCAACTATAAAAGAAGAAAAACTTTATGGAAGAGGCTCATGTGACATGAAAGGTTTTATTGCATGCACATTAGCTTTCGCTCCTATTTATTCTAAAACTGATTTAAATCGAGATATTCATTTTTCTTTCACTTTTGATGAAGAGACTGCATGCATTGGAGCACCTATTTTGATAAAAGAATTAAAAAAAAGAAATATTAATGAGGGTATTTGTATCGTAGGTGAGCCCACAAAAATGAAAATCATTGATGCACATAAAGGATGTTATGAGTATACAACTTATTTTGAGGGACTAGCAGGACATAGCTCAATGCCACACAAAGGAGTTAGCGCCGTTGAATTTGCGACAAAATATTCTAATAAGTTAATAGAACTAAGAGAGGAATTAAAAAAAAGATCTCCAAAAGACTCTATATTTGATCCGCCTTTTTCAACTTTACAAGTTGGAGGTATTTTTGGAGGAATAGCACATAATGTTATTGCTGATAAATGTCATGTAGAATGGGAAACTCGACCAGTAGTTAAAGGAGATGGAATATTTCTAAATCAAGAGATTGATAAATATGCTAATGAGGTTTTATTACCAGAGATGAGGAAAGTATTTACTAATTCTAGAATTACAAAAAAAATTATTGGTGAAGTTGCAGGTTTCAATCGTGTTCTAAATTCTGAGGCATGTGAATTTGTATCAAGTCTTACTGGTGATAATTCTAGGGAGGTTGTTTCTTTTGGAACCGAGGCCGGGTTGTTTCAAGAAATTGGTATTAGTACAGTTGTTTGTGGACCTGGTTCAATTGAACAGGCTCATAAAGTTGATGAGTTTATTGAACTAAGTGAGCTTAAAAAGTGTATAAAATTTCTCGATGGTATAAGAGAAAAATCGTCAATAAATTAGCTCCAACCACCCACTGATTTAACTTCTAAAAATTCTTGAAGGCCATGTTCACCAGCCTCTCTGCCAATTCCTGAATGTTTAAAACCTCCAAAGGGTGTGTCTATTGCTATACCAGCACCATTTACATCAACCATTCCTGATCTTAGTTTTTTTGCAACCCTTTTAGCTTTTTCTTGATCTTGGGTTTGAATATAATTTGTTAGTCCATAAGGGGTATCATTTGCAATTTTGATTGCATCTTCCTCTGTTTCAAAAGGTATAACAGATAATACTGGTCCAAAAATTTCAGTTCTTGCAATTTCCATACTATTGTCAACGTCTATAAATACAGTTGGCTTAACAAAATATCCTTTTTCATGACCATCAGGCTTTCCAAGTCCACCTGCAATTAATTTTGCCCCTTCATCAATGCCTTTTTGAATTAAATCCTGAATTTTATTATATTGAGTTTCTGATACCACTGGCCCGATATGTTCTCCCTCTTTTTTTGGATCCCCTACCTGAATAGTATCGGTATATTCTTTAAGTTTTTTTATTGCTTCGGAGTAATTCGATTTTTCAATTAACATTCTTGTCGGTGCATTACACGATTGACCTGAATTTTTAAAACATCTTAAAGCACCCCATTCAATAGCTTTTGGATTAGCATCTTTAAAAATTATATTTGCTCCTTTACCGCCTAACTCTAAACTCACTCTTTTAAAATCATTAGCTGCATTTTGTGAAATTAAAGCACCAGCTCTAGTGGAACCAGTAAAAGAAATCATATTAATATCTGGATGTCGCGTAAGAGCATCACCAGTTGTATTTCCATCACCATTTATTAGATTAAATACTCCTGGAGGAAATTTTGTTTCATCAATAATTTCGGTTAAAATCATTGATGATAATGGAGCTAGTTCTGATGGTTTCAAAACCATTGTGCAACCTGATGCTAGTGCAGGGATTACCTTAAGACAAACCTGATTCATTGGCCAATTCCATGGTGTTATCAATGCACAGACTCCCTTAGGCTCATATAAAAGTCTCTGATTGGGAGCATGATCACCTAAAGGTTTTTCAAATTCAAAATTCTTAAGATGTCTTATAAAAGATTTAATATGGGCAGCTCCTGTACCCACTTGAAGCTTCGTTGCAAAGTCTTTTGGTGCACCCATTTCAGTAGTAATTGCCTCAGAAATATCCGCCCACCTTTTTTTATAATTTTCATAAAGTTTTTCTAAAAGTTTTATTCTTTCATCTTTAGTTGAAAAAGCCCAAGAGTCATAAGCTTCTTTAGCTGAATTTACAGCAATATCGACATCCTCTTTATTACCAAGAGTTATGATCGCACATTTTTCTTCAGTTGAAGGATTAACAATTTCAATTTGTTGTTTGCTTTTTGGGGCCTGCCATTTTCCATTTATATAAAAATTTTTTTTGTCTTTCATAACTTTTTACTAACTTTTTATTATTTTTTTGCAAATAAATTAGTTAATTCATAAACAATCGTAGCAGCTGCAAGTGATGTGACCTCAGCATGATCATATGCTGGTGAAACTTCAACTACGTCTGCTGATATAAGATTTAAGCCCGAAAGGCCTCTTAAAACATTAACCATTTCCCTTGAGGTCATCCCAGCAATTTCTGGAGTTCCAGTTCCAGGTGCGAAAGCAGGATCTAATACGTCTATATCTATAGATAAGTATAAAGGATTGTTGCCTACTCTTTTTTTAATTCTCTCAGCAATTTTATCCGTACCTTCTGATTGAAATTCATCACAATGAATAATTTTAAATCCAAAACTCTCATCATTCTTAATGTCATCTCTGCTATATAGAGGACCTCTAATTCCAACATGCATTGATGCATCATCTAAAAATAAATTTTCTTCCCTCGCTCTTCTAAAAGGAGTTCCATGAGTGTATGGAGCTCCAAAATATGTATCCCAAGTATCAAGATGAGCATCAAAGTGCACTAATGCGACTGGTCCATTATTAATCTTATTCACTGCTTTTAAGAGAGGAAAGGCAATCGTGTGATCTCCACCTAAACAAATAATACCTCCAACCTTTTTTAATAACTCCTCAGCTCCTATTTCTATCTGCTTTATTGCTTCATTAATATTAAAAGGGTTGCAGGTAATATCTCCTGCATCAGCAACTTGTTGAATTTTAAACGGTTCAACATCATAACTTGGATGATAATTGGTTCTTAAGTGTCTTGAGGCCTGTCTTATACTTTGGGGTCCAAATCTTGCTCCAGGTCTGTAGCTTGTGCCAGCATCAAATGGAACTCCAACAATTGCAACATCACAACTCTCCACATCTCTTAGTTCTGGCAATCTAGCAAATGTTGAAGGTCCTGCAAACCTAGGGACTTTTGTTCCACTAACAGGTTGAATTGGATCTTTATTAGTTTTTTTTTTCACAGTAAAAACTGTATCACATTCTTTTAATTTGGAATATCTTCTATATAAAGATTTATGATTTATTTTAGATATATAATATTATTTTTTATAATTATTAATTCAGCACAAGCAGATACCATTTATAATCTCATCAAGATTCCAAATTTGGAAATATATGATATTAAAACTCCAAATAAGCTTAGATATTTGTACGCTAAACAACCTTTCACAATAGGAGTTGATAATAATATAAATTGTTATGACTCTGAAAAAAAAACTTTAGATAAAAAGTATAAAGTTATTCAAAAAAATTTAAGCAGATACAATCAAGTTTTTTTGAAAAAAAATAAATTTAAAAT
>CACBQF010000022.1 GCA_902541315.1 uncultured Pelagibacteraceae bacterium
GAACCAAAATTTATTGGAAAACATGAAAATGGTAATGATATATATTTGAAAAATGGAAGATTTGGACCCTATCTTCAATATGAAAAAATTTTAAGTGAACAAGAAATAGAAGAAAGTGAAAAAAAAAAGAAAAAGAAAAAGAAATCTAAAACTGAAGTTAACGAACTATTAAAAAATGTATCAATTCCCAAAGGTTTAGATTTAAAAGATATTGATTTAGAAAAAGCTCAATTTTTATGTTCTCTACCAAAATCTTTAGGTCTCAATCCAGAGAATCAAAAAGAAATAACATTGAACACGGGAAGATTTGGTCCTTATCTAAAATGTGAAAATAAGTCAGCAAGAATTGAAAATATAGAAGAGATTTTTTCTATTGGTTTAAACAGAGCAATAACTTTAATTGCTGAGGCTAAACCAGGCCGAATGTCTTCATCTATTATAAAAGACTTAGGCACACATCCTGAAGATGGTAAGCCTGTTAGAATTATGAAAGGACAATATGGTCCATACATCAAATACAAATCTTTAAACGCTACAATACCAGAAGAAAAAGATCCAAATGAATTAACTATGGAAGAGGCATTAATTTTAATTGAGAAAAGAAAAGAATACGATAAAAGTAAAAAAAAGAAAAAAAAATAGAAAAAAATATGAAAAAAAAATTATTATTTAAGTCTCTTTTTATTTTATTAATTTCAACTTCTTTATTTGCAAATGAAACTGATTGTAATCAGTTTGACAAACTAAGTGCAAAATATGTTGAATGTACTGCGAAGAAACTAAAGACAAGTACAGGTGAAAAATTAAGTGAAGGTAAAAAAAAATTTGATAAATCATCATTTGGAAATACATGGACTAAATTTAAGAATAGTAAAAATGGTAAAGAATTTATGGAAAAATTAAAAAATGACAATTAATGATAGAATTGAAAAACTTAATATTAAATTACCACAAGCTAAACCACCTGTTGGATCTTATGTAGCAACTAAAATTACTGGCAACTTGTTATTCATCTCAGGTCAAATATCTGTTGATGAAAATGGTAAATTGATCAAAGGTAAAATTGGAAAAGATTTATCTGTGGATGATGGCTATAATGCTGCAAAAAGATGTGGTTTAAGCATTGTTTCACAAGCAAAAGAAGCATGTAATGGAGATTTATCCAAAATCAAATCGTGTATCAAACTTACTGGATTTGTTAATTCAACAGATGATTTTAATGATCAGCCTAAAGTTATTAACGGAGCTTCAGATTTAATAGCATCAATATTTGATAAAGCTGGAATGCATACAAGGGCAGCTGTTAGCACAAATAGTTTACCGTTAGGTGTATCAGTTGAAGTAGACGCTATATTTGAATTAAATTAAATTACCTGCCGATACTGGTGTAATCTATTCTTAAATCTCTCATTTTATCTTGAGAATAGATATTTCTCATATCAAAAACTTTAAAATTTTTTTTTTTTACAAGCCGTTTAAAGTCTAGTAACTTAAAAGCATTCCATTCAGTGTGAATAATTATAAGATCACTTTTGATGCAAGCTGAAGAAATACTACTGTAGAATTTAACATTCTTTAACTTATCAAATTCCTTTTTTCTTCCTGAAGGGTCGTAATATCTGATTTTACTTCCTTTCTTATTTAAATAATTAATCATTGGAATACTTGATGCTTCCCTCATATCATCAGTATTAGGTTTAAAAGTTACACCTAAAAACGTAATGTTTTTATTTTTAAGTTTATTGTTCAAAATCTTATCAATTCTATTTGTAAGAGTTATTTTTCTTTGATTATTCGATTTAACAACGCTTTTTATAATAGAAAGATCAGTTTTATATTTATCAGCAACGTCAATTAAAGCTCTTGTATCTTTAGGAAAGCATGAACCTCCATAAGCAGGTCCTGCCCTTAAAAATCTATCACCAATTCTTTGATCCAAACCCATACCAATAGAAATATCTTGTATATTAACACCAATTTTTTCACATAAATTTGCCAATTCGTTTATGTAGGAAATTTTTGTAGCCAAAAAAGCATTAGATGCATATTTTACCATTTCAGCACCTCTTCTTGAGGTCTTAAAATATCTGCTAGATTTTTTTATTATAGGTAAGTACAAAGATTTTAAAATTTTGTTAGCTTTATTACTGTCAGTTCCAATAACAACTCTATCAGGATAAATAAAATCTCTTATAGCTTCACCCTCTCTTAAAAATTCAGGATTTGAAACAACATCTATTAATTTTTTTTTCTTTAAATTTCTTAAAATTTTTTCAATTTTATCTCCTGTAGTTACTGGGACCGTAGATTTTGTTATGATGATTTTGTATTTGGAAATACTTTTTTTTAATTGTTTTGCTACATTAAATACATGCTTTAAATCAGCTGAATTACCTTTTTTTTGTGTAGGGGTTCCGACACAAATAAATATAATATCAGATTTCTTAACTGCTTCACTTAAATTTGAAGTAAAAAATAATCTTTTAGCTTTATAGTTTCTTTTTAATATTTCTTCTAATCCTGGTTCATAAATAGGTACTTTTCCTTTATTAAGTGAATCAATTTTATTTCTATCTTTATCAACACAATAAACAATATTTCCTACATCAGAAAAACAAACACCACTGACAAGTCCAACATAGCCAGTCCCTATCATGCATAATTTCATAATTTTGAAATCTCAATTCCAGATTTTATATAACCACTCATACTTCCACAGTCCAAGTATTTACCAGAAAAGTTATGAGCTATAAATTTTTGATTTTCTTTAATTAAAGTTTGAATAGAGTCAGTAATGTGTATTTCGCCACCTTTACCTGGCTTTTGTGACAATAATTTTGTAAATATTGTTTTTGGTAAAATATATCTTCCAATTACAGCTTTATTGGACGGCGCCTCTTTTATTGATGGCTTTTCAATTACATCCTCGATTAAAAAATTATTTTTATCCATTTTTTTTTTCAATTTATAGATACCCCACCTAGACACTGTTTTTTTATTAACATTCATACTTGCCATAACTGATGCTTTATATTTTTTGTGTATTTGGATCATAGATTTGGAACAGTTTTTTTTTACAATCAGATCATCTGGTAGTAACATTAAAAAGAATTTATCTTTAATAATATTTTTAGTTTTAAGAACTGCATCACCTGTACCCAAGGGTTTATTTTGATAAACAAATTTTATAATTTTTTTATATTTTAAAATTTTTTTATATTCTTTTAATGTTCTAGGATCTTTCTTTTTTTTGATTATCTTTTTATAAAAATTATCATTATAAAAATATTTTTTAATCATCTTTTTTTTTTTAGAAATAATAAAAACAACTTCTTTTATTCCAGCCTCAATACACTCATCTAAAATATATTCAATCCCAGGTTTACCATTTATAGGCAAAAGCTCTTTGGCGAAAACACTGGTTAATGGTAGTAATCTAGTTCCTAAACCAGCTAAAGGAATAATTGCTTGTTTAATCATTTTAATGTTTTACTTATAAAAATTATTTTATACAAATGAAAATTTTAATTAAGAATAAAGATATAAATGAGGCACTCAAAAAAGTTTCAAATTTAGGCTTTGTTCCAACAATGGGGAGTCTTCATAAAGGGCATGAATATTTAATAAAACAGTCAAAGAAGAAATGTAATCAAACACTTGTAAGTATTTTCATAAATCCAACTCAATTTAATAACAAGAAAGATTATTTATCATACCCAAAGAATTTAAAGAAAGATCTCAATATCTTAAAAAAATTAAAAGTTAATTATGTTTATATCCCAAATAAAAAGGATATTTATTCATTCAAAAGAAAAGAGGCAATAGTTATAAAAAAAGAAAACAAAGTACTTTGTGCAAAATTTAGAAAAGGTCATTTTGAGGGTGTAATTGACGTAATGGATAGGTTGACGAATATCATTAAACCAAACAAAATATTTATGGGTGAAAAAGACTATCAACAGTTACTATTAGTTAAAAAGTTTATTGAAAAAAAATACGAAACAAAAATTGTATCATGCAAAACAGTAAGGGATAAAAATAAACTTGCTTTATCTTCAAGAAATCAATTACTCAGTAAAAGTGATCTGATTAAAGCAGGTAAAATAGCTAGAGATTTATTCTATTTTAAAACGTTTCTTAGAAATAATAAAAAAACAAAAAATCTATTACAAAAAAAAATAGAATTATTGAAAAAAAATTTTCACATTAAGATCGATTACTTAGAAATTAGAAAAAAAAATAATCTTAAAACTTCTTTAAATATAGAAAATTCAAAAATTTTTATTGCTTATTTTATCAATAAAGTAAGATTAATAGATAATTTCTAAAAGTAATATGCACCAACACCTAAAAAGGATACAAAGCCAATGACATCAGTAATTGTTGTTACAAATACACTAGATGCAATGGCGGGATCAATATTCATTTTTTTTAATGAAACAGGAACTAGAATACCAAAAAGACCAGCTATTATCATTGTCAAAATCATTGAGATAGAAATTATTAAAGAAAGTTGACTATCTTGGAACCATAATTGGACTATTAATGAACTAATAATAGCAAAAATTACTCCATTCAAAACTCCAATATTAAATTCTTTTAATATATTTTGACTAAAATTATTTTTTGTTAAATCATTTGTAGCTAAAGATCTTACAGTTACAGCTAATGTTTGCATTCCAGCATTGCCGCCCATCGAAGCTACGATCGGCATTAAAAAAGCAAGTACTACCATTTGTTCAATAGTTGCTCCAAATAAACTTATGCACCAAGTAGCTAGGAAAGCAGTAAATAAATTCAATAATAACCAATTAAATCTTCTTTTTGTTTTAGTAAATACACCATCTGTAATCTCTTCATCACCTACACCAGCAAGTCTTAAAGTATCTTCTTCAGCTTCTTCTTTTAAAACTGTCAAAATATCATCAGAAGTTATCATTCCAACAAGTTTATTATTCTTATCAACCACACATGCTGAATTTAATCCATAATTTTCAAATGAATTACCTACCTCTTCTTTATCCATATCTACAGGTACTAAAAAAATTGTCTCCTCCATAATATTAGACATTTTTGTTTCTCTTGGTGTTCGTAAAACTTTAGATGAAGGTACAGTGCCAATTGGTTTAAAATTTTCATCAACAATGAAGATTTCCAAAAATTGTTCAGGTAAATCTTTGTTTTCTCTTAAATAATCAATTGTCTGACCAACTGACCAATTACTTGGTATTGCTGTAAACTCTCTTTGCATTATTCTAGCAGCACTATCCTCTGGATAACTAAGCCCCTCTAGTAAAGCAAAACGATCTTTAGGAGGTAAAGCACTTAGGATGGAATTTTTATTCTTTTCTTCAACATTTTCTAAAATTGCTATTGCATCGTCAGACTCAAGATTTTTCAAAATTCTAACAATTGACTCTGAGGATAAAAATTTAATTATCTCTGTTTGAACAGACTCATTTAGCTCCACAAATACTTCTGGATCAATTTTAAAACTGTTTAATTTAATTAAACTTTCTCTATCATTTTCACTTAAATGTTCAATAATATCAGCTGCATCTGCAGGATGCATTTCTTTGAATGAATTGATAATAAATAATGCATCATTATTAGCTATTTTATCTGTAACAACTTTTATAAATTCTTTATTAAACTCAAAATTTACTTTTTTATCTTTAATTTTTTTAACTAAAGTCATAAATTAACCTATTATTATGTCGGCTCTTTTAATACAAAATGAAAAGATTACAATTTTTAAATGAATATTGAGGTCAAAAAATCAAAAAAACCAATAAAATACGAAGAAGCTATCAAATTTATGGAATCAAAAATTCATAAGGTAAATGAAAATACAGCTAATGAGCTAATTTGGACTTTAGAACATAATGAAATTTTTACAGCCGGTACAAGTTTTAAAGAAAATGAAATTTTAGATAAATCAATAAAAATTATTCGAACAAATAGAGGGGGTAAAATTACATATCATGGGCCAGGACAACTAATTTGTTATTTTATTATTGATCTAAAAAAAAGAGGCAAAGATATAAGACGGTTTATATCCATAATTGAAAAAACAATTATTGAAACAATAAAATTTTTTAAAATTGAGACTTTTGCGGACAAAAAAAATATTGGTATTTGGTACGATGACAATAATGAAATTAAAAAAGTTGCAGCTATCGGAGTAAGAGTTAGTAAATGGATTGCTTACCATGGTTTTTCAATAAATATAGACAATAAACTTGATAAATACGATTCTATAATTCCTTGTGGTATAAGTGATAGAGGAGTAACTAACTTAAAAACAATCGTTGATCAAAATTATGATGAATTAGAAAATAAACTAATAGAAAATTTTTTGATTAATTTAAAAAGTTAAGTCTTTTTGATTTAAGTAAATTTTTAAAGTAATCTGGTAACAAAGCCTTATAGGTATGTTTTTGATTATTAATTAAAAATTTAATTTGATACGAATGAAGCATTAGCTTCTTATTTATACCTTTAAGATTAATGTTTTTATATTTTTCATCACCATAAACCGAGTGACCAATATTATACAATTGTTTTCTTAATTGATGTTTTCTGCCAGTGATAGGTTTAAGCTCAAGTAAGCTAGCTTCTGAGTTTTTATCTATTACCTTAAAAATTGTTTTAGCTTTTTCAACTATTTTCTTTCCATTATCATATCTAATTAAATTATCATTTAATTCTCCGGAATTTTTTTCTAATTCACCGTGACAAATTGCTAGATACGTTTTATGTATCTTTCTTAACCTGAATAACGAAGTTAAAAGTTGTGCCATTTCTCTCTTTTTGGCAATTATAAAAACACCTGATGTATCCTTATCCAGTCTGTGCACAGAGTAAGGTTTTGTATTTTCAAATATCTTACTTTTTTTAAAAATATCTATTAAGTTTTTTTTTGATTTAGTTCCACCTTGTACTGAAATTCCGGAATCCTTATTAATTACTATAAAATCCTCGTTATTTTCAATTATAGACTTTTCATTAGACTTGATAATTGTATTAGAAGGTTTGAAATTTATTTTTTTTTCATGAATTTTTTCTTTAAAATCTAAATTAAATAATTCCACTTTATCATTTAAAGTAACTTTGGTAGAACTTTTTACTTTTTTTTTATTAAGTTTAATCTTTCCAGTTCGTAATTTTTTTTCAATTAGACCTTGAGGTATTTTTCCTAATTTGTTTCTTAAAAATCTATCCAGACGCATATTATTGAATGTTGCGTCTACAACAAAACTTTTTATCATTTTTAAAATTTATTTACTTACAGACTCTTTTTTACTGTCTTTATTCTCTGTAATTTCAGATTGACCTTTTTTCTTTTTGTCAACTCTTTTAGCTTCAACATCTCTATCTACAAACTCGATAATTGCCATTTGGGCGTTGTCACCATATCTAAACCCAGCCTTAATTATTCTCGTATAACCACCATTCCTTTTTTCATATCTTTTGGATAGTGTTTTTTTTACTTTATTTGCAGATTTAATATCCTGTAATTTAGAAACTAGTGTTTTTGTTGTGCTTAATGTATTTTTCTTACCCAAGGTTATTATTTTATCTGCCTGAGGTTTTAAAAATTTAGCTTTTGGTAAGGTAGTTTTAATTTGCTCGTATTTTATCAGTGAAATAAGCATATTCTTAAGTAAAGCTTTCCTGTGTTCTGAAGTCCTATTTAATTTTTTATTAGCTAGTCCGTGTCTCATTAAATAGCTTCCTCAAGCTTTTTAGACATTTCTGCAATATTATCAGGTGGCCAATTAGGTATTTCCATTCCTAAATATAATGACATGCCTGTAAGAACCTCTTTGATTTCATTTAACGATTTTCTTCCAAAATTTGGTGTTCTGAGCATCTCACCCTCTGATTTTTGAACAAGGTCTCCAATATAAATTATATTATCATTCTTCAAGCAATTCATTGATCTAACAGACAGCTCAAGTTCATCGACTTTTCTTAGAAGATTTTTGTTGAACTCAGGCTCACTAGAAACTTCTTTAATTGGAGCTTCAACTGGTTCATCAAAGTTGATAAACATCTTAAGTTGATCTTGGAATATTCTGGCTGAATAAGCTACAGCATCTTCAGCAGATATCGAACCATTAGTTTCAACTTCCATTGTTAGCTTATCATAATCTAGAGCTTTCCCCTCCCTAGCAGTACTAACTGAATAAGAAACTTTTTTTACTGGACTATATAATGAATCTATTGCGATTAATCCTAAAGGTGGTTCTTCAGGTTTATTAAGTTCAGCAGGTACATATCCTTTTCCAGTATTAACATTCATTTCCATATGAAAATTAGTATTCTCATCAAGATTACAGATAACTAAATCAGGATTCAAAATTTCTACATCTGTCACAGGTGAAATATCTGAAGCTTTAATTTCGCCTGGACCTTTTGCATCTAAAACTAATTTCTTAGTACCTTCAGAATTACATTTTAATGCTAATGATTTAACATTTAGGACAATATCAGTTACATCCTCTCTAACTCCCTTAATTGATGTAAACTCATGCAAGACTCCATCAATTTGAATTGAGGTTACAGCAGCACCTCTTATTGAAGACAACAATATTCTTCTTAATGAATTACCAAGAGTTAACCCATAACCTTTCTCTAAAGGTTCTGCTATTATCTTTGCGTGTGTAAGATCTTCACTTAATTTTACATCTAATTTTGAGGGTTTTATTAAAGATTTCCAATTCTTTATATTTACGTTTTCTGTCTCCATTAAACTCTCCTTTTTTTTGGTGGTCTTGTTCCGTTATGTGGCATTGGTGTAGTATCTTTTATAGATAAAATTTTAAACCCTCTAGCTTGAAGTGCCCTTAAAGCGGTCTCTCGTCCGGAGCCTGGTCCTTTGATTTCAACATTCAATGTTTTCATACCAAATTCTAGTGCCTTAGTTGCCACTGCATCTGCAGCAACTTGCGCAGCATAAGGTGTAGATTTTCTTGAACCCTTAAAACCTTTTTGACCAGCTGAGGCCCAAGAAATAACATTTCCATTAGTATCAGCTATTGAAATAATAGTATTATTAAAAGTTGATTGAACATAAGCTATACCATTTAAAATATTTTTTTTTATTTTTTTCTTTTTTGAGTAAGAACTTTTAATTACTTTTTTTTCTGATTTTTCATTGGCTTTATTTTTGTTTTCTGTTTTTTCAATTTTAGCCATAATTATTTTTTAAGTGGAGTTAATTTTTTTCCTGCAATTGCAATCGCTTTACCTTTTCTGGTTCTAGCATTACATCTGGTTCTTTGTCCTCTTACAGGTAATTTTTTTCTATGCCTTGACCCTCTGTAGCAAGCTAAATCAATCAAACGTTTAATGCTAAGTGAATAATCTCTTCTTAGATCTCCCTCAACCTTAAAGTTTTGATCTATATATTCTCTGATTTTTAATATTTCATCATCTGTTAATTGATTTACTCTTTTTTCTCTTGGAAATTTCAGAGCTTCACAAATTTGTTTAGAATATTTATCACCTATACCATATATATAGGTCAGTCCAATGTGAACTAGTTTATTTTGCGGAATATTAATACCTGCTATACGAGCCATAATTTTGAGATAAATTGTAGCCTTTTATATAAGAAGATCTTTCAAAGTCAACGTCTTAAACATTGATAAAAATGTCAATTTTACTAGTTATTTGACTAATTTCTTGAGATCCATCGATTTCATAAAAGTTGGAATTTTTGGAATAAAAATCCAATACAGGTCTCGTCGTTTCCATATATTTTTCATATCTTTTTAAAAAAGTCTCCTGATCATCATCAGCTCTCTTCTCCTCAATTT
>CACBQF010000023.1 GCA_902541315.1 uncultured Pelagibacteraceae bacterium
AAAGATGAAAAGTTGATTGATTTAGAGAATTCTGATGTAGGCCCAATAAACATCTTAAAAAAAATAAACGGTAAAAAGATTAAATCTGTCGAAGTTCTTGTAAAGCTAGAAGAATAATTATTTACTATCACTAAAGCGTCATTTTAAACCAATTGACACCTTTTTAGAATCATTATAAAGTACGTTCAATAACCTAACAATCCAAAGGAAAATAATGAGTACTGAAAATTTTAAAGATAAATCTTTTAAAGCAAATCAAATGAGCAAATGTCCATTTACGGGGGCAGGAACACCTGCAAAGTTTTCTGCAGGACGGGGACAAACAGTGAGAGATTTTTGGCCTAATAGCTTAAATCTTAAAATTCTTAGTCAGCACTCAAATTTATCTAACCCAATGGATAAAAAATTTAGTTACGCTAAAGAGTTTAAAAAACTTAATTATAAAGCGCTGAAAAAAGATCTAAAAAAATTAATGACCGACTCGCAAGAGTGGTGGCCAGCTGATTATGGTCATTATGGACCACTCTTCATTAGGCTTGCTTGGCACGCTGCAGGAACTTACAGAACTGGGGATGGTAGAGGTGGAGCAGGAACAGGTAATCAGAGATTTGCGCCACTTAATTCTTGGCCAGATAACGTGAATTTGGATAAAGCCAGATTACTTTTATGGCCAATCAAAAAGAAGTATGGAAGAAAAATTTCATGGGCAGATTTATTTATACTAGTTGGAAACGTTGCTCTAGACTCAATGGGTTTCAAAACTTTTGGTTTTGGAGCAGGTAGAACGGATATATGGGAACCAGAAGATGATATTTATTGGGGCTCAGAAAAAGAGATGTTAGGTGTAGAAAGATATAGTGGAGAGAGAGATTTAGAACAGCCTCTAGGAGCATCTCATATGGGTTTAATTTATGTCAATCCGCAAGGTCCTGATGCTAATCCAGATCCTAAACTTGCAGCACATGATATTAGAGAAACATTTGGCAGAATGGCAATGAATGATTATGAGACAGCCGCTTTAGTTGCTGGAGGACATACATTTGGGAAATCTCATGGTGCAGCATCCGAGTCATTCAAGGGTCCTGATCCTGAGGCTTCAAAACTTCAAGACCAGTCTACTGGATGGAATAGTGGTTACAAATCTGGAAAAGGTGTTGATACAATAAGCAGTGGCATTGAGGGCGCCTGGACTCAAAATCCCATTAGATGGGACATGGGCTATTTAGATTGTTTATATGGACATGAATGGGAGCTTACAAAAAGCCCTGCTGGTGCTCACCAATGGACGCCTAAGAAAAATGGTCAAGAAATTAAAATGGTTCCTGATGCCCATAAGAAAGGTGTGTTACACCCACCAATGATGCAAACAACTGATATCTCAATGAAAGTTGATCCAAGTTATGGCCCTATTACAAAACATTTTCATCAAAATCCAAAAGAGTTTCATGATGCTTTTGCAAGAGCTTGGTTTAAATTAACTCATAGAGATATGGGTCCTAGAGTTTGTTATCTTGGTAGTGAAGTTCCAAAAGAACAGTTAATTTGGCAAGACCCAATAGATAAACCAAAATATAAACTCAAGTCAAAAGATATTAAAGATTTGAAAAATAAAATTTCTAAATCAAAAATATCGATTTCAGATTTAGTATCAACTGCTTGGGCGTCAGCGTCAACTTTTAGAGGATCAGACAAAAGAGGTGGTGCTAATGGTGCAAGGATAATGTTAGAGCCCCAAAAAAATTGGAAAGTTAATAATCCTAAGAAGCTATCAAATGTGATTAAAGCCTTGAGTAAAATCAAAAGTAAATTTGACAGTAATAAAAAAAGTGTTTCAATGGCCGACTTAATTGTACTAGCAGGTGGTGTTGGAGTCGAAATGGCCGCAAAAAAAGCTGGTTATAAAGTTAAAGTTCCATTTTCAGCAGGAAGAGGAGATGCGAGACAAGACCAAACTGATATTAATTCATTTGGCCTTCTAGAACCACAAGCAGATGGTTTTAGAAATTACTTGAGTGGTGGAGCCTCAAATGTTTCTGCAGAGGAAAAATTAGTAGATAAGGCTCAGTTGATGGGTTTAACAGCACCTGAAATGACAGCTCTAATAGGTGGAATGAGAGTTTTAGATACTAACTATGACAATTCAGAACATGGTGTTTTTACAAAAAGACCTGGTTATCTGACAAATGATTATTTCATAAACTTACTAGATATGAATACCACTTGGAAAGAAGAAGATAAATCAGAGCAGACTTTTGTCGGGAAAGACAGAAAAACTCAAAAAATTAAATGGAAAGCGACAAGAGTTGATTTGATTTTTGGGTCAAATTCTCAATTAAGAGCATTAGCAGAAGTTTATGCATGTGAGGACTCAGGTGATAAATTTATTAATGATTTTATCGTAGCGTGGGTTAAAGTAATGAATTCGGACAGATTTGACTTGAAATTAAATTAACAAAAACTAAATGATTATCTTATGCCATCAGTAACTTTCGATGATTTTTATGAGGTCCCAGACCTTAATTTTGATATTACAAGATTAAGGGAAGATTTAGATAAGATTTTAAAAGCTAAAAAATTTAACTCTCCTGGAGTAACACACTTTGGTGCAATATCATTAAACCAAATTCCAAATGACAAAAGCTCTATTGAAGGAAATAATATTCGAGGTAAATATTGGACTATAGCAGATGAAACTGGAAAAGAAGTTTGTAGAGATGTGGATATAGATGAATCTAAATATACTCAATTAATCCCTGAATTTGAGAATACTTACTTTAAAGAGGTTTATGACACGTTAAGTAAAAGATTTAAATTAGGTAGAGTAAGACTTTTGTTAAAAGAGCCAAGGTCAACACTCAGCTGGCATAAAGACCCAGAGTGTAGGCTGCACGTACCAATTATTACTAACAAGGGTTGTTCGATGGTAATCGAGAATGTTGCAAAACATCTCCCTGCTGATGGTAAAGTTTGGATAACTAACAACACAAAATATCACAATTTCTTTAATGGTGGGGAACAGGCTAGAATTCACTTAGTAGCTTGCGTTTTAGAAAGCCCTTTTAAGGTACAAAATGGAAATAACTAGCGGGATATTTAAAGCAGCAGGTAATATTTACCAAAATAATAAAGGTTCTATCCTTAGAACAATAATCTATACAATTGGACACTTTGCGATAGCTATAACTGTTTTAATGTTAGTCGCTGACGTTTCTTTTATGATTGCATTAACTGACGCGATTGTTGAACCAATAGCTAACTCTGTTTGGTATTTCATTTTAGATAAATGGTGGGCAAGTAAGTCGAAAAATTAAAAATTTTTAAAAATCATAATTCGTTTTTTAGATAATTCTTGATAATAATTATCATTATCAAAAAAAATGTGCTAATGATAATTATTCTCATGGATTTTTCTTGAAAGCTTTTTTCATAATATTACTTTATGGATATGCAAATAGAAAATTATAACTGTAAAAAATGTGGACTTACCATTTCTTCAACTTGTTCTAAATGTGATAAAGTTGTTGATGTTGAAATTCTTGATGACGGTTGCATTGTTCAGAAAACAAAATGTGGCGATTGTGCTAATACACCTGTAATCAAAGATGTTTGTGCGCAACAAAAATAATTAGATATTTTAAAAATTATCTAATTTTTTCCCCATACATGGGTGTTTTTAATCCATCCCTTGAATTTTGATGTTTTTATTAAACACCAGTTCTCCTCGCATTTTTTTACAATCAATATTCTACCTTTTTTAATTTTTGCTAAAGGTTTTGAAAAATTAGATGGTTCTTGGAATAAAATTTTATCTTTAAGCGGTATAATTGAGTTTATCTGTTTTAATTGTGAAACATGTATCCAACCGCTATTGTTTTTTATATCAATAATTCTCCGAAAATTTTCTTTTTTATCTATTTGTTTTATTGGGAGATTAATTTTCTTATATACATATTTAATAGGAGACTCTAGGCTAGGTCCGTATCTAACATTGACCTTATCTTTCTTCAAAGATACAAAAACTTCGTTTGCTAGACAATTGGCTAAATAAAAAAAAGATGAAATAAGCAATAATATAATTTTATTTAACATTATTTATACATTTTAATTTTTTTTAATTTCACTTTTCTAAAATTTAAATTAAGTAAATCAAGTATAAGTATATATCCATTTAAATTTTTACCGATATTCAAAATTTTTTTTAATATCTCGTTGGCCTGAATTGTACCAATTATACCTGCAACTGTTCCCAAGACACCTTCATATTCACAATTTAAGATATCATCTGAAATTTCTTTTTCTTGAAAAAAAGATCTTATACATGGTGTATTTTTATTTTTAAAATTAAAAGTAAAAATATGTCCATCAAATTTACTTATAGCTCCTACAACAAGAAATTTTTTTGTTTTTTTACAATAATCATTTACTAAGAATTTAGTTTTAAAGTTATCTGATCCATCTATGATATAATCATATTTACTTATTATATTTTTAATATTACCTTTATTAAGTTTTACTTTGTAACAATTAACTTTTGTATTTGAATTAATTTTATGTAATTTTTTTTTTGCTACTATAACTTTTGACTTTTTGATATCTTTTATATCATAAAGGCTTTGTCGATGAATATTGGTTATATCTACATTATCGAAGTCAATTATCCCAATGTTACCTACACCTGCTCTAGTAAGAAATTCTGCAACAGAACAACCTAATCCCCCCATTCCAATGATAAGAACTTTAGATTTAATTATTTTTTTTTGACCTAAAGCACCAATATTCCTTAGGATAATTTGTCTTGAGTATCTTGCGACTTGGCTTTTATTTAAATTTTGACTCATTTACCTGTTGAGCCAAATCCACCCTCTCCTCTTAAAGTCTTGGGCAATTCATTTGCTTCCTCTAATTCCATCTTTGCAACAGGGGTTAAAACCATTTGTGCAACTCTATCATCATTATTAACAATAAAATCATGATTACTATGATTAAATATGATAATTTTTAACTCACCTCTATAATCACTATCTATAGTTCCAGGAGTATTTAAAACACTAATATTATTTTTAGCTGCTAAGCCAGAACGTGGCCTTATTTGTATTTCATAATCTTCAGAAAAAGCGACAGATAATCCTGTTGGAATTAAAGCTGAGGTTTGTGGTTTAATTACAATTTTTTCCTTTACAAAAGCCATTAGGTCCATGCCCGAGGCTCCTTTAGTCTTATATGATGGAAGAGTAACTTTAGGATCAAGTTTTTTAATTAATACTCTGACCATTAATTCATGTGAGTGACAATTCTATCAACAATCTCCTCTGAGATTTCAGATTTCTTTTTATGTGAAAGTGTTTCTTTATTTTTTTTAAGATCATTATAATGAATCGTAACCTCGTTATAATCACTATTAAAACCAATATTTTCTTTAGACACATCATTTGCAACGATCCAATCACAGTTTTTATTTTTAAGTTTTTTCATGGCATTCGAGTCTAAATTTTTAGTTTCAGCTGCAAAACCAATAACTAGCTTTGGTCTCATTGAATTATGATTTGAAATATAATTTAAGATATCAACATTTCTCTCTAATTTGATATTTAGTTTTTCTTTTTTTTTTATTTTATCTTTGCTTTTTACATCAATCTTAAAATCAGAAACTGCAGCTGAAAATACTGCAATATCCGTTGGTAAATTTTTTTGAGTAGCTTTAAACATTTCATCCGCTGTTTCAACTTTTATAAGTTTAATTTCTTGATCTATATCTAGATTAGTCGGACCTGATATTAAAGTTGTGTCAAATCCTCTTTTATGCAGAGATTTTGCAATTTCATAACCTTGCTTACCACTTGATTTATTTGAAATAAATCTTACAGGATCAATGTATTCATTTGTTGGGCCTGCGGTAACTAAAGCTTTAATTTTTTTATTTTCTTTCCTATTTTCAACAAAATTTTGAATTTCATTAAATATTTCGATTGGTTCAGACATTTTGCCATCACCATACTCTCCACATGCCATATCACCGGTAATAGGACCTATAACTTTATAACCATAATTCTTTAGAGTTTTTAGATTATCCTTAGTCGATTGATGTTCCCACATTCTTACATTCATAGCAGGAGCCAAGTAAACTTGTTTGTTTGATGCTAAAATAACAGTTGAAGCTAAATCTTCAGCGTTTCCAGAGGCAAGTTTTGAAATAGTATTTGCAGTTGCAGGAGCAACAATGATTACATCAGCCCATCTTGATAAAGCAATATGGTCCATTTCTAATTCATTTTCTATATTGAAAAGGTCTTCGTAAACTTTCCCTTGTGATAATGAAGCGATCGATAAGGGTGTTACAAATTTTTTAGCACTCCTTGTTAAAATTGTTCTTATAGAAGCCTTATTTTTCCTAAATATTCTAATTAATTCTAAGCTTTTATATGCAGCAATTCCTCCACAAATTATAAATAAAATTTTTTTATCAGCTAAATTTTTCATTTTATGCATTAAAATACTAGAAGGCCTAAAATTACAAGCAATAAAAAACCTATTATAGATTGATTTCTGAAAGCTACCATTTCAGATCTTTTATCACTTAATGAATTATAAGAATTTGAATTTTGAGGAATTTGTCCATTAGCTAAAAAAGTAAGAGCCTGATTAGCTTTATCCATTATTTCTGGAAATTCTGGTAATCTTTTTATTACTTCTGAAGTGCTATTAATTGTTTCATTAATTGTAGTCATAGGGTTTTTTGTCTCTTTCAACCAGTTTTCAAGGATAGGTTTAGATGTAGTCCAAATGTTTGTTTCAGGATTTAATTTTCTTGCTACACCTTCAACTACCACCATTGTTTTTTGTAGCATTAACAATTGTGGTTGTGTTTGCATATTAAATTTTTCTGTGACGTCAAAAAGTTGTTTTAACAATTTTCCACCAGATATATCTTTAACTGCTTGACCAAAAATAGGCTCACCAATAGACCTTAAAGCTTGAGCAAGATCGTTTATTGGGACATTTTTTGGCACTAAACCTGCAATTAAATGGACTTCAGCAACTTTTTTGTAGTCTCTTTGAATAAAACCAAAAAGTATTTCAGCTAAAAATCTTTTACTCATTTTATCGAGCCTGCCCATAATTCCAAAATCAATAGGAACAATGTGGCCATCATTATTTATCAAAATATTTCCTTGATGCATATCAGCATGAAAAAAACCATCTCTAACAGCATGTCTAAGAAAATTTTGGATAATATCCTCTGCTAATTTTTTTGTATTTACATCTCTTTTTTTTAACTCATCAGTTTCTCTGATCGAGATACCCTCTACCCAGTCTAGTGTCATTACATTTTCACTAGTATAGTTCCAGTAAGTTTGTGGAACATTAAAACCAATATCATTT
This sequence comes from uncultured Pelagibacteraceae bacterium, assembly GCA_902541315.1. Classification (GTDB taxonomy): domain Bacteria; phylum Pseudomonadota; class Alphaproteobacteria; order Pelagibacterales; family Pelagibacteraceae; genus Pelagibacter. The sequence goes on from CACBQF010000023.1 coordinate 7,381, forward strand.
TTTGTATTTTCTGCGTATTCATTTGCGGCAGCAGCCTCAAATCTTAAATCCATCTCAAGATTAGTAATTTCTTTTAGTAAAAATACTACATCAACAAGTTTTAATCTTTTTGTTTTTTTTACTAAGGACTCAACTAAAAATGCAAATAACATTATAGCATCAATTTCCTCATTGAAAATTTTCTTAATATCAGGTCGTAAAATTTTTATCGCGACATCTTTTATTATTCCATTATCGTCTATTTGAGCTTTGTGAACTTGAGCTATGGATGCAGCTGCAACAGGTTCGCTTAAATTAATGATTGAGTTATAGGTATTAGTCCCTAAATCATCTTTGATAATTTTTTTGGCTTGATCTTGGGAAAATGGAGGCAATCTATCTTGAAGACTTTCGAGTTCTTTTGATAAACTTTCTCCAATAATATCTGGCCTCGTCGCTAAGAACTGACCTAGTTTTATAAAAGTTGTACCCATGGACTCTAAAGATCTAGACAATCTTTCTCCTTCATTTGCGTTAACCTGTTCATTATTTTTGGATGAAATAGAGAAAGATAAAATCTTAAACAAAATTTTAATAGACAATGGTGGTTTATGAAATTTTGATGTTATTTCTAAAATGTCTGATTTTGCGACTTTTCTTCCAAGTTTCAATAATGTTATTAGTCTTTTGATCATTATATTTTCCAACCACTGTGAATAGAAACTATACCACCTGTTAGATTTGTATAATCACACTTATCAAATTTACTTTTATACATTAAGTCTATCAGCTCATTTTGATTAACAAAATTTTGAATACTTTCAATTAAATACTTGTAAGGCTCTTTTTTGCCAACGACAATTTTTCCAATTTCTGGAATTAGTTTAGAATATTTTTTATAAAGATAATCTAAATTAGAGTTTTGAATTTTAGAAAATTCAAGACATAAAAATCGACCTCCTGGTTTTAAAACTCTGTATGCTTCTCTCAAGGATTTATTTATATTTTTTGTATTTCTTAATCCAAAGCTAATTGTATAAAAATCAAAAGAGTTGCTTAAAACAGGCAAATTTTCAGCTGAGGATATAAACCATCTAAGATTTTTATATTTAGGTAATTTTTTTTTAGCAATATTTATCATTCCTTTGTTAGGATCAACACAAGTTATCTCAGCATTTTTTCCAATACTTTTTAAGTAAATTTTCGCAATATCTCCTGTTCCACAAGCAACATCTATTAACTTTTGGTTGGCAGAAGGGTTCATCATATTCAATAAGTTTTTTTTCCATATTCTATGGATTCCTAGGGACATTAAGTCGTTCATAAGATCATACTGATCGTAAACTTGATTAAAGACATTTTGTACTAGTCCTTTTTTATTTTGAAGATCTTGTTGCATAAAGTTTAAATATACAAATAATATAGTATGAAATGCCAGAATTACCAGAAGTAGAAATTGTAAGACATTCACTAAATAAAAAAATAATACAAAAAACTATTAAAAAAGTAATAGTGAGAAATAGAAATTTAAGGACTAAAATACCTTTAAATTTCAAAAAAATTTTAAAAAACCAAAAAATTTTAAATGTTGGTAGATTTTCAAAATATCTAATCATCTTTTTATCTGGAAGATATAAATTGCTAATTCATCTTGGTATGAGTGGCACAATACATCTTTTAGAGCATCATAAAAAAAATTTAATAACTAATATGAGTTTTTATAATTCACCAAAATTGCCTGATAAACATAACCATGTAGAAATTTTTTTTG
>CACBQF010000024.1 GCA_902541315.1 uncultured Pelagibacteraceae bacterium
ATTCCTGAGAGTGTTGTAAGAAAAAGAAGAATGGCTTTAAAAGTATTACCTGTTTATAAAAAAGTGGATACTTGTGCTGCAGAATTTAAATCTTTTACACCTTATATGTACTCAAGTTATCAAAGAAATTTTTCACTTAATTCAGAGTGTGAGGCAGAGCCAACTCAAAAGAAAAAAATCATTATCTTAGGAGGGGGTCCTAACAGGATTGGTCAGGGAATAGAATTTGATTATTGTTGTTGCCAAGCAAGTTTCGCCTTAAAAGATGCAGGATTTGAAACGATTATGGTCAATTGTAATCCAGAAACTGTATCAACAGATTATGATACAAGTGATCGATTATATTTTGAACCTCTTAAAGAAGAGTATGTTTTCAACATCATTAAGAAAGAGCAAGAGAAAGGAAACTTAATTGGAGTGATAGCACAATTCGGTGGCCAAACTCCTATAAAGTTGGCTGAATTTTTATATCAAAACAAGCTTCCAATTTTAGGAACACAATACACTTCAATTGATCTTGCTGAAGATAGAGATCGATTTAGAAATCTTTTAAATAAATTAAAATTAAAACAGGCTGAAAGTGGAATAGCTAAAACTTACAATCAAGCAATAAAAATTGCTGATAAAATTGGTTTACCTTTGATTGTTAGACCCTCCTATGTTTTGGGTGGAAGAGCCATGGAAATTGTATATGATAAAAACGATTTAAAAAAGTTTGTTGAAGAAGCCTTCAAAGCTGCAGAAGACAATCCAATCTTAATTGATAAATTTATTAATCAAGCAATGGAAGTTGATGTGGATGCATTGTCTGATGGTAAAGATGTATTTGTTGCAGGTATCATGCAGCATATTGAAGAGGCTGGAATTCACTCTGGAGATTCAGCATGTAGTCTACCCCCTATTTCAATTAAACCTTATTTGATTAAAGAAATAGAAAATCAAACAAGAAAATTAGCCTTAGCTTTAAAAGTTAGAGGATTTATGAATATCCAATTTGCAATTAAAAAAGATCAAATTTATGTAATTGAAGTAAATCCAAGAGCAAGCAGAACTGTGCCTTTTGTATCAAAAGCAAAAGGTCTACCTCTTGCTAAAATTGCTTCAAGAGTTATGGCTGGTGAAAAATTATCTAAATTTAATTTAAAAGATAAATCTAAAGGAATGTATGCTGTTAAAGAAGCTGTATTTCCATTTAACAAATTTCCAAATAGCGATTTACTTTTAGGTCCTGAAATGAAATCAACTGGTGAGGTTATGGGTTTTGATAAAAATTTTGGTATGGCTTTTGCTAAGAGTCAAATTGCATCTGCTAATTCTTTACCAAAAGATGGCCTTGCTTTTATTTCATTAAAAGATGCACACAAAGATGAGGGAATAGATTTAGCAAAACAATTGATCAAACTTAAATTTAAATTGTGTGCTACTAAAGGGACTGCTGAATATATTAGAAAATTTGGTATGAAATGTAAGAAGATTAATAAAGTTAGTTCAGGCACTCCTCACATTGTTGATGTTTTGGATGCTAAAAAAATTGCTCTAGTGATTAATACTGGTGGCGGTAACAGTGAACATCGAGTTAGTGATGCCATAGCTTTAAGAAGAGCAACTTTAAAAAATAAAGTCCCTTATTGTACTAATATGTCAACCGCATATGCTTGTTTAGAGGCAATAAAATCACTAAAAACCAAAAAATTAGAAGTGACTGCTTTGCAAAATATTTAAGTTAAAAAACTTTTCTTAAATTAAAAAAAGCTTGTTTAATATCACTTATATCAAAAGGGTTTTCATTTATTATTTTAAAATCTAATTCAAAATCATTTATTGTTTTGCTTAAGATATATTCTGACCTAAAATCGTTAGATCCTTTAATATTAAAAGCATAATTTGTTTCTTTACTAGGTAGATATCCAACAGCAATATGAATTTTATCAGTATGTCCTGATCCTAGCGCTTGATTTCTTTCATATATAAAAAAAATACTGAAATTATCCTGAAGCACAACATCAATACCAATCTCACCATTAATACTGTGTAAGGCCTCAGAAGATATACTATCATCAAAGGTTACGCTACTGTCACTTGTATAAGTATATTTAAACTTTGAGGAACGATCTAAATCCATTATGTATTCAATTTTTCCATGTCTTTTTAGTTTATATTTTTCATTTAAAAAATCTTCGACTGCAGCAAAACCTGCTCTAATTTTTTTCGTTCGAATGTGTTGATTTTCTACATCAATACCACCATCGCCAGATTCGTTATAAGATCCTAAAATAGTGTGACCAATATCAAATCTTCCAGAGGGGATAAAAGTCAAATTATCTTTTTTTATTTCATCTTTTATTCTTATTGTTCCATAAATCTGTTTTCCTTTTCTGTTAGCAGTTAAATTTTTACCGTCTAGAACAGTTAATAGATCAGACTTCAATCCCCCGATCCCTATAAAGGTATCGAGAAATTTAGTATCATTTTCTATTGGGGTTGTAGAATAATAAGTAATGTTGAATGTGTCAGTGTCTAAATTACTTCCAGAATTTCCAACATCAACATTATTTCTACCAACTCTAAACGCCAATCCTTTGATTCCATTATCTTCGGTAAATTTATCTGCACCAAAAGTGATTGCATCTGTACCAATTTTTTTAGTAGATGAAATACTTGTATCTCCAATTCTTCCAACCGCAATACTTCCTTCACTCCAATAAAATACGTCTTTCTCTTTATCTTTTGCTTTTTTTTTAGTAGCAGCAGTTTTAACAATCTCTGTTAAAGAGGCTAATCTTTGATTAGTAAAATTGAAATCAATATTTAAATTACTTAAATTTTGTTTATCCTTATTTCTTCTAATCCATTTTAATCGATTAAGTGCACTATCTGTTGCATGATCAATAGTTCTTTTGGCAACTTCCATTTGTGCTAATGCCATTCCAGTTCGATCACTGTTTTCTGTGATTGAAGGACATTTTCCTGATATAATATTAAAAGGACAAACTAAATCATATTCAAATATAGTTTCGGCACCAAAGTTACTTACATAAAGTTTTAAACCTGTGCCATTAAATCCAAGGGCACCTAAACTAAAACTATTTCCAGATGAGTTGAGTGGTGTAGCAGTTCCATCTAAAACAGCTCCTACTAAACTGTAAGCAGTTGGTAAGGAATATTGAACAACACGTTGACCCCCCTTATAAGCTAAAAATAGTCTTCGACCATTATTATTAAAGGCAATAGCTTCTGGGTTATCTGATTCATGAAGTTGAATTGCCGTTGTTTCCAGCGCCATAGTAGATAGATCAAATGGTGTTGAAAGAGTGTATTCTTTTATAGAGTCTTTATCTGATTGAGAGTCATTAAAACTTAAAAATATTTTTGTACCGTCGGGTTTAATTGCAATACCTTTTAAATGATTTTTGTTCGCATTATCTCTATCGCCAGCAGTCGTTCCATCTTGAAGAACATCTGTATCAACGTATCTAACACTGTCGAAAGAACAAGTTGAAACGTCATAAGCAGTTGTCAAAGTAAATTTTAATACAAAGTCAGTGGCTGCGTTATTGAGACCTCTATTTGTGGTTAACATTATCAAACCATCACTGCTAAATGTCATATCGCCACCTTGTCCAGCTCCTTGGGTACCAGCTACATCAGTATTCGCATCATCAGGTGCATCAAGTAAACACCTTTCACTGTCTCCTGCATAACTTCTTGTTGAAATATCATAAGGTGTAGAAAGAGTATATTCAGAAACAAAGTCTTCACTGCCATTATCTGAAGTTATGATAAATATTTTGGTTCCATCACCATTGAAAGTTAAACCATTAATATTATCTTGTCCGTCATCAAAAAAAGTTTCTGTTTGATTAAAAGTCACATTACCAAAGGAATTAGAAAAAGGAAAAATTATTAAAAAAATCCAAAGTAGTTTTTTAATCATTTTCATTTAAACTAAAAAGTACCAGAAATTTCAATATTAGCACCATAATCAGGAATTTTACTAAATAAACTATAATTAGAGTTTAGTTTTAAATTAAAATTGCCTAATTGTTTTAGATAGCTGACTTTCGTATTATTGTTGTTTATTGGATCAAAATCGAGAGCAAACTGATTATTTTCTTCTTTTGATTTACTAAATTTAATAATAAAAGTTTTGTTATTAAAATTTTGAGATACTGCTGAATGTAAACAACTTTCACAATTATCTAAACTTTTTATGTATTTATAATCAAAAAGTATAGTGAAGCCATTTTCAAGTATATACTCTAAACCAATATTAGTTTTTAATTTTTTATTCGAATAGCTATTAATTGTCTCTTCATTTACAACAGTTGAACCTGCATATGAATATTTGTAGGCATTATCATCTGCTAGGTCATAAATAATTTCAATTCCTCCCATGGGTTGGAATGTTACCCCATCTCTCTCAATTTTTTCCATTTCAAATAAAACACCACCAGTAAATTCTCCACTTACAAATGTATCATCATGAAAACGAATATCTGTAGCTGGTCGATCGCTAGCTTTGCTAATAAAATCTGTAAATTCAGATAATTCTGTCACCCCATAAGTAAGTTTTCCAGTAGGAGTAATATTAAACTTACCATATGTCTTTTTAGTTCTGTAATTAATAGATGCAAATGCCTGTCTTCCATTTCGTTCACCTGATATTTTACCTAAGTACTTGTTATCAAAACGTAGAGCACTCAGGCCTAAAACTGCATTAATATACTGATTGTTATTTGTTGGAACAGTTCCATAAATATTTAATGTCAAAGACTCAAGGTCAACTTTTTGACTTGAACGTCTAATATTCGACGCACTATCTCCATACCTCAATGCCAAACCAAAAAATTTATTATCTCCAATTTTTCTATCTGAGCCAAATGTTATACCTTTCGTTTTAATACCTTTTGCTTTATCTACGAGTGTTTCTTGATAATCTCCTATTGATAAATCCAGTAAACTCCATGACGACCATTTAGATTTTTTCTTTTCGTCATTTTTCTGAGTATTACTCACAAGGGATACTAAATTATTTTTTAATGAAGGTTCTAACTTACTTGCTAGAGATTTTAATATAGGATTGGGGTAGTTTATATTTATATTGTGACTAGTTAAGTCTTCTTGATCTCTATTTCTTTTGATCCACTCAAATCTTTTAAAAATAGTATCAACGTTTATACTTATATTTTGTTTAGCTAATTCAACTTGAGCATTAACAGATGCACTTGCATTGGATACACATGAAACAATGCCATAAGGACAATCAAGGTCAAATTGATAAATATTATCTACCGTTTGTCCATCATCTGCTTGTGAAATAAATAATTTCATACCATCACTTGAAAAAGAAAAACCCCATATTATTCCATGACCCGCTGGATAACTCTTCGCTTCGTCTGCAGCTCGTAATGCTCCTCCAGGGGAGACACGATATAGAAAATCATGGCCTCCTAAATGAGTAGCTGTTGAAACATCAAAAGGTTTGCCTAAACTAAATTGCTCAATGCTATTAGTATGATTTTTATTAAAAAAAGAGACAAACATTTGACTTCCATCATCACTAAACTCAATATCTCTAGCCGCTTGAAAATTAGCGACATCTTCAACTCCAATTGTAAATAGATTTACACTATGAATTTCTGTAGCAGATGTGATATCAAATGCTGGTGATAATGAAAAAGTTGCCACCACAGGTGTGTCAGCATCTTCGCCTTGATCCACAGAATACATTCTTGTACCGTCTCTGCTTAACGAAAAACCAGTAACTTTTGTTGAGGTGCTTAAATCAATTTGATGTATGTATTTTGCCGTTTTAAAATCAAAAGGTGTACTTAAATCATATCTATATACATCACCTGTGCTATTCAAAATATAAAAAATCCTACCACCTTTTGCTACATGAATACTTCTATATGCAGTAGAAAAAAAGCTCAAACCTTGTGCCAGAAATTCTGGATGATCAACATCAAAACCATCAATATCATCACAAGTATGTGGTATATTATCTGTAGTATCAGTTTTTACAGTGTTTAATTCAAATGGAGTAGCAACTTTATTCATAGATAAATCAAGGTCACCCATATAACCACTAGAAGGACTCTTATCCATGTTATTATTAATAGAAAAAACCATTGTGCCGTCATCACTCCACACGATATCTCTTAGATTCTCGGTTCTATCGTGTTTAAGTTCTGTAAAGTAGCTTTGCACCGATGTTGTTTGGTTAATCTGTTCTAATTTAGAGCTAAAACAACCGGGTGCACTATTTGGAATTCTATTTTCTTTATGTGTAAGTGTTAAAGCGGCGGCTAGAGCTAGTGTAGAAAAAAAGGCTGTAAATAAGAAAAAAAATATATTAGTACTTAAAACACCTGTTTTTAAAGACTTAAAAATTTTTTTGATATTTAATTTTTTAATAATTTTCATAGTGTTAAGATTTATTTCTTTTTGATCAGCTCAGTATTACTGATATTTATTGCCATACAAGTAATATCATCCCTTAATTTTTCAGCACCCCAATTTAATTCTTTTTCAATAGACTCGACAATAGTTTTTGGTGTCACTTCTGACATACCATCTATGATTTTTTGCACTCCTTCTGCGCCTAATTCCTCACCATTTTTCAAATAGCCTTCCGTTACACCATCAGTATAAACAACAAATGTCTTATCTTTAAGGTTCATAGTATTGGATTTAACCATAGACTCTGTGAAATATTTAACAATTCCAATGGGTGGCATTTCTGATTTGATATATTCATAATTTTTATTTTGATCAAAAGTCAAAATACTTTCATGCCCTGCATTAATAAATACGAGTTCTCCTGTTTTAATATTTAATTTTCCAAAAAACAGCGGTCACAAACATCCCTTTAAATTTAGCCTCAACAAGCTCATTATTGACACCGAACACAACTTTTTCTAATGGAAACTTCAAGTTCGTAAGCGTTCTAAATATTGAAGATGCTTTTGCCATATACATACCCGCTTTGACCCCTTTTCCTGATACATCGGCTAATGTGAAGAAGTATTCTTCCGGGGTAGATCTTACCACATCAAAATAATCTCCCGATACGTCTCTTGCAGGAACGTTTCTTGCAAAAATAAAATTTTCAAATTTTGATATATCTGGGAATAAGCTTTTTTGAACTCCTGCAGCTAATTCTCGTTCTTTTAATAATTTTGCCTCTTTTTGTAAATTATCTAAAGCTATTTTGTTTTCTTCTATAAATCTAAAATAAAGACCGGTTAAGAAGGTAGCGGTTACAATAAATATAGGGTAACTCATATCTACTAATTCAGATCTAAATTTATAAATAGAAAATCCAATAATTATGATCGCCAAAATATTTCCAAAGAAAATCGATAAACTAAGTTTTGGTTTTACTTTTTGAGATAAAATAAATGTAATTAAAGCAACAATAATGGAGAATAATAACTCAAATAAATATGTGTTTGGATTTCTAACCAAATAGGACTGATCTAAAATATTTTCAATAACATTAGCATGAACCTCAACCCCTGGAATAGTTACCCCAAGAGGAGTTTTAACTAAATCGAATAAGCCTTGTGCTGACGCGCCAATTAAAACATATTTGTCTTTAAAAAAATCTGTTTGAAATTTACCATCATAAACATCTCCAGCAGAAATATATTGGTTTTTATCTGACTTTTTATATTTAATCCAAATGATCCCATTGGGATCAGAGTCAATTTTATGAGGTCTTGCACTTATTCTTTGGATTCCAACTTCATTTAATTCCACATAAATATTTTTTTGTTTAGAACCAACTCTAACCATCTCTAAACCCATAGTTGGATACATTTTTTTATTAAATTGAACAATTAATGGTAAAGATCTAATTATACCGTCTAACTGATCTAAAAAAGAAATAGATCCTAAACCTTTGACATTTTTTTCTAAAACTTCTAGTGAGCCAATTGAATAAGGGTAAGAATAAGTAAATTGCTTTGGATCACCTCCTTTTGATAAGAATCTTGCTTTTGCTTTTCGATCATAATTTGAATGAGATGGAACATTGCTTCCCAAAACTGCTATTATAGATTTAGATTCTTTTAGTTTTTCCGCAAATATATCGTCAGGACTTTTTAAATCCTGGAGTTCTGCTATGTCCGATGGAATTAAGCCGTATGATTTAATCAATTCATCTGGTGATTGTTTGTCTTTTTCAGTAAAAAAAATATCAAAACCAATTGCTTTAGGATTAGACTCATTAATTTTATCAAGAATTTTTGCAAAAACAGTTCTATTCCAGGGAAACTGGCCAAACTTCCCTAAACTTTTTTCATCAATATCTATTATTACAACTTGTGAATTTTTTTTCTCTGCAAATACTTTTTGATA
>CACBQF010000025.1 GCA_902541315.1 uncultured Pelagibacteraceae bacterium
ATTTAATTGCTCAATAGGTTTTTTTTTGGCTTTCATTATATTTGGCAATGAAGCATACCTTGGTTCATTTAATCTTAGATCACATGTTACTATTGCTGGAACATTTATTTCTATTGTTTCTAAACCTTCATCTATTTCTCTTGTCACCTCTAACTTGTCATCTTTGATATCAATTTTAGATGCAAAGGTAGCTTGAGGCCAATTAAGAAGTGCACTTAACATTTGACCTGTTTGATTGCAATCATCATCGATTGCCTGTTTACCCATAAAAACTAAATCTGGTTTTTCTTTTTCAACAATTTTTTGTAATAATTTAGAAACGGAAAGAGGTTCAACAACACCTTCTGTTTTAACGAGTATTCCTCTATCAGCTCCAACTGCTAGTGCCTTACGGACTGTTTCTTGTGCTTTTTCTTCACCAATACTTACTGCTACTACCTCTGTGGCTTTACCAGCTTCTTTAATCTTTACAGCTTCTTCAATTGCATTGTCATCTGGTGGATTAGTCGACATTTTGACATTGTCAGTCACTACACCCGAGTTGTCCTCTTTCACTCTGATTTGAACATTGTAATCAATCACTCTTTTTACTGCGACTAAAATTTTCATTAGGCTCTCAATAGTTTGTTCTCAGAATCATATGGACTTTCCTCAAGAATTGTAGCTTCATACATCTTGCCAAGAATATCAACTTTTAGTTTCTCTCCAACATTAGCAAGATCTGGTTTTACCATTGCTAAAGCTATCGATTTATCAACTCTAAATCCGTATTCACCGCCCGTTGCTCTTCCAACAACTTTATCATCTTTATAGATTGGATTATTTCCTAATACATCAGAGTCCGTAGTATCGTGAACTTCAAGAGTGACTAATTTGTTATCAAAACCTTTTTCTCTCCATTTATTTAAAGCTTCTAGACCAATAAAGTTCCCTTTATTTGGATGAACAAATCTATCTAAACCAGATTCATACGGAGAATACTCAATTGATAATTCGGTTCCTACGAGCTTATAAGATTTTTCAATTCTTAAACTATTCATCGCTCTAATACCAAATGGCTTTATTCCAAAATCTTTACCTGCTTCCATCAATTTATCAAAAATATGATTTTGATACTCAATCGGGTGATGTAACTCCCACCCTAGTTCTCCGACAAAATTTACTCTCATAGCATTAACTGGTGCGTATCCAACATTAACATTTTTTGCAGTTAACCATTTAAAATTCTCATTTGAAAAATCGTCTGTTGAAACTTTTTTCATTAATTCTCTTGCTTTAGGGCCTGCAACAACAAGAACTCCTGTACTGTTAGTTAAATCTTCAAAAATTACAGAGCCATCAGTTGGCATCCATTTTTGTATCCAGTCATGGTCTAATCGTAAATTAGCTCCTGCAGATACAAGATAATAACTATTTTCTGCCTCTCTCATAATTGTAAATTCTGAATGAACACCACCCTTTGTATTTAATGCGTGGCATAAATTTATTCTACCAATTTTTTTTGGAAGTTTATTTGCAACTAAATAATCAAGAAATTCCTCAGCTTTTGGTCCTTTAATCCTACATTTTGCAAATGCAGTCATATCTAAAAGTCCAACGTTTTTTTTCACATTCTCACATTCTTTTTTTATTGCATCAAACCATTTTGATCTTCTAAAAGACCAGTCGTCTTTTTGTTCCATGCCATCAGTTGCAAAAAAATTAGGACGTTCCCATCCAAATTTTTGTCCAAATACAGCCCCTAAAGCTTTCATTCTTTCATAACACGGTGCGGTTCTTAAAGGTCTTGCTGCTGGTCTTTCTTCATCTGGATAATGAACTATAAAAACATGACTGTAAGCTTCTTCATTTTTTGCTTTCAAATACGATTTAGTAGCATAATTTCCATAACGTCTTGGTTCTACACCCAACATGTCTATAGTTGGTTCTCCATCTACAATCCACTCAGCTAGTTGCCAACCTGCACCACCTGCAGCGGTTATTCCAAAACTATGCCCCTCGTTAATCCAAAAATTTTTTAAACCCCAAGCAGGACCAACTATTGGATTGCCATCCGGGGTATAACAGATTGCTCCATTATAAACTTTTTTAACTCCTACTTCACCAAAAGCAGGTACACGATGTATTGCTCCCTCAATATGTGGAGCAAGTCTATCTAGATCTTCCTGAAATAATTCATACTCTGAATTTTTTGAAGGTCCTTCGACATAACAAGCAGGAGCACCGTCCTCATATGGACCTAAGATTAATCCACCAGCTTCTTCTCTCATGTACCATCTGCTGTCACTATCTCTTAAAACTCCCATTTCTGGAAGGCCTTCTTTTTTTCTTTTTTGAATCTCTGGATGTGGCTCAGTTACAATGTATTGATGTTCAACAGGTATGACTGGAATATCTAGTCCAACCATTTCTCCTGTTTGTCGTGCAAAATTACCTGAGCAAGAGATAACATGTTCACATTCTATTGGACCTTTATCGGTTTCAACTATCCATCCATCTTTAGTTTGTTTCATAGCTAAAACAGTTGTGTTTCGATAAATTTCAGCTCCTCTGTTTCTTGCTCCTGTCGCAAGGGCTTGGGTTAAGTCTGCTGGCTGAATATATCCATCTTCAGGGTGCTGTATTGCTCCAACTAAATCATCTGTATGACATAAAGGCCAAATTTCTTTTACCTGTTGAGGTGTTAAAAATTTCACATCAACTCCTATAGTTTTTGCTACTCCTGCATATTGATGATATTCATCCATTCTATCTTTTGTGCTAGCTAAACGAATGTTAGAAACTACACTAAAGCCGACATTTTTTCCTGTTTCCTCTTCCAATGTTTTGTATAAATTGACAGCATACTTATGAAGCTGGCCCACCGAATAACTCATGTTAAATAATGGCAACAATCCTGCTGCATGCCAAGTGGAACCAGAAGTAAGTTCTTTTCTTTCAACTAAAACAACATCTGACCATCCTTTTTTTGCTAAATGGTATAAAGCACTTACGCCAACTACTCCCCCACCAACAACTACTACTTTTGTTTTAGATTTCATAATTATATACCTACTAAATTTTTATTCATAACGAAACAAAATTTTATAAATGAGCTTCATATTGAACTTCCTAAAGGTTCTGGACTAGACACCATTGTGGTTAACCAGCAATCCTTTAAAGGTCCATCATCTATAAATTTTTCAACTTGCCAATTGAATTTATGATAAATTTTTTCCTTATCTAGTATAATTACTTCAAATTGAACCCAATCGTCTCCTCTTCTAACTTGAGTAATAGTATGACTTATATGATTTATCATCATTTGATAATTATTACTTTTTAGCATTTCTTTAAATCTATCTAAAGGTCCTGTAGCTTGTTTATTCATAGGATGAGCAAAGTTCCAAGTTTGCTCAATTCCACTATCATTGAATACTTTGTTGTTGTTTTGAAGTCCAAGCAGTTGAATTTTTACAACTTCAGAAGGTTTAATATTGCTATTTGGCTTAAGCAATTCTGCATTGGAAGTCGAAATTGTTATAAAAAAAATTATTAAAAATTTAAATATTATTTGCTGTTTTTTGAACATCTTTTAAGAATTTTTTTCTTTTTTTGTCTTCTACGAATGGTACAGCAAAGTATCTTTTATATATAACATCCGTTATGCCGCATATATTAAACACACCTCTTCTTAATCTTTTAGTTGGCATATTCAAAAAGAAAGTTCTTACCGCAAACTGTGGAGATCCATAAGTGCAAAACACAACAGCTTTTTTACCTTTTAAGTTACCCAAAGGGTATCCATAATTTCCAAACAACTTTTTAAATCTAAATGCCCAAGGTGGAGCTAGTACTTTGTCTATCCAGCCTTCGACTATTGCTGGCATTCTAAAATTCCATATTGGGGCAATTAAAACTATTGCATCAGATTTTTCTATTCTACTTCTATGATTTAAAACGATTTTATCTGGTTCTTCTCCTGAGAAAACTGGATCAAATTTCTCTTTATAAAGATCAACTAAATCAACTTTGTGACCATTTTTTATGACTGACTGAATAAAAGTATCTCTTATTGCTGCATTAAAAGATTTTTCATTGTAATGGCCATAAACAATAAAAATTTTTTTCATTAATTAAAATGTTTCTCGACTTCTACCTTAGTGCATTTATCCTCTACATAGATAATATTATTTGCCTCAGCAATTTTCTTTGCTTCAGAATTCTTTATGTTTAATTGAAGCCATAAAACTTTTACATTGATCTTTATGGCGTCATTAACAATTTCAATTGCCTCGTCTGAAGGTCTAAAGACATCAACTATATCCACTGGCCCGTCAATTTCTGAGACTTTTCCATATACTCTCTCACCTAATATTACCTGGCCTATAATAGTTGGATTAACGGGATAAACTTTATATCCATAATTTTGCAGATATTTCATTACTATTGTTGAAGTTTTATTTAAATCTTTACTGGCTCCAACTAAAGCAATATTTTTATAATTTGATAGAATGTCTTTAATATCAACCATATTACTTATTTTTCCAAACAGGTCTTCTTTTTTCAAGAAATGCTGAAATACCCTCTTTTGCATCCATTGCCATCATATTTTTTGTCATCATTCTACTAGTATATGCATAAGCTTTTCTTAATGGCATTTCTAATTGCTTATAAAATGTTTGTTTACCTATTTTAATTGTAAGATTTGATTTTGATGCAATTTTTTTTGCAATCTTTAAAACTTCATTATTAAGTTTTGATTTTGGAAAAAAGTCATTAATTAATCCAATTTCCTTTGCATATTTTGCTGAAACCGGTTCGCCAGTTAATAACATTTTCATCATTGGTTTTCTTTTTATTTTTCTACTTACTGCAACCATAGGGGTACTACAAAACAAACCAATGTTTACTCCTGGCGTTGAAAACAATGCATCTCTAGAACTAAAAGCTAAATCACAACTTGCAACTAACTGACATCCAGCAGCATATGCGGCCCCATGAACTTTAGCAATAACTGGCTTTCTACCCTCCACAATAAGTAACATAAGTTTTGAGCATAAATTGAAAAGCTTTTGGTAATTCTTTTTTTTTAAACTTTTTACTTCTTTTAAATTATGTCCTGCACTAAAACCTTTGCCTGCTCCCTCAATTATTATCACTTTAGTATTATTATCTTTATCTAACTTTTTTATTACTTCAATTAAATCTGTTAAATTTTTGAATGACAGTGAATTATAAGTTTTAGGTTCATCCATTATTATTCTTGAAATATCTTGATGATTAATAATCTTAATACCCATAAAATTTTATTTAAGTTTACCTTCTTTTCTCATTTCAGCCCGAATTTTTGTTGCAGAGATTTCCTGTATTTCTTTTGATAATTCAATTTCCTCAATTTTGTAACCTACACCTCTTCCGTAACAAATATTAGTTATATTTGGAACTAGCATAACCTTGAAACGTCCCTCAAATTCTGGATTAAGTCTATCTTCAATACTTTTTTTGACTGTCTCAAAATCAAAGGGGTTATCGTCCACACCTTGAACATCTCTTATTTGAATACTAACTTGACCAGTTTTTTTTATTATTTCCTTAAATAAGTTATAGTGTCCATCATGAAATGGTTGCCATCTTCCAAGCATTTGTGCTGTGGGTTTTTTATTATCCCATTTGTATGTCATTTTTTTAAATCTTTAAAAATCTTCTTTGCCCAATTTTTAGCATCTTGTGATGTAACATGAAAGTCAAACTTATCAGGTTTTACAAACATCTTATTAGTATCATCAAATCTTCCTTCTCTGATTGTATCCACCCAAATTATGTAATCTGCTGGAAATAAATTTCTTGCTTCAGGTGTTGGACAAATAAAATCAGCAACTACATAATTATTTTGATCTTTAAGTTTAAGAGCAAGGCTTGCCATTCTTTTTGCTTGCCTTTTTCTACCTTCCTCTGAAAAATCCCAATCATTAGCAGATTTCCTAACTTCATCAGCATTTAATCTTATTGCATCGATCATTGGTGCTAACTCATTTGCCAAAGTTGTTTTGCCTGCACCTGGTAAACCCATTATCAGTATAATTTTCATTATTTAATTTTAAAAAGTCCTAGCCAAGCATTTACATCTTTGCTTGCTATATAATCAGATTTATAAAATTCTAATTCACTCCAAAAATTTTGGTTCTTTAAATCGTCAATCTTTTTATCAAATCCATAATCACTATATATTCCCTCATTTATAGTAAAACAAATCAGCCCACCTTTTTTTGTAATTCTTATAAATTCATCTA
>CACBQF010000026.1 GCA_902541315.1 uncultured Pelagibacteraceae bacterium
TACTTAATAATTTTGTATCCTTATACAAAAGAAACAAACTTCCAACTAGAATTTTATTAAAAGGTAGGAAAGGGATAGGCAAATGCACGTTAGCATATCATTTGATAAACTTTATTCTTTCTGAAAAAGAAGACTTTGCTTACAATACAAATTCTCTTAAAATTGATGAAAGAAATAAATCTTATAAACTTATTTTGAATGGCTCTAGCCCTAATTTTTTTTTAATTGATATAGAATCAGATAGAAAAGATATAGATATTTCTCAGATAAGGTCTTTAATTAAAAATTTAAACAGATCTTCTCTCAATAATAAACCTAGATTTATTATTTTCGATAATAGTGAATATCTTAATAAAAATAGTATTAATGCTTTATTGAAAGAAATAGAAGTACCAAAAAATAATGTTTTTTTTATTCTTATTCAAAATCATAATAGATTATTACCAACTTTGACATCTAGATTTGTAAAATTTGATATTTCTTTAACTAATAGTGACTCTTACTTTGTAATAAATAAACTACTTAAAGATGATGTCAGCAAATATATTAATCGAAATTTAATTAATTATTATTTTTCACCAGGTAATATTTATAAGTTGATTAATTTTTCTATTGAAAATGAAATAGATTTAAAAGATTTAAAATTAAAAGAACTTATAGTTCTTTTAATAGATAAAAACTTTTTAAAAAAAGATACTGATTTAAGATATATCTTTCAAGAACTAATAGAATTTTTACTAAAAGAAAAAACTACAAATTTAGATATAGATTATTACAACTACTTTACTAAAAAGTTCAATGAAGTTAATAAGTTTAATCTTGATACAGATCCTCTCTTAATTGAATTAAATAAAAAAGTACTAAATGGATAAGAATTTTTATATAACTACTCCGATTTATTATCCCTCTGCAAAACCACATATGGGACACGCTTATTCAAGTATAATTGCTGATTTTTTTGCTAGATTTAAGAGAATTGATGGATATAAAGTCTACTTTTTGACTGGGACTGATGAACATGGTTTAAAAATTCAAAGAGCTGCTGAAAAAAAAGGAGTTGAACCCCTGGAGTTCTGTGATGAAATTAGCAAAACATTTAAGAATTTATCAAAAACTTTAAATTTAACAAATGATGATTTTATAAGAACAACTGAGTCTCGTCACAAAAAATCTGTTCAATATTTGTGGGAAGAGTTAAAAAAAAATGATGATATCTATTTATCAAAATATTCTGGTTGGTATTCAGTATCAGATGAAGCGTTTTACAATGAAGATGAGATTGAAGATCTTGATAATAAAAAAGTGGCAATATCATCTAAATCCCCTGTCGAATGGGTTGATGAGGAATCTTATTTTTTTAGATTATCTAAATGGGAAAAGCCATTATTAGAATTTTACGAAAAAAATCCTACTTTTATTTCTCCATCATCTAGGAAAAATGAAGTAATAAGTTTTGTTAAAAGCGGATTAAAAGATCTGTCAGTAAGCAGAAAAAGTTTTTCATGGGGTATTAAAGTCCCAAATGATAATGATCATGTAATATATGTATGGTTAGATGCTCTCACTAATTATATTAGTGCTTTAAATTATCCAAATAAAGATGATGAGTTATATAAAAAATTTTGGCCAGCATCTGTTCATTTAATTGGAAAAGATATATTGAGATTTCATGCAATTTATTGGCCTGCGTTCTTATTAGCCGCAAAAATTGCGCCCCCAAAAAAAGTTTATGGACATGGATGGATATTATCTAATGAAGAAAAAATGTCTAAATCAAAAGGAAATATATTAGATCCATTAGAAATTATAAAACAATATGGATTGGATCCTTTAAGATATTATTTAATAAAAGAAGTTTCATTTGGAAATGATGGAAATATCTCTCAAGAAAGATTAGAGGATTGTATTAACAGTGATTTAGCCAATAATTTTGGTAATTTATGTCAACGCGTATCTGCTTTTGTTATTAAAAATTGTAATAGTAAGGTGCCAGAAAAAATTAAATTTGAGAAAGATGATTTAGAAATTTTGGATAAATATAGTCAAAATTTAAACAAATTAAGATCTGAAATAGATAATCAAAATATTAACTATTATATTGATTATATTGTTAATCGGTTATTTGAGGCCAATAAATATTTCAATGATCAGGAACCATGGAAAAAAAAGGATAATAAAATTAGGCTAAATACTATAGTTTACACAACTCTTGAAATTGTTAGAAAAGTAACTTTTTTATTATACCCCATTATTCCACAATCATCTCTTAAGGCACTTAAGATTTTCAATCTTCAAGAAAAAGATGTAGTTTTTGGGACAATCGGAAATAATGAATTTTTAAAAAAAGGAAGTGCTATTAATAAAATTGATATATTATTTAATAAGATAGAAAAAGAAAATGATTGATTCACATTGCCATCTAGATCATGAACCATTATTTAGTGATTTAAAAAATGTTATTCAGCGATCAAAAGAAATTGGTGTTAAAAAATTATTAACAATCTCAACATCCATTGAAAGCTTTTCAAAAGTAAAAGAAATTGTAAATAAGGATGAAATTATATTTGGTACAATTGGAATACATCCACATGAAGCAGATAAAAATAACGTTAACTCAGATTTTTTTATAAAAAATTTAGATGAAAATAAAAAGATTATTGGAGTAGGGGAAACTGGGCTTGATTTTTATTATGATAATTCTGATAGAGACAAACAAATAGAAAGTTTCAAGATACACATTAAAGCTGCATTAAAAGCAAATATACCATTAATTATTCATTCAAGAAATGCTGAGGAAAAAACATATGAAGTATTAAATGAATATAAAGATGAAAAGTTGAAAATTTTAATGCATTGCTTCACAGGATCTCAAAAATTTGCAGAAAAGCTTCTAAAATTTAATTCTTATTTTTCTGCAAGTGGTATTATTACTTTTAAAAATTCTGTCAACCTTCAGAATACATTTAAGTTTCTTCCATTAAATAGAATTCTTATTGAAACAGACAGTCCCTTCTTAGCTCCAGTTCCAAATCGTGGAAAAAAAAATGAACCATCATTCATAGATTTTATTGCAGCCAAACTTGCAGAAATAAAGGGTATTAAAAAATCTGAACTTATTAAAATCACTACTAATAATTTTAATAATCTTTTTTTTAATTAAAAATTGTATGAAGTTTATAATACTTGGTTGTGGTAGTTCAATGGGTGTACCAAGACCAGATGGTTTTTTTGGTAATTGTGATCCTAAAATTAAAAAAAATTATAGAACAAGATGTTCTGCACTCTTAAAAACCTCTAATCAAAATATATTGATTGATACTTCACCTGATTTACGTCAACAATTATTAAGACATAAGATAAAAAAAATAGATAAAGTGCTTTTTTCACATATGCATGGGGATCAAACACATGGAATTAATGATTTGAGATCATTTTATATAAGTAGCAAAAATCAAATCAATGTATATGCTGATTCATTTACCTCTAAATATTTGAAAAATAGTTTTTCATATATATTCAAAAGTTACTCTAGAGAATATCCTGCTACGTTAAAGTTGCATAAATTACCTAAAACTTTTTTTACATCTAATAATAAGAAAAAAATCTCAGTTAAATCAATTGAAGTTGAACACGGAAAAGTTAAATCTAATTGCTTTATTATTGATAAGAAATTAGCTTACATTAGCGATGTAAGTAAAATTTACACTAAAGATTTTAGATATTTTAAAAATTTGAAGTTTTTAGTCATAGATTGTCTTTGGTATAATTTCCATCCATCACATTTCAATTTAGAGACCTCTCTTTCAATAATAAAAAAGTTTAAACCTAAAAAGGCTATTTTAACTAATTTATCTCCAGTATTAGATTACAAAGTTCTTAAAAAAATTTTACCAAAGAATACAGTACCTGCTTTCGATGGGCTTACTCTAAATCTATAAAATACTTTCTATTTTACTAACTATTTTATTTGAAAATGGTTTAGTGAAAGAGGAAAAAGTATCCTCAATTTTTCCTTCTTTGTTTATTAAAATCTTATGAAAATTCCATTTTGGCACCGCTGAACTACCATGATTGGCTTTGGCCCATTTAAATAAATCGTGTGCATTATTTCCTTTTACCTCAGTTATAGCTGAAAGTGGAAAGGTTATACTAAAATTTACCTCGCAAAATTCTTTAACTTCAGAATTTTTTTTCTTTTCTTGATTAAATGAATTTGATGGAACCCCAAGAACAATTAATCCTTTTTTATTATATTTATCCCAAAGATCTTGGAGGTCTTCATATTGTTTAGTAAAACCGCAATAACTTGCTGTGTTTACAACTAAAACTACCTTATCTTTAAAATCTTTGAAGTTAATGATTTCTCCTGATATTGACTCAATATTTAAATCATAAAAAATTTTTTCATAATTTGCTGAAGCTGAGTTCTTAAAAAAAAGCATTATTATTCCTAAACATAATATTAATTTTTTTTTCATTTATTGGGTGTAAGTAATATTAAGAAGTATCCAAATAAAGTGGATAAAAGTGACCCAGTTAGAACGCCAATTTTAACACCATCCATATACTGCATGTTGTCTACAAAAGCTAAATTTCCAACGAATAAACTCATTGTAAAACCAATGCCAGTCAATACACCAACTCCATAAAAATTATACCAATTTGAATTATTTGGCATTTGAGCAATTTTTGTCTTGATTGATATATAGGAAAATATGAACACACCCAATTGTTTCCCAACAAATAAACCTAATACAATACCAAGTGGAACTTTATCTAAAAGAGAGTTTAAAGATAGACCTTCAAGTGATACTCCAGCATTTGCAAATGCGAATAAGGGCATAATACCAAAAGCTACATATGGACTGATCGCGTGTTCAACTTTAATTAACAAGGAAAAATCTTTTTCTTTTTTTCTATGTGGAATTGTCATAGCCAAAAGAACTCCTGCGATCGTTGCGTGAATTCCTGAATTATGAGTGAAATCCCAAAGAAAAATACCTATGACTAAATATGGTAAAAATTTCTTAATATTAAATTTATTAATTACCAATAAGAAAAGAAAAGCTAACAACATCAATGATAAATATTTTATACTCAAATCTCCAGAGTAAAATAATGCGATTATTACTATTGCACCTAAATCATCGATTATTGCTAGAGCCGTTAAAAAAACCTTCAAAGACAATGGAACTCTTTTTCCCAACAAAGATAGAACACCCAATGAAAACGCTATGTCTGTAGCAGAAGGGATTGCCCATCCATTAAGTGTTTCATTATCACCAAAGTTTATAAAAATATAAAATAAAGCTGGAACAAGCATTCCACCAACTGCGGCAATTATTGGTAATAATGCTTGTTTAATATTTGATAATTCTCCTTGTAAAAATTCTCTTTTTATTTCGAGAGTCACAAAAAAGAAAAATATTGCCATTAAAGCATCATTTATCCAGTGTAAAACACTTAATTTAATACCAAATTTATTTATACCTATAAAAATGTATTTATCTAAAGTAGAAAAATATAGTGCTGATAAATTTGAGTTACTTATGATTAAGGCTATTACAGCTGCAAATAAAAGAACTAACCCACTAGCTGCCTCTAACCTGAAAAACCATTTAAAAGGTCTTGAAATATAATTAATCATATTATTTTATTAAGTCTTTTATAAACAAGGACATATCTTTCACTGTTTCATATAGATTATATAAGAATAATTCAAGATTAGGAAAAATGGATGATAATTGTATTTGAAATGTATCTAATAAAATTATTAATGCAATAAAAGACAAAATGAAAACAACCATATAACCAAGTAAATTAGTAAAAGTTATTTTTGGACCTTCGTCGTACTTAATCAAAGCTTTATCTGTATTGTT
>CACBQF010000027.1 GCA_902541315.1 uncultured Pelagibacteraceae bacterium
AAACTTGCCATCATTCATATTCGTTATAATTTTTTTACCAATATCAGTATCTTTTTGAATTTCGTTTCTCAAAATTTCACCAGTTGAGATTTGAAAACCACTTAATTTCTTTACTAAATATTTTGCCTGAGTCCCTTTTCCGGCACCAGGCGGGCCAAATAAAATAATGTTCACTTATTTTCCAAATTTTGTTTTTTTAATTAATTGCTCATATTGAGAGCTCATGAGTCTTGTTTGAATTTGCGTTACAGTATCTATGGCAACTACGACTACAATTAAAATTGAGGTACCACCTAAATAAAAAGGTATAGGATATTTTGCAATTAAAAATTCTGGCATCAAACAAACTAATGTTAAATACAAAGCACCAATTGTAGTTAATTTTGTAAGTATGTTATCAATATAAATTGCTGTGCTCTCGCCTGGTCTGATTCCTGGAATAAAGCCTCCATACTTTCTTAAATTATCTGCTGTTTCATTTGGATTGAAAGTGATTGATGTATAAAAAAAGGTAAAGAATATTATTCCAGAAGCATATAACAACATATAGAGAGGTTGTCCTTGAGTAAAATATGAACTTAAATTTAGAAAAGTTTCACTATCAGAAAAATTAAAATTAGAAAAAGTAACTGGTAACAATAATAAGGCAGATGCGAAAATTGCAGGAATCACTCCAGCTTGATTTATTTTTAATGGCAAATGTGATGACTCACCACCATACATTTTATTTCCCATTTGTCTTTTAGGATAATTTATTAATATTTTTCTTAATGCCCTTTCCATAAACACTATAAAAAGAATTGTTAAAACAAGAAGAATAAAGATAGCTAAAATCATAACAGTTGAGATAGCTCCAGTTCTCCCAAGTTCAAATGTAGTTACTAATGCTCTTGGAATCTCAGCAACGATACCAGCAAAAATAATTAAAGAGATTCCATTTCCAATCCCCCTTTGGGTAATCTGCTCACCTAACCACATTAAAAAAATAGTTCCAGCGACTATTGTTGTTACTGTTGAAATTTTAAAAAAAGCTCCAGGGTTGATAACCAAATTTGCTGAGGACTCTAATCCAACAGATAATCCATAACCTTGAATGGTTGCAAGCAATACCGTTCCGTAACGTGTAATCTGAGTGATTTTAGATCTTCCAATTTCACCCTGGGATTTTAAATTTTTAAAATAATCAGATACACCAGTTAAAAGCTGAACAATAATTGAGGATGAGATGTATGGCATTATGCCCAAAGCAAATATAGCCATCCTGCTAACAGCACCTCCAGCGAAAACATTAAACATTCCTAAAAGACCCTTTTGATTACCTTCCATTAAAATTTTCAGTTGTTCGGGATCTATACCTGGCAAAGGAATAAAGGTTCCAAACCTGTAAACTGACAATATAGCTAATGTAAAAATAATTCTATTTCTAAGATCATTGCTTGAGGAAGTGGCACTCATTAATTCAATTACTTTTTAATTTGTATAGACCCACCAATTTTTTCAAGCTTAACTACAGCTGACCTTGATGCTAAATCTGCTTCAATATTTATCTTATCTTTTATTTTTCCGGATCCTAAAATTTTTAATTTGCGTGAGTTTTTGTTAATCAGTTTCAATTTTTTTAGCAAATTTGAATTCAATATTTCTGAGGTTTTAATACTTTTTTTATCTATAAAAGTTTGAATTTTCTCTAAATTAAGTATTGCGATATTGTTTTTTTTAATAGGATTAAAACCTCTCTTGGGCAATCTTCTATACAAAGGCATTTGACCACCTTCAAAACTTTTTATTGAAACACCTGATCTT
Organism: uncultured Pelagibacteraceae bacterium; assembly: GCA_902541315.1. Classification (GTDB taxonomy): domain Bacteria; phylum Pseudomonadota; class Alphaproteobacteria; order Pelagibacterales; family Pelagibacteraceae; genus Pelagibacter. The sequence continues at coordinate 1,804 of CACBQF010000027.1, forward strand.
GATTTTTGACCCTTAACACCTCGTCCTGATGTTTTTCCTTTTCCAGAACCTATCCCTCTTCCAACTCTAATTTTCTTTTTATTAATTTTTTGTCTATTATTTAAACTTATCATTAGCCTCTTTTCTCAATAATTTCTGAAATTTTTTTATTTCTTATATTGGAAATTTGCTTTGGAGAATTTTGTTTTAATAAAGCTTTCATAGTTGCCCTAATAACATTATGAGCATTAGAAGTTCCCATTGATTTAGCTACTATATCTTTTACTCCTAAAACCTCACAAACAGCTCTCACTGGACCTCCGGCTATTATCCCTGTACCTTTTGAGGCCGCTCTTAAGATAATTCTGCCAGATCCATCTTTAGCCTTTACGTCATGATGAATTGTTCTTCCCTCTCTTAAAGGAATATGAACTAGTTTTCTTCTTGCCATTTCATTTGCTTTTTTAATAGCGTCAGGAACTTGTTTAGCTTTAGCATGAGCTATACCTATTTTGCCAGATTGATTACCAACAACAACTAATGCTGAAAATCCAAATCTTCTACCACCCTTTACTACTTTAGTTATTCTATTTATATGGACTAATTTTTCTAAAATATCATCATTTTTTTTATCTTTAAAATTTTCCATTGTTAAAACTCCATTCCATTTTTTCGAAGAGTTTCAGCAAAAACTTTTACTCTTCCGTGATATTTGTAAAGGCCTCTATCAAAATAAATCTTTATTATATTCTTCTCCTTAGCTTTTTTTGCCAATTTTTCAGCTACAATCTTAGAAAGCTCAGTTTTGGTAGTTTTTTTTTCAGATCTAATATCTTTTTCTATTGATGACGACGATAAAAGCGTCATATTCTTGCTGTCATCAATTATTTGTGCTGAAATATTTTTTGATGATCTAGAAATACTCAACCTATATCTATTTTTTTTAGCAACAAATTTAGCTTTATTACTTACTCTAAATTTTCTTCTGATGTTTGTGGTTAATTTCATTATTTCTTTTTTCCTTCTTTTTTAAGCACATACTGACCTTTTTCTCTTATACCTTTACCTTTATATGGTTCAATTTTTCTTAAAGTCTTGAGTTTTGAGGTTATAGAGCCAACTTGTTGTTTGTTTGAACCAGTTATTTTAAGTGTTGTTTGTTTTTCAACTGTAATTTTTATACCTTCCGGTATATCAAAATCGATTTCATGACTATAACCAAGTTGTAAATTCAATTTGTTTCCTTTTAAGGCAGCTCTATATCCAACTCCAACTAGCTCCAAAATTTTTTCATATCCCTTGCTTGACCCTATTACAGCGTTATTAATTAAACTTCTGTTCATTCCCCACAATCTTTTTGTATTTTGATCAGATTTTTTAGGCTTAATAAAAATTTCTTTTCCATCTTTAATATCCAAATTGAAAATATTTAAATCAATATTTAAAGCAGTCTTGCCTAATGGGCCTTCTATGTTCAAAATACTACCAGCTAAAGCTACTTTTACTTTATCTGGAATTGAGATACTTATTTTACCAATTTTTGACATTAAAATACCTTACAAATTATTTCACCACCGACACGCTGCTTTCTTGCATCGATATCAGTCATAACTCCTTTGGGTGTTGAGACTATTGCTATACCTAGTCCATTATTAATTTTAGGCAAACTTTGAGCACTGGAAAAAATTCTTCTGCCTGGTTTAGAGACTCTTTCAAATGCATTAATAACTGGACTGCCAGAATGGTATTTTAGTTCTAAAGATAGTATTGATTTGCTTTCATCATTGCTAACTTTAAAATCTTTAATAAAACCCTCATTTTTCAAAATTCCCGCAATTTTTGTCTTAAAATTCGATGATGGTAATTCAACTTTTTTATGATTTCTTGCTTGTGCGTTTTTAATTCTAGCTATCATATCTCCTATTGGGTCACTTAAACTCATATATTCCTTTCTACCAACTTGATTTTACTAATCCTGGTATCTTTCCTTGCAGACCTAATTGTCTTAATGCAATTCTAGATATTCTTAATTTTCTATATACTCCATGTGGTCTTCCAGTAATTTGGCATCTGTTCATTACTCTTATTTTAGCCGAATTACGAGGTAACTTTGATAATTTTTGTTGAGCCTTAAACCTTTCGTCTAATGGAAGTTTTTTATTCATAATTATTTTCTTTAACCGTTGTCTTTTCTTAAATAATCTATCAGAAAGTTTTATTCTTCTATTATTTTTATTTACTGAACTAAGTTTAGCCATTATTGATTATCTCCTTTTTTTAAAAATGGAAAATTTAATTTTTCTAATAAAGCGTAACTGTGGTCCTTACTTTTTGAAGAAATAACAATTACAATGTCAAGCCCTCTTACTTTGTCAGCTCTATCGAAACTAACTTCTGGAAATATTATGTGTTCTTTGATGCCAAAACTATAATTACCAAATTTATCAAAGCCATTAGGTGATAGGCCTCTAAAATCCTTAATTCTTGGCAAGGCAATATTAACCAGTCTATCTAAAAACTCATACATTCTATTTTTTCTTAAGGTAACTTTTAAGCCAGCATTTGAACCTTTTCTTGTTTTAAAATTTGCGACAGATTTTTTAAATTTTGTGGTTACAGGTTTTTGACCAGTAATCTTCGACAGATCTTCCTCACAAGACTTTATAATTTTACTATCGTTACCATCTAATCCAAGACCCATATTTAAAATTATCTTTTCAATTTTTGGACCCATATATAAATTTTTAAAACCAAATTTTGATTTCAATGAGGGTTGAATTTCTTTAACATATAAATCTTTTAATCTTGGTGTATTCACTTTTTAGCCTCTTTTTTTTTCACTTTTTGTTTATCATCTATCAAACTCAAGTTAGAAATATGAATAAAGTTTTCTTTTGAAAAAATTCCACCTTTTTTTTCTTTTGTAGTTTTCACATGCTTCTTAACTATATTCATATCTTTTATTTTTGCCCTGTAATTTGATCTGTCTATTTCTATGACCTCTCCCTCTTTATTTTTATCTCTACCTGCTAAAATCTTTACTTTTGCACCTTTTTTAATCATCATAATACCTCTGGAGCCAAAGAAATGATTTTCATCTGACCTCTGTTTCTTAATTCTCTTGTAACCGGTCCAAAGATCCTTGTGCCAACTGGTTCGCCTTTGTCATCAACTAATACAGCAGCGTTATTGTCAAATTTTACTTTGGATCCATCCTCTCTATGAATACCTTTTTTCACTCTCACCACAACAGCTTTGTGAACAGAGCCTTTTTTTACTTTACCTTTTGGAATTGCTTCTTTAACTGCGATCACAATTGTGTCACCTATGCTAGCGTACCTTCTTTTTGAACCACCCAAAACCTTAATACACTCAATTTTTTTAGCACCAGTATTATCTGCTACTAACAATTCTGTCTGAACTTGT
>CACBQF010000028.1 GCA_902541315.1 uncultured Pelagibacteraceae bacterium
GAATTGGATGGGGAGGTTGTAGAAAAAGCTGACCCTCATATAGGTTTATTGCATCGAGGAACAGAAAAGCTGATTGAAAATAAAACCTATATGCAAGCAGTGCCTTATTTTGATCGTCTTGATTATGTAGCTCCAATGAACCAAGAACATGCTTTTGCTTTGGCTATTGAAAAAATTCTTAAAATTGAAGTGCCAATTAGAGCTCAATATATCAGGGTAATGTTTTGTGAAATCGGTAGAATTTTAAGTCATATTTTAAATGTTACAACTCAGGCATTAGACGTTGGCGCTTTAACTCCTTCTTTGTGGGGGTTTGAGGAAAGAGAGACCTTGATGACATTCTATGAGCGAGCTTCAGGATCTAGATTACATGCAAATTATTTTAGAGCTGGTGGTGTTCATCAGGATTTACCAGTTGGGTTAGAGAAAGATATCGCAGAGTTTTGTGAAACTTTCCCGAAAGTCATTGATGATTTAGAAAACTTATTGACTGATAATAGAATATTTAAACAAAGAAATGTGGATATTGGAATTGTGACCAAAGAGGATGCCCTTAACTATTCATTTAGTGGTGTGATGATAAGGGGCTCAGGTGTTCCGTGGGATTTAAGAAAATCACAACCATATGATTGTTATGATCAATTAGAATTTAAAATACCTGTAGGTAAGAATGGAGATTGTTACGATCGATACTTGTGCAGAATAGAAGAAATGAAAGAGAGTGTTTTTATAATTAAACAGTGTTTGGCAAAGATGGAAAAAGGACCAATTAAAACTTTTGATGGTAAAATTTCACCACCGTCGAAAAAAGAGATTAAGCAATCAATGGAAGCTTTGATACATCATTTTAAATTATTTACAGAGGGATATAGAGTTCCCGAAGATGAAATATATACAGCAGTAGAAGCTCCCAAAGGTGAGTTTGGGGTATATTTAATTTCTGATGGATCTAGCAAACCTTACAAATGTAAAATTAGAGCTCCAGGATTTTCACATCTTCAATCGATGGATTATTTAATAAAAGGTCATATGTTGGCAGATGTACCAGCTGTACTTGGATCTTTAGATATAGTTTTTGGTGAGGTTGATAGATGAGTTTAAAAAGACCTGCAAAAGAACAACCTGAAAACTTTGAGTTTAATTCTTCATCTTTAGATATGGCAAATAAAATTATTGCAAAATATCCAAAGGGCAAACAACAAAGTGCTGTAATGGCTTTACTTTACATCGCACAAAGACAGAATAACAATTGGATACCTCTTGCTGCCATGAAATATATAGCAAAAATTTTAGATATGCCTTACATAAAAGTTTATGAGGTTGCAACATTTTACAGTATGTATAATTTATCCCCGGTTGGTAAATTTTTTGTTCAAGTATGCACAACAACTCCTTGTATGATAAGGGGAGCAAATAAATTAGTAGAGGCATGTAAAGAAAAGATATCTGAAAATGAGTCTGAGCTTTCACCAGATAAAAGCTGTTCTTGGATGGAAGTTGAATGCTTGGGTGCTTGTGTTAATGCACCAATGATGCAAATTAACGATGAATATTATGAAGATTTAAATAAAGAAAAAACACTAGAGATTTTAGATAAGATTTTAAAAGGTGATACCCCAAAACCTGGATCATATAGAGGAAGAGTAAACAATGAACCAGAAAATAATAGAAAAACGTTAATGGAATTAAAAAATGCTTAAGGATAAAGATAGAATTTTCCAAAATTTATATAACGATTTAGGTTCTGATATAATTTCAGCTCAAAAAAGAGGTGATTGGGTTAATACTAAAGAGATTATTAGTAAAGGTAGAGATTGGATCATTAATGAAGTTAAAGAGTCTCAACTTAGAGGAAGAGGTGGTGCAGGATTTCCAACAGGTTTAAAGTGGTCCTTTGCGCCTAAAGAAGTTGGATCACGGCCACATTATTTGGTGATTAATGCTGATGAGTCAGAACCAGGAACTTGTAAGGATAGAGATATTTTAAGATTTGAACCTCATAAATTAATTGAAGGTTGTTTGATTGCATCCTATGCAGTTCAAGCACATGTTTGTTATATTTATATTAGAGGTGAATATTTTGTTGATGGACAAAAACTTCAAGCTGCTATTGATGATGCTTATGAAAAAAAATTGATTGGAAAAAATGCATCTGGAACTGGATGGGATCTTGATATCTATATTCATTATGGTGCTGGAGCATATATTTGTGGTGAAGAAACTGCATTACTAGAAAGTATTGAGGGAAATAAAGGCCAGCCAAGATTAAAGCCACCTTTCCCTGCATTGATAGGACTTTATGGTTGTCCAACAATAATAAACAATGTTGAAACTATAGCTGTAGTCCCAACAATACTGAGAAGAGGTGGAAAATGGTTTGCATCGTTAGGAAGAGAGAAAAACACAGGTACGAAAATTTTCTGTATTTCTGGAAATGTAAATTCTCCATGTAATGTTGAGGAAGAAATGAATATTCCTCTAAAAGAATTAATTGAAGTGCATGCCGGAGGTGTTGTTGGTGGGTGGGATAATTTACAAGCAGTCATACCTGGTGGATCATCAATGCCACTTATACCAAAAGAAAAATGTGAAACTTTAACGATGGATTTTGACTCGTTAGTAGCGGAGAAAAGTGGATTAGGGACTGCAGGAGTGGTCGTAATAAATAAAGATCAAGATATTATTAAATGTATGGCCAGAATAGCAAGATTTTATAAACATGAAAGTTGTGGCCAGTGTACACCATGTCGGGAAGGATCAGGCTGGATGTGGAGAATGTTAGAAAGAATGGCAAAAGGTGAAGCATCTAAAGATGAAATAGAAATGTTAGGAGATGTGACGAAACAAATAGAAGGTCATACTATATGTGCTTTTGGCGAAGGATCCTCATGGCCAGTCCAAGGATTATTAAGACACTTTAAAGATGAAATTAAAAAGAGAAATAAATTTGACCCTATTATTAAAGAGAACAAAAATATTCCTTATTTGGTTGATCAACATTTGTTAGACAAAAATGCTTAAATTAAAAGTAAATGATATTGAAGTTGAAGTTGAAGAGGGTTTAACTGTCCTACAAGCTTGTGAAAAAGCAGGGGCTGAAATTCCAAGATTTTGTTATCATGAAAAATTATCAATAGCGGGAAATTGTAGAATGTGTTTAGTTGAAATGGAAAAATCTCCTAAACCAGTAGCCTCATGTGCAATGCCAGCGGCTGATGGAATGGTGATAAGAACAAATACACCAAAAATAGAAAAATCTAGAAAAGGTGTAATGGAATTCTTATTAGCAAATCACCCATTAGATTGTCCTGTTTGTGACCAAGGTGGAGAATGTGACCTTCAAGATCAATCAATGTTTTATGGTATTGATAAGTCAAGATTTAAAGAGAACAAAAGAGCAGTTCCAGATAAGAATATGGGTCCATTAATAAAGACTCAAATGACAAGATGTATCCATTGCACTAGATGTGTGAGATTTGCAACAGAGATAGCAGGTGTTCCAGAATTAGGTGCTATTGGAAGAGGGGAAGATATGCAGATAACTACATACTTAGAGCAGTCTGTTCAATCAGAATTATCAGGAAATGTTATCGATCTTTGTCCAGTCGGGGCGCTCACATCCAAACCTTATGTTTTTGAAGCAAGACCATGGGAACTAAAAAAAACTGAAACTATAGATGTAATGGATGCTGTTGGTTCTAATATAAGAGTTGATACATATGATTGGGAAGTGAAAAGAGTATTACCAATAATAAATGAGGATATAAATGAGGAATGGATTTCAGATAAAACAAGATATGCCTGTGACGGATTATTAAACCAAAGGTTAGATACTCCATATATAAAATACAATAATAAGTTCGAAAAAGCTTCTTGGGGAGAGGTTTATAAAATCATTAAATCAAAAATTGAAAATACAAATAATAAAAAGATTTGCGGTTTTGTTGGAGATCTTTCTAACATGGAAGCAAGTTTTATTTTTAAAGAATTTTTAGATAGAACAATAAATACAAGAAATTACGAATCTAGGTCTATTAAAACTTTTATTGATAGTTCAATTAGGGAAAATTACATATTCAACTCAAAAATTAATGGAATTGAGGAAGCGGATTTAATCTTAATGATTGGAACCAATCCAAGATATGAAGCAACGATGATAAATGCAAGAATTAGAAAAGCATTTTTGAATAATAATACCAAAATTATCTCATTAAATAACGTTGGAGATCTTACCTATCCATATGAAAGTTTAGATGGAAATTCACAAACTGTGAAAGATATTTTTCAGAACAATAATGAATTATCAAAAAAGATAATTAATTCAAAAAAACCATTAATTATAATTGGTGAGTCTTTTTTAAGAATTAGATCTGCTGAATACTTATTTAATTCACTTAAAGATTTTTTAAAAAAGAATGAAAAAATTTCAAGTGAATGGAATCCACTCAATGTATTATCAGTAGACGCAGGAACAGTTGGTAATTTGGATTTAGATATAATTGATAGAAATAATAAATTACTTGATGAAGTGAAAGAAAACAAATTTGAAATCATCTATCTATTTGGACAGGACAATCTAGATTTTAAGAAGAAGGATGAATTTATTATTTATCAAGGTAGTCATGGTGACAGAGGTGCAGAGATCGCAGACATTATTCTACCTGGTGCTGCTTATACAGAACAATCGGGACATTATACAAATTTAGAGGGAAAAATTCAAAAGGCTTACAAAGCATCATACCCACCTGGTGATGCAAAAGAGGATTGGCAAATAATCAATGATCTTGCAGAAGTAATGAATAATAGAAAGCTTTTTAATGATAAAGAAGAGCTTAAAAGTAGTATGTTTAATTATTTAAAAATAAAACAAGAGCAAAAAAATTCTGATTTTATTGAAAAGATTGAACAAAAAACTTTTGAAAATGAAAAAATAAAAGTTGAATTTAAAGATTACTATTTCTCCAATGTAGTTGCTCGTGCATCAAAAACAATGTTTGAATGTAACAATTCAAAGTTAGTTTTAAAAAAAACAGGGACAGAGGGATAATAAATGGAATATTTAGATTTAATTTTTCAGGAAACATATAAGATTTTATTTTTACTTGTGCCAGTTTTAGTATCTGTCGCGATGATT
>CACBQF010000029.1 GCA_902541315.1 uncultured Pelagibacteraceae bacterium
TTTTTTTAGATAAAAAGTCATAAATCCATTCCATGCTAACATGAGCTTTTTCACTTAAAACGTATACACTTCCTATAAAAGTTGAGGCAACCAATAACATGGTGACAAGTTCTGTCTGCCATGTAATTGCTCTTTGAAAAAAATATCTTTCAAAAACAAGCTCAACAATTACCAAAATTGATAAAAGCAATGCCAATACAGCGAAAGCACCGCATGCTTTAGCTATATAGTCACAAAGTTGTAGATAATTTTTTTTCATAAAAAAACCCCTATTTCATAAGAATAAATAGGGGTTCTTTATATATTATTTTATTTAACTGCCAAAGCCATTTCCATCAGCTTATCGCCACCTGGAACTTTATCAGCAAATGCTTTATGAGAAGATTTTTTCGCAATCTCTACCCATGCAGCATGGTCTTTTGCATCCATGTATACCAATTTTACACCAGCAGCTTTATAAGCATCTTCAAACTTTTTATCTAAGTTTTCTACTTGAGCTGTCATGTATTTCTCAGCAACTTTACCAGCTTTCATTAAAGCTTTTTGTTGCTTAGAACTTAATGCATCATAAGACTTTTTAGACATTAAGATTGGTTCATACATAAACCATAGACCAAATTTTCCTGGAGGAGTTGCACATGATACTTGTTCATAAATTTTATAACTTACAAAACTTCCTGAACTAGTGTTAGCACCTGTTAATACACCAGTTTGTAAACCTGTGTAAATTTCAGATGATGGCATACTTTGTATACCTGCTCCTGCTGCCTCTAACATTTGGTTAAATGCTTTACCTGCAGCTCTCATAACTTGGCCTTTTGCATCGCTAGGATTTTTGATACATTTTGTTTTTGAGGCAAAACCACCACCTAACCAAGCATCAGATAAAACTACAACACCAGCATCATTAATGATTTTTTTAATCTCTGTCATCATTGGTCCTTTGTTAAATCTCAATGCATGATCATGATTTTTAACAGTTCCTGGCATTAGAGTTGCGTCAAATTCAGGATGGAATTTAGATGCATATGCTAATGGGAAAGCAGAAATATCCAACTGACCTGTTGTCATTGGTTTCCACTGTTCTTTTGGTTTGTATAATGATTTAGCTGGATAAATTCTTATATCTATTCCAACATTTGCTTTTTTGACTTCGTCAGCAATGATTTGCACCATTTCATGACGTGGGTCAAAAGATCCATCAGCTCTTGGTGTTCCCGGCCATTGATGACTTGCTTTTAGAGTTACAGCAAAAGCAGAACCAATAGTTGTGAAAACGAAAACTAATGAAGTTAAGTATAAAGATATTTTTTTAAACATTATTTTTCCCTCTATTGTTATTTTTAATAATTCAATTAAAATGAACTTATTAATAAGAGTCAAGTCGGTAAAAGCACTTAATATAAAACTATATTTATGGATGGACCTTTAAAAAACCTTTTAGTTGTTGATTTAACGAGAGTATTAGTTGGGCCTTATTGTACAATGATATTGTCAGATTTAGGTGCAAGGGTGATAAAGGTTGAAGCCCCAGAAATCGGTGACGACTCCAGAAATTTTGGACCATTTATAAAAGATTACTCTGCATATTTTATGTCTTTAAATAGAGGAAAAGAAAGTATTGCTCTTAATTTAAAAAATGCAGAGGATAAAAAAATTTTTGACAAAATTTTATCTAAAGCAGATATTTTAGTCGAAAATTTTAAACCAGGAACTTTAGAAAAATGGGGTTATGGCTGGAAGGATGTGTCCAAAAAATATCCCAAACTAATTTATGCTTCAGCTTCAGGTTTTGGTCAAACAGGTCCCCTTAAAGAGTTACCAGCTTACGACATGGTAGTACAAGGTATGGGAGGATTAATGAGTGTAACTGGTCAACCAAATTCTGAACCTACAAGAGTTGGAACATCTATAGGAGATATAACTGCAGGACTTTTTACTACTATTGGAATTAACGCTGCTCTTTATGATAGACAAAAAACTGGCAAAGGAATGTACATAGATGTATCGATGCTTGATTGTCAAATAGCTATTCTAGAAAACGCTATCGCACGTTATCTCTCAAAAAATGAAATTCCAAAACCAATGGGATCACGTCATCCATCAATTGCTCCATTTGAAGCCTTCAAGACAAAAGATAGTTATATAATAATTGCAGCTGGTAATGATAAATTATTTGAAAAACTATGCAATGTCTTAAAAATAAGTGAAGTAAATCAAAATTCAAAATTTTCAAATAATTCATCCAGAGCCAAAAATATGGATCAACTTAAAAAAATTTTAGAGAATAAACTATCTACAAAAAATACAGATGAGTGGGTTAAAGAAATGGAAAAAGATAAAATTCCATGTGGTCCAATCTTTAATATAAAAGAGGCTGTTGAAAATCCTCAAATAGAATCAAGAAACATGATTGTAAAAGCTTTTCATAAAGTTGTGGGGGATTTCAAATTAGCTGGAAACCCAATCAAAATGTCATCATATAATGATGAAAAGACTCGAGGTGATATTCCTGATTTGGATGAGCATCGACAAAAAATTTTAGAGGAATTTAATAATTAGTTATTTTCTTCAGATGACTCTGCATCTTGTTGACTTACCTGTTCTTCTGCCTCTGAAACTTCATCAAGAGAAACATCATCAGCGTCGCTATCCATTTCCTCTGATGGTTGGGAGTCTACGTCAGGACTAGCTGTTTGAGATAGTTCGGCTAAATCATCTTTTGAAACTTGAATTTTTTCTGGAGCTTTTCTAGCTCTTTTTGATGGTAATATTGGAGTACCACTTTTTGAGATTTCTCCTTTATATAAGTTTTCAAAATCATCACCTACTTCTTCATCATCTTCCGATCCATCATCAACTTGTTCTACATGTTTTCTTAACTTATAAATTGCACTCTCACTTAAATCAGAAACTTTAATATTTTCTTCGGCTATTTCTCTTAATGAAATGACTGTATTTTTGTCATTATCTCTATCTAAAGTCGGCTCAATACCAGAGTTCAATTGAGTTGCTCTTTCTTTTGCAACTAAAACAAGCTCATAGGGACTTTCAACTTTATCGATACAATCTTCAACGGTAACTCTAGCCATGGGCAGTATCTATACAGTGACTAAAAAAAAATCAAGGAGATTTTTTATATATATTGTGGATTTAGCTTATTTCTGACAAAAAATAATAAGATTAAAGAGATTAAAATATAAACAAATGAAACTATAGCAATTTGCTCAATAGAAAAGCCTCTATCTATCAAAAAACCAAATAAAGCTGTTCCAAAAGCAGTTGAAAAAACCATTAAAGCTGTAGTTAGAGCTTTAATTGAGCCAATAAATTTTACACCGTAAATTTCAGCCCATGTTGATGAACCTAAAACATTGGCTAAACCATTGGAAATACCTATTAATCCAAGAAAAATAAAAGATGTTATTGGATTATTAAAATAAAATAAAACTAAAGTAGAAATTAACAAAGGTATATTCATGAAGATTAAAAGTTTTCTGCTAGTAAATTTATCGATTAAAAATCCAGATCCTAGCAAAGTGAGCACAGACAATATTGAATAAACCATGAATGATTGGGCAATAACAAAAGAACCCCACTCCTTGGCTTCAGTAATGAAAGACTGATAAACAAATACACCAGTTGCAATCCACGGCATTGCTAACATATTTAAACATACAATATAAAATCTGTAATCTTTTATAACCTCAATTCTTTTCCATTGTTTAATTTCTTTTATCTCAGAGTCAGTTGGGTCTAATTGTTCTCTCGTATTAAAATCTAATTTTTTAATTAAAAAAAATGATATCAAAGGTAAAAAGATCAAAACTAAAATCGAAATAGATATCCAAATATTCTGCCAAGCTGTAATTGAAAGTAAATAAACAATTAATACAGGTAAAATAAATTCAGCTGTTGAAAGACCAAACCAACCTACACTTAAGGCTTTCCCTCTAGATTTTGTAAAATACCTTGTAATTGTTGTGGTTGCAGTGTGAGACATTAATCCTTGTCCAGAAAATCTCATCAAAAAAACAGCGATAAATAAAAAAATTATTGAAGATATTTTTGAAAAAAAGAAACATGAAAATGCTAAGAGTAGAGTAACATAAAATGCAAATCGAAAAATATTAATATCATCAATTTTTTTTCCAACCCAAATTAAAAGAAAACTGCTTAATAAAGTAGCTGAAGCATATATTGAGCCAAATTGTCCGTGAGTGATAGAAAGTGTTTCTCTTATACTAGAATTGAACAAACCTAAAAAAAAACTCTGTCCAAAACTTGAAAAAAATGTAAAAATAAATCCAAATATAATTACTTTTAAACTTAAACTATTAAACATAAAAAATTATGAGTTGTAATGTTGCTTTCATAGGTCTTGGTGTCATGGGGTATCCAATGGCTGGTTATATATCAAAAGGTGGGCACAATGTAACTGTTTTTAATAGAACAAAATCAAAAGCAGAAAAATGGATTGGTGAACACAAAGGTAAAATGGCTGAAACTCCAGCTGAAGCAGCTAAAGATGCAGAATATATTTTTACCTGCGTTGGAAATGATAATGATTTAAGAGAAGTAACTTTTGGTGACAGCGGTGCTTTCAAAACAATTAAAAAAGGCGCTGTTTACATTGATAACACAACTGCCTCTGCAACTATTGCAAGAGAGATTTACGATTACGCAAAAAAAAATGGTTTTGGCGCATTAGATGCACCTGTATCTGGAGGACA
>CACBQF010000030.1 GCA_902541315.1 uncultured Pelagibacteraceae bacterium
GTTCCAAAAAATACTACAAAAGTATTTAAGTCATACACAACATAAAGAGATGTGATCAAAGAAAATCCAATTACGCTTTGAATGCCTACTCCCCAAAAACAAAATAAATCTTTCCAGTTCCAATTTTTATTGCTTGGATTTACTGTAACTAAATCCCAATTAATTAGTGTTTTATTCGATTTTTGTTGATTCACTTAAACAATATAAAACTTTAAAAGTCTACTGTCCATATAGGAGAGTTGGTAACCATAGTGCAATTTTTGGAAATATAATAATTAAAATTAAACCAAATACTTGCAGCACCATAAACTGCATCATCCCATAGTAAATATCTTTCAAATCCCATTCAGGTACAACACCTTTCAAAAAATAAGCCGAAAGTGCAACAGGCGGTGATAACCAGGCGGTTTGTAAATTAACAGCTACTAATATTGCAAACCAAGTTAAATTAAATCCTAATGCTTCAATTAATGGTAATATAATTGGAACAATAATCATTACTATAGGCACCCATTCTAAAGGCCATCCCAATAGAAATATCATTACCATTACCATTGCTAAAATAAGATACTTATTCATTTCAAGACCTAACAAAAACTCAGTTAATAAAGTTGGCGTTCCTAATCTTGCAAAAACAGCACCAAAAAAATTTGAAGCTGCAACTAAAACCATAATCAATGCAGTAATCTCTAATGTTTTGACTAATGCTTCTTGTAATTTTGGAAGAGTCAATTTTTTATAAGCTAATGAAAGAAGTAAAGCCCCCATTGCTCCACATCCTGCAGCTTCAGTTGGAGTGGCAAAACCAAATAAAATACTTCCTAATGCTGCAAATACTAAAGCTGCTGGTGGCACTAGCCCTAAAAAAAATTCAATCCAAACCTCTTTCATACTCGCAGCTCTCATGTCGTCAGGTATGACTGGTCCTAATTTAGGATTTATCATGCATCTAATTGTTGTGTAACCTGCGTATAAACTTGCAAGAAGAATTCCTGGTAGAATTGCAGCAGCGAATAAATCTATTACTGGAATTTCCATTATAGGCCCCATAACAACTAACATGATACTTGGTGGAATTAATATTCCCAATGTCCCCCCAGCCGTAATAGTCCCAGCTGCAAGTCTCACATCATAACCAGATCTATTCATAGATTTTGCAGCCATAATTCCGAGAATTGTCACTGATGCTCCTACAATCCCTGTTGCAGCTGCAAAAATTACAGAAACAAATAAAACTGCGTAATATAAAGATCCCTTAACTTTTGCTAACATCATTTGGAATGCTGAAAATAATCTTTCCATTAATCCAGCTTGTTCCATCATAATTCCCATAAAGACAAAGAGAGGGACGGCGGCGAGTGTCTGTTCAGTCATAACCATCGAGAATTGGAGTGTCATTAAATAAAAAACTAATTTTCCAAATCCCAAATAACCAAAAACAAAACCTAAAAAAATTAGTGTAAATGATATGGGAAAACCAATAAATATTGCAAATAACATTACCCCAACAAGAATAAAACCTAAAATTGCTGGATCTATAAACTCAGCAATCATTTAGTTTCTCCTGGCCACTCACCTTTTTTAGCTGCCCAATAACTTTTGAGTAGCTCAGAAACTCCTTGAATTAGTAAAAATATTATACCAATGAGTAAACAAGTTTTAATTGGCCACATATAAGGCATCCATGTAGTATCCATGCCTCTTTCTCCTCTTTGAATTGACTCTCCAACAAACCCAATTGTCATATAAAGAAAGACAATTAGGCCTGGAAAATAAAATAATAAATATAACCAAAAATCTATTAGACCTTGGTTTTTAGTTTTAAAATTTCTATACAAAAAATCTGCTCTTATATGAACTCCTCTTGAAAGAGCATAACCAGCACCCAACATAAAAAGTGCTCCATATAAAAAACGACTTATGTCATAAGCCCAAATAGTTGGTGCTAAAAATAATTTTCTCGCAAGGACTTCATAAGTCATTGCAAAAATTAATGGCATCAATATCCAACAAACAATACTACCTATCCACTTGCTAAATTTATCAATTCCTGTGATGGATTTTGCCATCCATAATGGCATGTCATCAGGCATTTTTCCCGAACCACCACGCCTTTCGGCAATCATTTCATCTGATATATCTAGTTTACCTGGTTCGTCTGCCATAAGTTTGAATTAAAAATCAGAGCGGACTTAAAAGTCCGCTCTGATTAAATTAAGATTAATTACTGATTACTTTAATGTTGCTGCGTGAGCCATTCCTAGCTTCGCATTTGACATTTGAGCACCACTCCAGAAAGGAACAGCTACATCAGCAAAATTCTTCATTGAAGTATAAACTTCGTTAAAGAATTTGTTGTCTTTAGCATTTTTGTTTAAAGATGCTTTTGCAGCAGCCATATATTCTGTGAAATAATCAGAAGGAGTGTCCTCTAAGATTACTCCATGTTTAGTAGTTAACTCTCTAAGAGCTTTACCATTCTCATAGATTCTGTAACTTAAAGATTTTGCTAATGAAGCATTAGCAGCAACTTCAAGAGACTTTTTCTCATGAGCACTCATAGCATTATAAGTTTTTCCAGTAATATAAAAGTCAGCATTTACCACTACTTGGTGCAAACCTTGTAAATAATAATGCTTTAATACTTTTTGGAAACCAAATGTTAAGTCTGGTTTTGGACAGCACCATTCAGCAGCATCGATTGTTCCTGCTTCAAGAGCTGGTAAAATATCTCCACCACCCATTGCAACAGAAGCTATACCGATGTCTTTATATGTTTGTCCTGGAATTCCTGGAGGAGTTCTGAACTTATATTTTCTAAAGTCAGCCATATCTTTAATTGGTTTTGGAAACCAACCTAAAGCTTCTGGACCAACTGGTTGAATCATAAATCCTTTGATGTCTCTTCCCATTTCTTTCCAAAGTTGGTCGTATAATTCTTTACCACCACCGTATTGGAACCATGATAGGAATGCGATATTGTCAATACCAACTCCCCCACCAGCTACTGGCGAACCAAATAACATAGCAGCAGGATGATCTCCTGACCAATAGTGTGTCCATGCGAAACCACAATCAATCAGTCCTTTATCAACAGCATCAAGAGTTTCCTTAACTCCAACAACAGCGCCTGCAGGTAAAATTTCGAATTTTAACGAACCAGCTGTTAGTTCAGTTACTGTATCAGTAAAGTCCTTCAACATTTTCACCTCATCAGCTTTAGTGTTTAGAACTGTCTGACATTTTAGTGTTTTTGCAGCATTAGCATTGGATACAAATCCAAGTACCAAAACAGATGCAAATAACATTGAAATGATTTTTTTCATTATATTTCCTCTTGTTAGTTAAATTTAACTTAATCAATTCAATCAGAAAAACAAACCTGATACAAGTGACAATCGTTTGATATGAGTGTAAAGATGATTAATTAAATTTAATTAAAAAATTGATTCAACTATAAATGGAAAATTTTGATTTTATAATTATTGGTGCCGGGTCTGCTGGATGTGTCCTTGCAAATAGACTTTCTGAAAATTCACAAAATAAAGTTTTATTAATTGAGGCAGGAGGTAAAGATAATTACCCCTGGATACATATTCCTGTTGGGTATTTTAAAACTATGCACAACCCCTCTGTTGATTGGTGTTACAAAACTGAACCAGACGAAACAATGAATAATCGCTCCATTCGGTATCCAAGAGGGAAAACTTTAGGTGGAAGTTCGGCAATTAATGGTTTGTTATATATTAGGGGCCAAAGTAGAGACTATGATATTTGGCGTCAATTAGGTAATACTGGTTGGGGTTGGGATGATGTTCTTCCGTATTTTATCAAAGCAGAAAATCAAGAGCGTGGAAAAGACGATTTTCATGGAGTTGGTGGCCCTTTATCTGTGTCTGATCAAAGAATACAATTACCATTACTAAATGAGTTTCAAAATGCTGCAGAAGAATTTGGTATACCTAAAACCAAAGACTTTAATACTGGTAATAATCATGGTTGTGGGTATTTCCAAGTTACTGAAAAAGATGGTTTTAGATGTAGCACTGCAGTTGGATATTTAAATCCGATAAAACATAGAACGAATTTAAAAATCGTTACCAAAGCTCATGTGAAAAAAATTAACTTTGAAAATAAAACAACAAAAAGTGTTGAATATTGGCAAGAGAACGAGCTTAAAAAAGTCATAGTAAATAAAGAGGTTATCCTATC
>CACBQF010000031.1 GCA_902541315.1 uncultured Pelagibacteraceae bacterium
CAAAAAAAACACCTGAAAAGAAGAAAAAATAATGAAAATTGAAAAATTAGATATAAACGGCAAAAAACAGCCCATTGAAATTTTAGATAAAGTATTTTCCGCTAAAATAAATAAAAAACTTGTAAATAATATTTTATATAAAACGAATGCTAATTACAAAGGTCGTCATGCAAAAACAAAACAACAAAACGAAGTTTCTGGTCCAACTTCAAAAATATACGCTCAAAAAGGAACTGGAAATGCTAGACATGCTAGCAGAAAAGCACCAATATTTGTTGGTGGTGGTGTGGCTCATGGTCCAAAAGGGGAATTATCATATAAAAAGAGAAAATTAAATAAAAGCGAAAAAAAACTCGGTATAGCTTCATTAATGAGTGAAAAATTAAAAAATAATAATTTAATAATACTAAGTGATTTTAATATTAAAATTAAGAAAACTAAAGAAATCCATAATATATTAAAAAAATTAGAAATTTTCGATTCTTTAATTATTCTCGATAAATCTTCAAAAGAAAAGATTGAAAAGTCAATTAGAAATATTCCAAATATAAAAGTAACAGACATCAATCACTTTAGTGCGTTTGATGTAGTTAAGTTTAAGAAGGTTGTTTTCACAGAAAGTTCAGTCAAAGAACTTGAGAAGAGGTATGCATGATTAATAAACTTCACTTATATGATAAAATTATATCACCAATCGTTACTGAAAAATCAACTAGTTTGTCTGAACAAAATAAGATTGTTTTTAAAGTTCCATTTAACGCTGATAAGAAAAATTTAAAAAAAAATATAGAAAAAATTTTTAAAGTAAATGTTATTAAGATAAATATAATTAATAAACAGAATAGATCTAAATTAGTAAGAGGTCGAAAGGTCAAGATCTCTGGATTTAAAAAAGCAATAATAACATTAAAAAAAGGTCAAAATATTGATCTTACGGCAGGTATATAATAATGGGACTAAAAACATTTAAACCATACACAAAATCTACTCGAGGAACTATTTTAGTCGATAGAACTGGATTGTGGAAAGGTAAGCCCTTCAAGGCTCTTGTATCACCAAAAAATTCCATGAAAGGAAGAAATAATAATGGACATATAACCTCATCGAATAGAGCAGGTGGTCATAAAAAAATGTACAGACATATTGATTTTTATAGAAAGAAATTTGATATGCCTGCAAAAGTTGAGAGGATAGAATATGATCCTAATAGATCTTGCTACATCATGTTAGTTAAGTTTGAAGATAATACATTTGCGTATTATTTGGCTCCTCAAAAGATAAGTGTAGGTGATGAAATTGAAAATGGTTCAAAAAAAGAGATTAAAATCGGAAATTGTATGCCATTACAAGATATTCCAGTAGGGGTTAATATTCACAATGTAGAAATCCAGCCAGGTGCGGGAGGAAAGTTAGCTCGATCTGCTGGTACTTCAGTAACTATTAGTGGTGTAGATGGAAATTACAGTTTAATAAAATTAACTTCGGGTGAAGTAAGAAAAATAGACTCGCGTTCTTTGGCTACTATAGGTGTATTAAGTAATCCTGATCAAAAAAATATTAAGATTGGAAAAGCGGGTAGATCAAGATGGCTTGGTAGAAGACCTCATACAAGAGGTGTAGTAAAAAATCCAGTAGATCATCCTCATGGTGGTGGAGAAGGAAAATCTGCTGGAGGAAGACATCCTGTTTCACCTTCAGGACAATCTGCTAAAGGTTTAAAGACAAGAGATAATAAAAGAACCGACAAGTATATTGTAAGAAGAAAAAACAAAAGAAAGGATACCAAATAATGTCAAGAGCAGTTTGGAAGGGACCTTTTGTTGAAGAAAGTTTGATGAAGAAAGTTGATAAATACAAAATAGATCCTAAAAAAATACCAATAAAGACATGGTCTAGAAAATCTACAATAATACCTGATTTTGTAGGAGTAAGTTTTTTAATTTATAATGGAAAGAAGTTTATACCTATCACCATTTCTGAGGATATGGTTGGGCATAAGTTAGGTGAATTTGCACCAACCAGAACTTTTTTTGGTCATACACCTGCAGATAAAAAAGCTAAGCCTGCAGAAGCAGAGGATAAAAAGTAAAAATTTATGAGTAAAAAAAATAAAATTAATAAAAGTAGAGATAAACGAGTGAAATCTATTAATAATAATGTGAGAAGCAGTGTAAGAAAGCTTAATCCAATTTTAAAAGGTATTGTTGGTAAAAAAGTTGATGTAGCAATTAGAGATTTACAGTTTTCTGAAAAAAGAGTTACTAAAGACATTAGAAAGACTATTAGTTCAGCTGTTGCTAATGCTGAAAATAATTTTCAATACGATATTGATAAATTAATAGTTAAAGAAGCTTATTGTGGAAAAAAAATTACAATGAAAAGATTTAGACCTAGAGCCAAAGGTAGAGCAGCACCAATTCTTAAACCTTATTCTAGTGTCACTATAATATTAACAGAAGCAAAAAAAATGGAGAGTCATGGGTCAAAAAGTTAATCCAGTTGGTTTTAGATTAGGTGTTAATAGAGGATGGGATTCTGTTTGGTATGCTAAAAAGAAGGATTTTGGAAATTATTTAATAGAGGATTACAAAATAAGAGAATATATCAAAAAAAATGTTATCAATTCTGGAGTATCAAAAGTAATGATAGAGAGAACTGCAAACAAGTGTTACGTAACAATATACACATCAAGACCTGGCTTTGTTATTGGAAAAAAAGGTAGTGATATAGATAAAATTAAAAACAATTTATCAAAACTTACAACTAACAATGTTACTTTAAATATTAAGGAAGTAAAAAAACCAGAGACTAATGCTTATCTAGTAGCTGAAAATATAGCACAACAGTTAGTTAAAAGAATTTCTTACAGAAGAGCAATGAAAAGGGCAATGCAATCCTGTCTTAGATTAGGAGCTAAAGGTATCAAGGTATCTGTGAGTGGTAGATTGGGTGGAAATGAAATTGCAAGAACTGAATGGTTAAGAGATGGAAGTATTCCATCTCATACTTTAAGAGCTGATATAGATTATGCTGAGGCAGAAGCATTAACCACATATGGTATTATTGGTATAAAAGTTTGGATATACAAAGGTGAGGTTTTTGCAAAAGAATTTAGCCAAGAAACAAATAAAATAAAAAAGAAAGAGAGTGAATAATTAGATGCTTCAACCGGTCAGAACAAAATGGAGAAAGGCGCATAAAGGAAGAATCCATGGAACAGCTTCAAGAGCAAATTTTATAAACTATGGTGCTTATGCATTAAAAGCCTTATCGCCAGATAGGGTGACTGGAAAACAGATAGAGGCAGCTAGGGTTGCTTTAACAAGACACATGAAAAGACAAGGTCGTGTTTGGACACGAATTTTTCCTAACATACCCGTATCAAAAAAACCAATTGAGGTTAGAATGGGTAAGGGCAAGGGTTCCCCAGAGTTTTATGCTTGTAGAGTTAAACCAGGTAGAATTCTTTTTGAAGTTGATGGTGTTTCTGAAGAAATTGCTAAGCAGGC
>CACBQF010000032.1 GCA_902541315.1 uncultured Pelagibacteraceae bacterium
CTTTTTTCCCTTAAAAACTTTACCAGGATCTTGTCTTTGACCTGTTGACCCGTGTGACCTATGAGAAATTGACACTCCATGTGTTGCTCTTAAACCACCAAAATTGTGTCTTTTCATAGCTCCCGCAAAACCTTTACCAATAGTTTTAGATCTAGTGTCTACAAATTTTACATCTTTGAAAATTTCTAGGCCAAATTCATTGCCTTCTTTATATTTACTAATATCCAATACCTTAAATTCTTTAAGTTTTTTTTTAGCTTCTGTGTTTTTTTTTGTAAAATAACCTTTCATTGCCTTAGAGAGTTTTGAATTTTTTATTTTTCCATAACCAAGTTGAACAGCATTGTAGCCTCTTTTTTCTTTATCAATTATTTGGATGACTCTCGCTTTCTCCATTTTTAAAACGGTTACTGGAACCAGCTGACCAGTTTTATAAAACTCCCTTGTCATTCCTATTTTTTTTCCAATTAAAGCAATTTCACTCATAATTAAATTTTTATCTCCACATCAACACCTGATGCTAAATCAAGCTTCATTAAAGCTTCAACTGTTTGTGGTGTTGGTTCTATAATATCAATTAATCTTTTATGGGTTCTGGACTCAAATTGTTCTCTACTTTTTTTATCTATATGAGGGGATCTTAATACGGTGTATCTCTCTATTCTTGTTGGAAGAGGTATCGGACCTTTAATTGTGGCTCCAGTTCTTTTCACTGTATTCACAATTTCTTCTGTAGAGGCATCGAGAATTTTGTTGTCGTAAGCTCTTAATTTTATCCTTATATTTTGCTTTTCCATTTTAACCTGCAACCTTTTTTGTTACTTCATCTTGAACATTTTGCGGAACTTTTGAATAATGATCAAAAAACATGGAATATTGTGCTCTTCCTTGAGACATTGATCTTAAACTATTAATATAACCAAACATGTTCGCAAGAGGGACCATTGCCGTTATTACGGTAGCATTTCCTCTTTGCTCTTGAGTATTAATCTGCCCTCTTCTACTGTTTAAATCACCAATAACATCGCCCATGTAATCTTCGGGAGTTACAACTTCAACTCTCATGATTGGTTCTAAAAGTTTTAGTCCTCCTTGTGTACATGCTTCTTTAAAACAAGCTCTACTAGCTAATTCAAAAGCTAAAACACTTGAGTCCACATCATGATGTAAACCATCAACAATAGTAACTTTGTAATCAATCATGGGAAAACCTGCTAAAATTCCACTATCTGAAACTGTTTCAATGCCTTTTTCAACACCAGGGATAAATTCTTTTGGTATTGCACCTCCTTTAATTGCGCTTTCTACCAATCTTCCTTCACCTGGTTCTTGGGGTTCTATCAAAAGCTTAACTTTAGCAAATTGACCTGCTCCACCACTTTGTTTTTTGTGTATGTATTCAAATTCTGCAGATTTCTCTATTGTTTCTCTGTAAGCGACTTGAGGTGCTCCGACATTAGCCTCAACTTTAAATTCTCTTTTCATTCTATCAACAATAATATCTAGATGTAATTCACCCATACCTTTAATAATTGTTTGCCCAGACTCTTCATCTGATGAAACTCTAAACGATGGATCCTCTTTAGCCAATCTAGCTAAAGCCTCACCCATTTTTTCTTGGTCACCTTTAGTTTTTGGCTCAACAGCTATTTCAATAACAGGATCAGGAAATTCCATTGGTTCCAATAAAACTTGATTATCTTCATTGCATAAAGTGTGACCAGTCATTGTATTCTTTAATCCAGCTAAAGATACAATATCACCAGCATTAGCCTCTTTTATATCCTCTCTCGAATTAGCGTGCATTAACAGCATTCTTCCGACTCTTTCTTCCTTATCTGTTGAAGAGTTATAGATCGATGTTCCAGATTTTATTGTACCTGAATAAATTCTAATAAACGTCAAGGAGCCAACAAAAGGATCATTTGCTACTTTAAAAGCTAAGGCAGAAAATGGAGAATTGTCCTCAAATTTCATTTCAACTTCTTCATCAGATCCAACTTTTGTCCCTTTTATTGAGCTAATATCTTCAGGACTTGGGAGATAATTTACAACAGCATCTAATAATGGTTGAACACCTTTATTTTTAAAAGCTGAACCTGTTAAAACTGGCACGAAATCGAAACTTAGTGTACCTTTTCTTATGCATTTTATTAAATCTTCCTCTTTAATTTCATCACCGTTTAAATAACTTTCCATTAATTTTTCATCTTGTTCGACAGCTAATTCTACTAATTCAGTTCTATATTTATTTGAAATTTCTTTTAAATCTTCTGGAATATCTTTATATTCCCACTCAGCTCCTAAAGCTTCATTTTTCCAAATCTGTGCTTTCATTTTAACTAAATCAATTACACCACTTAATGAAGACTCTATTCCCACTGGAACTTGTAAAACTAATGGTTTTGCTCCCAATCTATCTTTTATCATCTCCACACACCTAAAAAAATCTGCTCCTGTTCTATCCAATTTATTAACAAAGCAAATTCTTGGAACTTTATATTTGTCAGCTTGTCTCCAAACAGTCTCAGATTGTGGTTCTACTCCAGCAACACCATCAAAAACAGCTACCGCACCATCTAAAACTTTTAAAGATCTTTCAACTTCAATTGTAAAATCAACATGACCCGGAGTATCGATTATATTTATTCTATGATCTTGCCAAAAAACAAGTTGTAGCTGCTGAAGTAATTGTTATTCCTCTTTCTTGCTCTTGCTCCATCCAATCCATAGTTGCGGCACCATCATGCACTTCACCAATTTTGTGGCTTTTACCCGTATAATACAAAATTCTTTCAGTCGTAGTTGTTTTACCAGCATCAATATGTGCCATGATACCAATATTTCTATATTTGTTTAATGTATGAGTTCTTGCCATATTATTTACCACCTAAAATGTGCGAACGCTTTATTTGACTCAGCCATTTTATGAACATCTTCTCTTTTTTTGACTGCTGCACCTTTTTTTTCATAAGCATCAT
>CACBQF010000033.1 GCA_902541315.1 uncultured Pelagibacteraceae bacterium
TCTGAATGTTTTTTTGTTTTTTTTAACTCTTCAAATACTGCTTTAGTGTTCATACAAAATAACTGCAGTGTTGCAGGTCTTCCTATTTTTGCAAGTTCTTTAGTATTATTTATCTCAAATTTCTTATTATAAACTTTCACTCCATTAGCTTTTAAAAAATTTGATAAAGTTGGAGCTGCAACTGCAAAATTAATATTTTCTGGAATATAAGGACTATCTTCGTCTAATAATTTTGCAATTTTATTTAATCCTGAAGATGCTACTCCTACAACTTGCCCATCCATATTAAGAACTGGCCCGCCACTATTTCCTGGCTGTATAGCTGCATCTATTTGAATTTCAGAATAATTGTTCCCTGGACCACTTAATGAACTAACAATTCCTCTGGTTAATTTAACACTATCACTTAAATCATCTGAAAGTGGATAGCCAAACGCTACAATATCTTCTCCATATTCAGCACCATCAGTTTTAATACTTAAATAAGAAGGATTTTTATAATCTCCTTTGACAATTCCAAGATCATTAATTTCATCAGTTTTGATAATATTAAAATATTGTATTTGACCATCAATTTTTGATGCAACTTGTCTACAAATACCAACTACATGATCATTAGAAACTACGTGTCCTTCTGCACTAACAAAGAAACCTGTGCCAGAACCGATTATATAAAGCTTAGCATTAGCTTCTTTTTTTTGATTTTCCTCTTCCTGTTGTTTTTTCTTAGCTTCTGCAATTTTTCTTTTTTCTTCCTCTATTTTTTTCTTTTCTTCAACAATTTTTTGTTTCTCTTTTTCTAATTCCTGATTAGCTTTTTTGTTTTCATCAATATTTTTTTTATTAAGAGTTAAATAGCTAGATGCAAAAATTTTACCCTCAAACGAGTAGTTTTTATTTTTAGCAGATATAGATCCTTTAATAAAGTCTCCAGATATTTTTCCATAAATATTTCTCTCAATTCCACCACCAAAACCTTTTTCTTTATGTAATTTAATTTTAAAATTTTTACCATTCTGAGACCAGGTACATTTTTGATAACTACCTACCCTGTTACATGTTCCATTAGCTTTTAAACCTGCGTATGTAGAATATCTATACAAATTAAAATTCCAATTTTTACATGGCCTACCTAATTTTCCATGATAATCACAATTTTTTAAGTAATATGCATTTTCATGATAAGTAATTTTTAAATTAGAGTCTGCTAACTTTGCAATTTCTTCTGACTTGACATTCTCCGGTTTAAATAAAATTAAAATCAGTAATAAGAATGTTAATTTATACATATATTAAGATTAACAAATCATAAACCAAGAGTCTAAAAACATATTCAACAAAAAATTAATTCATGATAAATTGGATATCAAAACGAGCACACTGTGAGCACAGTTAGGTTAAAATTTTGGATTTTTTTTGCAAAAAGTTCCCATAAAAAATTCATTTTGGTGCGGCCAGAGAGACTCGAACTCTCATGGACTAGGTCCACACGGCCCTCAACCGTGCCTGTCTACCAATTTCAGCATGGCCGCAAATATGACCCACATTAAATCAATGACAAGTAGGTTTCAAATTGATAAATTTTTATTATGGAATTTAACCAAGAAGTAAAGCTAGCAACCGACCCTATTTATAAAAAAATATCAAAAGTAATGCCTGAAATTGAATGGTCTGTGCATGCTCCTTATATACATAAAATTAATAAACTTAAAAAAGAAAAAAATGCAGTTATTCTTGCCCATAATTACCAAACTCCAGAAATTTACCACGGGATAGCAGATTTTTCAGCTGACTCTCTTGCATTAGCTGTCGAGGCATCAAAAACTTCTGCAGATATAATTGTAATGGCGGGTGTTCACTTTATGGCTGAAACTGCAAAGTTAATGAGTCCAAATAAAAAAGTTTTGTTACCAGACATGAAGGCAGGATGCTCATTATCTTCTTCAATTACTGGTAAAGATGTTAGATTACTCAAAGAAAAATATCCAGGGGTACCAGTAGTTTCTTATGTAAACACCTCTGCAGATGTTAAAGCTGAGACAGATGTATGTTGCACATCTGCAAATGCAGTCAAAATTGTGAAATCACTAGGTGTTAAAAAAGTAATTTTTCTTCCTGATGATTATTTGGCAAAATATGTTGCATCACAAACAGATGTTGAAATAATTTCTTGGAAAGGAATTTGTATTGTGCATGATCAATTTAATGAGAAGGAAATTATTAATATCCGAAAAAATAATCCAGGAATAAAAATTATTGCACACCCAGAATGTCCACCAGAAGTGATTAAAGCAAGTGATTTTGCAGGATCTACATCTGGAATGATTAATTATGTGAAAGATAACCAGCCTAAAAAAGTAATGATGGTTACTGAATGTTCTATGAGTGATAATATTCAAGTCGAGAATCCAAATGTAGAGTTTATAAGACCATGCAATATGTGTCCTCATATGAAAAAAATAACTCTACCGAAAATACTTGACTGCTTAAAAAATGAAACCGGTGAAATTATTATGGATCAAGAGACAATCGATAAGGCTAGATTGTCTGTAGAAAAAATGGTTGCTATCGGTAGATAACTTTTTGTGTCTCAAATAAAACTAAGTGAAAATTTTATTAAAAACACTGTTAAGCTCGCACTAAACGAAGATTTATATCCCTCAGGAGATATTACTTCAAGTCTTGTTAAAAATAACAAAATAATCAGAGCAAAATTAATAGCTAATGAAGATGCAATAATTGGAGGATTGTTATTTGCAAAAAGTGCATTTTCTCTTATTGATAAAAAAATAAGATTTATTGTAAAAAAAAAAGATGGATCTTTT
>CACBQF010000034.1 GCA_902541315.1 uncultured Pelagibacteraceae bacterium
AAGTTGTGTAACTATAATGATCATTTTTTTGTTTTACATATAGGTCAAATTAATCTTAAAATTGGAACATATAAATAAACAAAGAAGAGGCATAAATGAAAAAAATAATTAGTTTTATTCTTGGATGTTTTGTAGCTCTAAATCTTTCAATATCAGTTGCTAATTCAGCAGCTAATGAAGTTAGAGTCGCATACTTCTTAGAGTGGCCAAGTCCAAATCTAGAGGACATGATGAAGAAAAACTTCGCAAAAGCTCTAGGGGTTCCTGTAAAGTGGACTAACTTTACTAATGGTGGTGCTATGACTGACGCGATGTTAGCAGGAGATATAGATATTTCTTATTCTCAAGGTTTAGTTCCATTCATTAACGCAGTAAAATCTAAAGCACCTATCAAATTAGTTGATATTGCTATGGAATACGGAATGGGAGGAACAACTTGTGTTACATCTAATGCATCTGGAATTACAAAAGCCAACGCAACTGAATTAGAAGGTAAAAAAGTTGCTGTTCCACTTGGTACAATGGCGGAATATGTTTTTGATGAAAGTATGAAAGTTGTTGGAGCAGATAGAAAAAAAATGGATATCATTCAAATGGACCCTGAAGAAGGTGCTGCTGCTTTAGTAAGCGGTGATGTTGTAATGTCATGTTTATTTGGTGGTAATTCTATTAAAGCTGCTACTGCAGTTGGATCTAGATTACTAACAGTTCAAGAAGCTAGAGATGCAGGTATCCTAGGGATTGATATTACTTCTGTAACTACAAAGTTTATGAAGGAAAATCCAGGAATGTTGAGAACTTTCATCGAAGTAACTCATGAAGCCAATGCAAGATATAGAGCTGGAAAAAGCGATATGAATGCAATGTCAAAAGCTTCAGAAATGAAAATTCCTGACATGAAAGAAACTTTAAGTGGTTTCAAATTTCTAACTCCAGAGGAAACAAAAAGTTCTATGGAAAGTGGAAATCTTGATGCATTCCTAAAAGGAATGGGAACACCAAGAGGAAACGTAGATACGAGTTTCTTACCTTTGTAATTTTAAGGTAATTAAAATTTAAATAGGCGCCAATTTTTTATTAAATTGGTGCCTATTTTTTTACTATAAATTCTAATATAAAGTGAACAGATGAGTGATCTAGTTTCTCAAAATCTTAATATGATTTTTAAAACTCCGAAAGGAGAAACTGTTCACGCTTTAAAAGATTTAAATTTTACTCTTAAAAAAGGAGAGCTTTTAACAGTTCTTGGACCATCAGGTTGTGGAAAAACAACCTTATTAAATATTACCGCAGGATTTATTCGACCAACTTCCGGAAGTATTACTTTAAATAGTAAAGAGATTGATGGACCAGGTGTAGAGAGAGGTATGGTTTTTCAGCAAGGTGCATTGTTCGAATGGTTAACAGTTGCAGAAAATGTCAACTTTGGTTTAAGAATGAAAAAAAAAGATCCAATTGAAACTCAAAAAAAAGTTGATGAATGGTTAGAAATAGTTGGCTTAAAAGGTTTTGGTAATACTCCAACCTATCAACTTTCTGGTGGTATGCAGCAAAGAGTTGCTCTTGCAAGATGTTTGATTAATGATCCTGACCTAATTTTAATGGATGAACCTTTAGGAGCCCTTGATGCGTTAACAAGAGAAAAAATGCAGTCTCTAGTTTTAAAAATTTGGAAAGAGACAGGGAAAACAATTATTTTAATCACCCACTCAGTCGAAGAAGCTCTTTTACTTGGTGAAAGATTATATGTTATGGCACCTCGACCAGGGCGAATTCATAAAGAATACAATCTTCCATTTGCCTCAATGGGACTGAAAGAAGATCTAAGAGAGATTAAAAAGAACAAAGATTTTTCCGCGAAACGTGAAGAAATATTAGAGATGATTTGGAATATGGAAGAAGAAATTATGGGGAAAGATAATTAAATGTTAACTCAAATAGTCACCTTTTTAATTTTTTTTGCAGTCATTGGTTGTATTCTCTATGGAAGAAGATTAATCAAAACTGAAAAAGTTGATGCTGTTTTTGGAAATCCTGAAAGGGCAAGAGGTGGTACTCATTGGATTATAGTCGGAAGTAGCTTTCTATTATTGGTATGGCTTTACTATTCTTGGGATATTGCAAAAGGTTTTTACCCAAAATCAGCTAATGAACTTTGCCAAGTAGCAAAAGTTAACGATTCTTTATTAGGTTTAAAATATCAATTTCCAATAGAGCAACGAGAATTCAAAAGTACTGCTCAAATTAAGAAAGAAAATAAAAATCTTAAAGCAATTTTAAATGAAATCAAATTTTCTAAAGATCTTAACTCACAACAAAAAACAGAGCTCACTGAGTTTATCAACAAAACTATTCAGCTAATTCCTTTATTGACCAATGAAGATTTAATTGAAAATGAGACGAAAT
>CACBQF010000035.1 GCA_902541315.1 uncultured Pelagibacteraceae bacterium
TCAACATTTAAAGATGTGTATTTTTTCTCTAATTCCTGTTTTTCAATTTCTAATTGATTTTTTTGTTTTGTTAGATTTTCAATATTATTTTTTAATTCAGGATTATTAAGATTTAATTTTTTTAAACTTGCTAATGCTTGATTTAATTTTTTTTCTTTTTCGCTAAAAAAATTCATATATAACAACTATAATATTAAATAGAATCTTCTTAGTCTAGACAGGATAATTTTGAGTACACAATATAGGGAATTAGCTAATTGTATCAGGTTTTTATCTATTGATGCAGTACAAAAAGCAAACTCAGGACACCCTGGAATGCCGATGGGTATGGCTGATGCAGTAACTGTTTTATTTAAAGATTTTTTAAATTTTAATCCAAGTAATCCTAACTGGATAAATAGAGATAGATTTGTACTTTCTGCAGGACATGGTTCTATGCTGCTTTATTCATTGCTTTACCTAACTGGTTATAAAAGTGTTTCCTTAAATGATATTAAAAATTTTAGACAACTTGACTCTATTTGTGCTGGCCATCCTGAATATCACCCTAACAGTGGGATTGAAACTACAACAGGTCCATTAGGACAGGGTATATCTAATGCAGTAGGTTTTGCAATCTCAGAAGAAATTTTAAAAAAGCAAGTGGGAAAAAAAATTATTAACCACAAAACTTATGTAATAGCTGGAGATGGATGTTTAATGGAAGGGATAAGCCACGAGGCGCTAAGTCTTGCAGGACACCTCAGACTGAAAAATCTTATTTTACTTTTTGATAATAATTCAATTTCAATTGATGGTCCAACAAACTTAGCAGTTTCAGACGATCATGAAAAAAGATTCAAAAGCTATGGTTGGGATTATTTAAAAATTGATGGTCATAATTTTAAAGAAATAAGAAAGGCTCTTCAAAAAGCACAAAAATCAAAAAAACCTGTAGCAATCTCTTGTAAAACAACGATTGGATACGGATCTCCAAATAAGGGTGGTAAAGCTTCATCTCATGGCAGTCCATTAGGTGAAGATGAAATAAGATTAGTCAGAAAAAAATTAAACTGGCCACACAATACTTTTGAAATTCCAAAAAACTTGATGGATCAATGGAGATCAATCGGTAAAAAAGCATCAATTAAAGCTAATAGAAATAAAAAAAAATTTTCAATAAGATTTAATAAAAATACTATCAATGCAGAGATAGAAAAAGCAAAATCAGACTACTTAAAAAAATTACAACCAATAGCAACTAGAAAATGTTCAGAAAAATTTTTGGAAATTGCGTCCAAACTTCCAAACTTAATTGGTGGATCAGCAGATTTAGCAGGATCAAATAATACCAAAACTAAAAATCATAAAATTATTCAATCAAATGATTTTTCCGGAAATTATATCCATTTTGGAGTGAGAGAACATGCAATGTGTGGTATTATGAATGGTATCTCACTTCATAGTGAGCTTGTTCCTTATGGTGGAACTTTTTTAATATTTAGCGATTACTGTAAACCATCAATAAGACTGGCGGCTATGATGAAGCAAAAAATTATTTATGTTTTTACACATGACTCAATTGGTCTTGGAGAAGATGGACCAACCCATCAACCAATAGAACAATTAACAAGTTTACGATCAATACCGAATTTAAATGTTTTTAGACCTTCTGACTTAATAGAAACTTTTGAATGTTGGCAATTGGCGTTGAATAGCAAAAGTTCTCCAAGCGTAATAGCCCTAACAAGACAAAGCTTAAATCCAGTTCGTACAAAAAAATCATCAAAAAATTTGTCTTTAGCTGGCGCTTATGAAATTTTAAGAACAAGTAATAGAATAAGTGCAACTATTATAGCAACAGGATCTGAAACTAGTCTTGCAATAGAAGTTAGTCATAAATTAGCCACAGATGGCATTTACTCAAAAGTAATATCAATGCCTTGCCAGGAATTATTTGATCAACAAAGTAAAGTCTTCAAAAATAAAATTTTAAATGAAACTAAGCTTGTAATTTCTATAGAAGCCTCTGAAACTGGTTATTGGAAAAAATATACTGGCAGCAAAGGACTTAATTTTGGAATTGATGATTTTGGAAAAAGTGCGCCTTATAAAGATATATATAATCACTTTGGATTAAACTCAGAGATTATCGTAAAAAAAATAAAAAAAAAATTATGACAGTCAAAGTTGGAATAAATGGAATGGGTAGAATTGGAAGAATGATTGTTCGATCAATTATCGAGAATAAAAATAAAAATATAGAAATTAAATACATCAATAATAGAACTAATTCTAAAACATGTTC